>JBQTHV010000202.1:0-12889 GCA_052389555.1 Gemmatimonadales bacterium | reverse complement strand
AGCTGCACGTGCTCCGGTGCAATGCGATTCGAAAGCGCGACGGCTTCGTTGTCATCGCGCACGACAACGGTATACCCCTGCTCCAAGGCGGCCCGTGCGGTTGCTGCTGTGGAGAGGGTCTCGAGCTGCACCTGAATCTCTCGATCCACTGCGTTCGCCAACGCCGTCGAGGTCGTGATGAGCACTGGCAGTGCGTCCGTATCGTGCTCCGCCTGCGCGAGCAGATCGGCGGCGATGGTCGAGGCATCGGCGGAGTCGTCCGCGATCACCACCAGCTCGGACGGCCCCGCCAGCACGTCAACGCCAACGGCTCCCGAGACGATGTGCTTGGCGGCGGTGACCCAGCGGTTTCCCGGCCCGACGATGACATCGACGGCCTGAAGTGGTCCGGCTCCGAACGCCAGCGCGGCAATCGCCTGGGCACCGCCTACGGTAAGCAACGCATCGGCCCCGGCGACATGTGCCGCCGCGAGCGTGATGGGGGCGGGCCGGGGTGAAGCAACGGCGACTGACTCGACGCCTGCCACCCGGGCGGTTACCGCGGTCATGAGCACCGACGAGGGGAGAGGAAACCTGCCGCCGGGGGCGTAGCAGCCTGCCCGCGCGACCGGCACCAAGGTGAATCCGGCTTCGCCCCCCTCGATGGGCAGCGATCCGGTGCGCAGGTTGTCTCGCTGGAACTCCGCGAACCGGCGAATCCGCGTGGCGGTGCGTTCCAGGAGGGCGCGGACCTCGACGGATTGCGCCTCGAACGCCCGGCCCAAGGCCGCCTGGTCGAGCAACCACGGTTCTCCCTGGTTCCAATCGCCCAGCCGCGCCGCATGCTCCAGCAAGGCCGCTTGACCCCGCGCCCGCACGTCGTCCACGATCGCACCGGCGCGCGCCAGGGTTTCGACGTTAACGGCACTCCGTCGCGCCGGTACCTGCTCGGGTCGAAGCCGCCTCATTGGGCGTCGCCGCTGCGTCGCCTAACTCGCAATGCCCGCTCGGCCAGCCGGCGCTCCACGTCTTCGAGCGAAATCCCGGCTTTCGCCATGCGCACCAGCGTGAAGTACAAGAGATCGGCCGCCTCGTGCGCCACATCCGCGTCCGGTTGGGCCAGCTCACCCGCCTCCTCCAGAAGCTTGCTCGCGAGCAGATCGGAATCGTCGAACAATCGCGCGGTGTACGAGCCGGGCGGCCGGTTCATGAGGCGTGATCGGACGGTCGCTGCGAGCCCGGGCAGCCCGCGCCGCTCCCCAAAGCACCCGGGAGTTCCCTTGTGGCAAAATCCACTCCCCCGCTGCCGCACCACGAAGGCGAGCGTGTCGCGGTCGCAGTCGAGGCGGACTTCGAGCAACTCCTGCGTGTCGCCCGAGGTCTCGCCTTTGCGCCACAGGCCGCGCTCGCGCGACCAGTAGATGCCGGTGCGGGTGCGCACCGCCTCACGCAGGCTCTCGCGATTGCTGTACGCCAGACCCAACGCTTGGCCGTGGACATCCATCACGATCGTCGGGAACAGGCCGTCGGGGCGGTCGCTCGCGAGCGGTGCGGCGATTGCATCGCCCAGATCCAGCGCACCGGAATAGAGCGCCATGCCGACCTGGGCGTCCGCCCCCAGCCGGTCCAGTACGGCAATGTCCTCCGGAGAAGCGACTCCGCCCGCGAAGGTGATGGGCACGCCGTTCGCCCGGTCGACCAGGGCCCGGGCGCGCTCCAGGTCCAGGCCCACCATGCGGCCTTCGCGCTCGATGAAGGTGACGAGAAAGCCGCCGACGTACGGCATGAGCTCCGCGACCCGATCCTCTACCCGAGCGCCGGTTCGGGTCTGCCAGCCGTGGACCATCACCTCTCCGTCCTCGGCGTCGAGCGCCGCGATGACCCGTTCGCGCGGCAATTTCGTGAGAATATCCGGCTGCGCCGCGGTGCCCAGAATCACCTTCGCAGCTCCGCGGTCGAGCCAGTCGAGCGCGGTGGACCCGTCCCGGATTCCCCCACCCACCCGGCACCGTGCCAGCCGTAACAGGGAGGCGATCAGCTCCGCGTTCGATCCACTTCCTTTGGCGGCGTCCAAATCGATGATCGCGATTTCGCCAGCCACCGCAAACCGCTCCACCCAGGGCCGCGGATCGCCTCCGTCAATTCTCAGCTCCCGGCCGCCCACCAGTTGCACGGCGCGGCCGTTTTGGACATCGACCGAGGGAATGATCATCGCCGCACCCGCGCGCCCCGCTCAGCCAGCGCCGCCTTCACCGCAGCCACAGTCTGGTCGCCATCGTGAAAAATCGAGGCGGCCAGTACCGCGTCGGCCCCGGCTTCCAGGGCATCGAGGAGATGTTCCACGCAGGAAGCTCCCCCGGAAGCGATGATCGGAACCGATACGCGTCCGCGAATGGCGCGGAGCAGTGCGGTGTCATACCCCTGCCGAGTGCCGTCCTGATCGACGCTGGTCACCAGGAGCTCGCCGGCACCGCGCCGGGTTGCCTCGGCGGCCCAGGCAATCGCATCCAGGCCAGTCCGGTTCTTGCCCGCGTGGGTCACCACTTCCCAACCGCGCTCGGTGCGGGCTGCGTCGAGCGCAAGAACGGTGCATTGCCGGCCGAATCGACCGGCTACCGTCTCGAGAATGTCCGGATCGGCGACTGCAGCGGTGTTGATGCCGACCTTGTCGGCGCCCGCATCGAGCAGCCGCCCCACGTCGTCGATCGCCCGCACTCCACCGCCGACGGTCAGCGGGATTCCGATACGCGCCCGCACCGCTCGCACCGTGTCGGCCCGGGTGCGGCGGCCTTCGTCGGTCGCGGAGACATCCAGCACGACCAGCTCGTCCGCTCCTTGCTGCTGGTAGAGCGCAGCGCGCTCGGCGGGATCGCCTGCATCCCGCAAGTTCTGAAAACGCACGCCCTTCACAACCCGTCCGTCACGTACGTCCAGACAAGGGATGATGCGCGGAATTGGCCCTGACCCGCGCTCGGTGCCGGTTATCCAGCGATGCAGGAGGGCCGCGCCGAAATCTCCGGAGAGCTCCGGATGGAACTGGCAGGCCAGGACGTCACCCTTTTCCAGCGCGGCCACGAACGGTTCGCCGTAGCGCGACCAGCCAACTTCCCATCCGGGGGCATCGCGCAAGTAATAGCTGTTGGCGAAATAGGCATGCCCACTTTCGAGAAAGCGGCACGACGCGGTCGCCTCGACCAGGTTCCATCCCAGCTGCGGCACTCGGAGCTCACCCGGAAACCGTCGCACTGCACCGGGGACGATGCCGAGTCCCACCACGCCTGGACTCTCGTCGCTTGCCTCGGCCAGCAGCTGCAGGCCCAGGCACACGACCAGCGACGGTTTTCCCGCTGAGAGGTGCGCCCGGATGGGGTCCCAGAGTCGCGCTTCCTCGAGTGATTGCTTCGCCGCGCCGAACGTGCCCACGCCGGGAAGCACGAGACGCGCCGCCTGCTCTACGTCGCGCGGACCGGAGGCTACGCGCGGCCGAGCGCCCACCCGTTCCAGTGCTGCCAGCATCGATGCGAGATTGCCGGTTCCGGTGGGGACAACCACAACATCGATCAATCGCTTGGCGGTCACAGCACGCCTTTGGTGCTGGGCACGCCCGCGCCGTCCCGGGTCACCGCCTCGCGCAGTGCCAGCGCCAGCGCTTTGAAAGTCGCCTCGGCCTTGTGGTGGTCGTTCTCGCCGCGGAGGACATCGGCGTGCAATGTCAGCCGCGCGGCAATCGCGAAGCTCTTCAGAAAGTGGGTCACGTTCTCGCAGGCAAGCTCGCCCAGGCGCTCTCGCCGGAGGTCCAGCCGCACCTCCGGCCAGGGCCGCCCGGACAAATCGATCACCACACGTGAGAGCGCCTCGTCCAGGGGCGCGTGGGCGGATCCGAACCGGCGGATGCCCCGGCGGTCGCCGAGCGCGCCGTCCAGGGCCGCTCCCAGCGCCAGGGCGCAATCCTCCGCGGAGTGGTGGTCATCAATTTTCAAGTCGCCCTGGCAGCGCAGCGCAATGTCGAACCGCCCGTGCTGAGCTAGCTGGGCCAACAGGTGGTCCAGCATGCCGATGCCAGTGGAGATCTCCGCCGTTCCGGTCCCCTCGAGGTTCAGGGTCGCGGAGATGTCGGTCTCCCGGGTTCGGCGCTCGACGGTGTGGCTACGCGCAGCCATCTAGAGCACTTCCTGGAGCCCGCGCCGCAGCCGATCGAACGCGGGCCGGGTGCCCGGCAAGGTGATGCGCAAGGCGTTCTGCAGCCGGGCATCGCTGGGAAACGCCCGAACGGCAATGCCTCGCTGGGCCAATCCGTTCAATACCGTTGTCGCATCGCGGAAGCGGGCGAAGACGAAATTGGCAGCGCTCGGCTGTACCGCTATCCCCGCGTCCGAGAGGAATGCCTCGAGCTCGGTGCGCTCGGCCCGTACCTCGGCGACGAAGGCCTCCATCGTCGCGGTACCTTCCTCCATCCACCGGGCGGCCACCGCGAGCGATAGTCCCGATACGGCATAGGGCGCGCCCACGCTGCGCAGCCAGCCAATGACTTCCGCCGGTCCGATGGCGTAGCCGACCCGCAAACCGGCCAGACCCCACGCTTTGGAGAACGTCCGGGCTACTACCGTGTTAGGCAGGTCCCGCGCCAGGTCGGTGAGCCGGCCATCGCCGAACTCGGCATAGGCCATGTCCACCAGGACGGTCGCGTGCGGCGCGGCCTCCGACACGGCGCGCAAATCGTCCGCCGACACGACGCCGCCCGTCGGATTGTTGGGGCTCACCACGGCGACGATGCCGGTTCGTGCGGACAGCCGGGCGATAACTTCCTCGCGCGGCCAGGGACGATTGCCCCATTCCACCTCGACGACCATTCCACCGGCGGCGCGGGCGTAGCGGTCCAGCATCTCGAACGTCGGGACCGGGAGGACGATCTCCCGGCCGCCCGCCAGCATGGTCCGGCACAGCCGGTCCAGCGCATCATCGGCGCCGGCGGTCACCAGCATGCGGTCCGGAGCGACGCCGGCGCGCCGGGCCAGCTTCGCCTCGAACTCCTTGGTCGACGGATAGCGCCGGAGAACTTCCCCGTCGCGCACCGCGCGGGCCAGCAGCGAAGGCGGAGGAGGCGGCCCTTCGTTGCCGTCCAGGTGCAGGTCGATCGGGAAGGGCGGGCGCGGCACCGAGTAGGATGCCTGGGTCGCTACCGGATTGGAGGGAGTGAGCACGGCGGTCACGGAACGATCTGCGAGAGCGGATAGACGACGATATCCGTCGCTCCGCGCGACTTGAGCAACGGGATGACCTCGGTGAGGCCTTCCCGGGGCACGGCCGCCTTGACTGCATAACCCGCATCGCCGTGCAGACGCGCCATGGTCGGCTCCCGCATGCAGGGAAGCACCGCGATCACGGCTTCCAGCTTGGCGTCACAGACATTCAGCTCCAGCATGACCCGCGACCGGGCATCGAGCACCGAGCGCAGCAGCAGGACGATTTCCTCGATGCGTCTCCGCCGCGACGGGTACTCCAGCGAGGCCCGGTGCGCGTACAGCCGGGTGGACGAGCGCATCAGCTCGTCTACAATGGCGAGCCGGTTGGCGCGCAGGGTGGATCCGGTGGCGGTATTGTCTACGATCACGTCCGCGTCTTCCGGCGGCAGCACCTCGGTCGCCCCATAGGAGCGAAGCACGGTCCCCGCGATTTCGTTGGCCTGCATCCATCGCGTGGTCAGATTCACGTACTCGCTGGCCACGGTGACGGGCCGGCTGGGTAGCCACCCGTTCTCGAGCAATTCGGTCGGCGCGGCAGCCACCAGGCGCACCGGGTCGATGCCGAGGTCGAGCATTTCCACCACGTCGGCGTTCAACTCGGCCACCCAATCGGCACCGGCAAAGCCCAGGTCGCGCGACCCGGCGTGGAGCATTTCCACTATGCTCTGCGGCTTGAGCAGCTTGCAGGAGGTATGGCACAGCGACACGGTTGGCCGGTATCCCCGTGGGTCAAGCTGCACCCGGATGCCGGCGTCCGCGAGCAGGCGCAGGACGCCCTCCTCCATGCGGCCTTTCGGCAGGGCGAGGCGGAGCGTTTCTGGCTCTTTCAGGGGTCTCCTCGGGTTCAGATATTGACCGGGGCGCCCGCCCGTGGGCGCGCGTGATGCTCATGCTGGAGCGTGTCAAGATTTGTGCCCTGACAGATGTCGTTGGCCTGTCTCATGTTCCGGCGGTTGCGGGAAGGGCAGCGCCGAGCCGGTGCCACAAAACTCCTAGGATCCACGCTTCGTGAGCGCCAGGGCGTCCGGGTCGGCCCTTTTCCAGTTGGCGTGCAGGGTCGCCGTTGCTTCGTCGGCGCCCGCCTGGTCACCTGCGGCAGCCTTGGCGCGGGCAAGGCCGAGCAACGCACGGGAGCGGTTGGGACAGAGTTTCAGCACGTCGCCGTAGGCCGTGACGGCCTCAGGAGCTCTCCCTTCGGCGATCAACTCTTCGCCCAGCAGCTCCAGCGCGAACACTCGTTCGGGGGGACCGACAAAGGCGGTAAGCTTCTGCTCGAGCTCGGCCGCCGCTCGCAGCGATGCGAGGTATCCGGGCCGGTCACCGCGGGAACGCGCCACCAGCGCCCCGACGACGAGCGCGTTGCTTGCCTGGACCGCGGAGCGCTCGGGCCCGAAGGTTCCGGTCCGAACCGAGTCGGCGATGGCAAGAAACGGCGCTGCGACCGACCCCAGCCCTGGATCCCCGCGTTGCGCGGCATCGATCGCTCGCCAATACCGAGCGAACACTCCGAATCCCCGCTCCCGATCTGACACCGGTCCGCTGCCGACTCCGGGCAACCCGATCGGCTGCTGCCATTTGCCGGTGTCCGCCGCGTACTGAAACTCCAGCCGAGCCACGATGTAGCGCGCGTCAACGTAGGAATCCGAAGGGCCCCGAGTTAGGACCCGGGCACTATCGATGAGGCCTCGCGCGTCGGCCCAGCGGCCTTGCCGCAGATAGGCGTACTGCAGCCACGCGAACGCGTGCCAGTCGGCTCGGCCTGGCTCAGCGCGAGACGCGGCCCAGGGACGCTCATTGGAATTGACCACTTCTTCCCAAAGGCCAAGCTGGAGATAAATGTGCGACGGCATGTGAAGCGCGTGCTCGGCCGCCGGCGCGATCCGATCGTACGCCCGCGCAAACGCGAGCCCCAGGGCCGCCATCCCGGGCGTGTCGTAGAGGTGGATGAGATAGTGTACTGCGCCGGGATGATCGGGATTCCGGCGGGCCACTCGTTGGGCCAGCTCGATCGCTTCCCGGGTTAGGGTAGCGCGCTCCGCGGTCGAAAGATTCGCGGCCAGCATGAGGGCATGGGCGGCGAACGCGGCTGCCTCCGGGTCGCCGGCGGCCGCCTGCACATGGCGCCGCATCGCGTCGGCATAGGCGCGTACCCTATCGGGGAGCGACCCGTCGGCATAGAACGCCTCGACCACCGCTCCGAAGGAGCGCTCCGGACCGGTTCCGGCCCGGGCCAGGCGCTCGGCCGGCGTCGCAGCGAGCCGGTGCAAGGCCGCGCGCGAAGCCGCGAGGTTCTCCTCCCGCCAGAGCACGTGACTGTACGTCAGCGCCTCGCCCCAATACGCCAGCGCGAAACCGGGATCGGTGGCCTGGGCCTCCCGAAAAGCCCGGGCTGCTGGTTGGTACTCGAAGCTGTGAAGGAGAGCAACGCCGCGGAGAAAGGGAGCTTGGGCGGTTGGCTTCCCGGAGTTCGGGAAAACTACGGTGCCGAGCTTGCCGGCATGACCCTCGTGCTGTGCGGCCCCCGCCGAAGCCAGCGCGAATCCCAAGGCAGCAAAGCAGAGGCGGAAGCGTCGAAGCATTGGGGAATTCTAGTTTCGCGACCCGGCGCCCGCCGCCATCCGCTGCTTCTTCTGTGCTTCGACCATCCGCCCCACGTCTTCGAGCAGCCTTCGCGCGTCGAAGACGATACCGTCTTTGATGGTGTACCGAATGCCACCGACCCGATCCACCTTGCCGGTCTGGTCGTTGAGCCGGAACCAGCCGGTGCCGTAGAGCACTTTGAGATTCTCGATCGGGTTCTCGGGAACGATCACGAGGTCCGCGAGCATCCCCTCGCGCACCAGCCCGATCTCGGGCTCTTTCCCGAGCGGCTGGTAGAGCGTCTCCGCGGCGTGAAGTGTGGCGCTGCGGATCACCTCGAGCGGGTGGAAGCCGGCTTCCTGGAAGAGCTCCAGTTCCTCGATGGTCGAGAAGCCCGGCGTGTTGTAGATGAAGCCGGCATCCGAGCTCGGGGTAACCCGCCCGCCCATGTTCTTGTACTCGTTGACGAACTCCATCCAAACCCGGTAGAAGTTCTTCCAGGCAACTTCGTCCCAGGTGGTCCAGTAGTAGAAATACGAACCGTGGTTGGACCGGCTCGAGGTGTAGTAGTCCCACAACGTCGGCAGGGTGTATTTCTCGTGCCAGGGCGCGGCCATCCGCTTGGCCACGTCGCGGCCGGTGAGGTAGGTCGTCATGGTGGGGTCGAGGGTCACGTCGAGCTGCTTGAGCTCCTTGAGGAACGCGTTCCACTTCTCCCCGTGGGGCTTGACCAGACTCCACTGACGGGCCACCTGTCCGAACCGGTGCTGTTCGTCGTTGTAGTTCATGTCGGCGGGCCAGGGCTGCACGTCGGTCCCTTGGTACATCGACTCGAAGATCCCGTAGAAGTGAGTCACTGCACCGAGCCCGAGGCGCGCGGCGTCGAGCGCGTTCATCTGCGCGACCCCGGTCTGGGCCAGATGCGCCGTGCTGCCGAGGCCCAGCTTCTTGGCTTCGGCGAGCAGCGCCGCCATGATGCTCGGCCGTTCGGCGCCGAGCTTGAGGCCATCGGCGCCCTGTTTGGCGAGCCATTGCACCCACGCCCTGGCCTGCTCGGGCGTGCGCACGGGCCCCTGATTCCAGCCGGTGCCGGGACGCTGATATACCCAGTAGCGCGGGGCGGTGATCTCGTTGCGGGCGCTGCGAGCTTTTTCCCGGAGAGACCATTCGAGCCGCCCGAACGGTACGCCGCGGACGGAGGTGATCCCGTGCGCCAGCCACAGCTTGTTGTAATACTCGGCCTCCGGTGCCTTCTGCGGGGTGCCCTGGTGCACGTGCAGATCGATGAAGCCGGGCAGGACATACATCCCTGCGGCGTCGATCTCCCGGGTGGCGTTTCGAGGACGCCGAGCGCTGTCGATGGGTACCCGGGGGTAACCCACACCGGCCACCTGGGTGATGCGGTTTCGTTCGACGACGATATCGACCGGACCCCGGGGCGGGCCCCCGGTGCCGTCGATCAGGGTCGCGCCGCGGATGATGAGGCGCTGGAACGGCCCCTCGCCTTCGCCGGCCGGGCGGTTAGGCGCGGGCTTGATCGCCGAGTCGCTCGACTGAGCCTGCCCGGGAGTCGATGGGAGGACGATGGCCCCGAGAGCCAACGCCGCGAGACGATTCCGCCAAGAGCGCAGGGTGACGAGCCGCATGGGAAGCTCCGGATCCGGACTGGGTTGACCCTAATTCTACTCGTTCCCGGGTCCGCGAGTTCGGGATCCCCTCGCGGCCTATCGGGCTGGGAGCCGTTGCTGTTTCGCTCATCCTGCTGGCGTGCCAGACTGATGTACCACCAGCCCCATCGGCTCGAACCTCCCCATCCAGACCAGGCGGCCGAACCTCGCCATCTTGAAGCGGGTCGAGTCGATCGAAGTGATCAAGGGGCCGAAGGCGGAGCTTCTGCTCGGCGAGCGGGGTAAGAACGGCATCATCAGGATTGTCACCCGGAAGGACCAGTCCTGAGCCCCTTCGAGGGCCCTGGGATTCCTAGTGATCCATGGCGCGGGGAGCCCCATCCGGTCCTCTCCCGCGTGCCCCAAACGAATAGGACACGTTTACCCTCAGGCTCCGCGTGGTCACCCGACTGCGCGAGCTCTGGATGACCGACGGGTCGCGGATCTCCTGAGTGGTGCGCCGCAGCGCGAACGGGTCCTGGACCCGGAGGTTGAGCGTCGTGCGGTTGTTCATGAGGCGATAGCGGAAGTTGAAATCGGCCCGCCACTGGCCCGAGGTGCGGCCCTGCACCAGGTCGCGCCCCGGCTCGTAGCCGAAGGTCCCCTGCGCCATGATTCCCCGAATGACCGGGCCGGAGAGATTGCCGCCAACCGACCAGCGGACCTGCCCATCGGCCAGCCCTTCCGGACGGAGACTTCCTTCGAGCGTCGATCGCGCTGCGCTGAAGTTAACCCGCACGGTCCATCCCCAGACCCGGGGAGGGCTGAGGTTCAGGCTGGCACCCAGGTTGGTGCGGGAGGTGAGGTTCTCGTATCGGGAGGTGGAGACTCCGGTGGAATCGACCGTCGTCACCCGCTCCCAGCCGTCGGTCGTCCGGTTCCAGTAGGGGCCGAGCGACACCTGGCCCAGCCGGCCGGCCGAGTTGAAGCCGAGCGAGATGTTGCGGGTTAGGGACGACTTGATGTCGGGATTACCCACCAGCCGATTGAGCGGATCGGTGGAACGATCGGTCGGATCGAGGACCGAGAGCCCGGGACGGCCCACCCGCTGGGAGAAGCTTACCCGGAAGGACAGCCGCTGGCGCGGAGTCCAGTTCAGGCTGAGGCTGGGAAACAGGTTGGTCTCGTCGCGATCGATGCGCTCGCCGCGCGGCAGCTCGATGCGGTCCACCACCCACTCGCCGCGGAGCCCGGCCACGACGCCGACTTTCCCGACGCGGCGCTGCAAGGTGAGGTAGGCCGACCCGGTGCGCTGGACCCGTTCGGTCTCCCGGAGGTCGAGCTGGCGGGGGGACTCCGGGTTGGGGGTCTCGATGAGACTGGTCGCCTGGTCCTCCCGGGAACTGGTGCGGCGGAGGGTGGTGCCGACCTGGATGGTGCCCTGTTTGCCGAACGGTCGCACATAGTCAATCTCGAACCCTAACCCGCGGTTCCTGCTTCCGCTCTCGCGGTCGGTACGCCAGGGCGGCAAGAGCTCATCGCCGAGGGAGGTCGAGTCTGCCGCGATCTCCTCGCGCGTGGTGTTCCGGTTGGTGTTGTAGCTCGCGCCCGTTTCGATCTCGAAGGTATGGCGCTCGGGGATCCAGGTTCGCTGGTAGCCCACCCGGAGGTCCGCGGACCTGCCATGCCCGTCCTGCCGGCTCAGGCGGTCATACTGGAGCGTCGCGTCTCGAAGCTCGTCCAGATGGGCGGTCTCGGTGCGGCCATTCCGGTCGTCGCCGTTCAGGTTGCCGAAGAAGCGGCCAAAGAATCGGGATTTCGGCGACACCTCGTAGCGGAGGTCCACGAAGGTTCCCCCATTGCCGCTCGAGCGGCTGGAGCGGGCGTCCTGCTGGAGGTAGGTGATCGGGCTGGTCAGCAGGTTCTGGCGGAGCGTGAAGTCGGCATTCTCCATATCGCTCCACCGGGCGGTCAGGCCCCCGTTGGCCATGAGCTTCCCCCGATGCAGGGTGGCCTGGCTGGTCAGGCTGTACTGATCGCGGGTGCCGGCGGAGACCGCTACCGAGCCGGTGAGGCCCAGCTCGACCCCTTCCCTCAAGACGATGTTGATGACCCCGCTTGCCCCCTCGGCGCTGAAGCGCGCCGGCGGTGCATCGAGCACCTCGATCCGCTCGATTCGGTCGGCAGGGAAGTTCTGCAGGAAGACGAGGACCTGGTCCCCTTGCATGGGCGCGGGGCGGCCGTTGATGAAGATCGTCGGCGTAGCGCCTCGGAGGCGCACCGTCCCGTCCAGGTCCACGATCACGTCGGGGATCTCCCGCAGCGCGTCGGTGATCACTCGGCCGGCGGCAGCCGTGAGCGCTTCGACCAGGTAGCCGGTGCGGTCGGCCCCGAAGACCACGTCGGGCCGCTCGACGGTGACCTCGAGGGGGGCGAGCCGGACCGCCACCGCCTCGATCCGGATCCGGCCGAGGTCGCGAAGCTGGCCTGCCGCGACAGTGAAGTCGGGGGTCATAGCCGGGGCAAAGCCAACCTGACGAATCATCAGGTGGTACACGCCATCCGCGATGCTGTCGAGCTGGAATCGTCCTGCCGCATTGGTCATGGTCGCTCGAATCGCGGCGGACTCGGAGCTCGATCACGGCGAGCTCGATCGGTTGGTCCTGACCGGTGACAACGGTGCCCCGGACGATCGCGGTGCCTCGAGATCGTTGGGCCTCGATGGTAGTCGTCGACAAGAGACCTAGGCCCAGGCAGAGCAGGGCAGGGTAATGTCCGATTCGGGCTCGGGGCAAAGTCTGAACCACCAGCTGGGTCATGGGTGACTACGTAATAGGACGCGGCGAGGTTGCATTCGGTTGCCGAGGACCAGTCCCGCCCCGGCGGCCGTTGCTACCGAGTTGGCAGCCCTGCTGGCGCGAGCCATATTAGGCTCCGCGACATCATCGAGGCGCCATGCGAAAGCCCTTCCCCCTCCTGGTACTCACCGGTGTGCTGGTTGGCGGCGTGAGCGATCAAGCCCGCAAGCCATTCACGGTGGTCGAAGCCTCCATCGCCGAGATGCGCACGGCGATGGAACAGGGCCGGATCACCTCGCGCGAAATCGTGCAGCAGTCCCTCACCCGCATCGCGCTCTACGAGGACCGGCTGAACGCGATCATGACCGTTAACCCGCGGGCCCTCGAAATCGCCGAGGAACGGGACCGGGAGCGGCGGGCGCGGAGAATCCGCGGGCCGCTGCACGGGATTCCCATCGCGCTCAAGGACAATATCCATACCACCGACATGCCCACGACGGGAGGCGCGCTCGCCTTCGACGGCCTGGTGCCACCCTACGAGGCAACCCTGGTCAAGAACCTGACCGATGCCGGCGCGATCATCATCGCCAAGACCTCCCTTACGGAGCTGGCCAACTGGGTGGCCAGCGGGATGCCGGCCAACTACAACGCGCTGGTCGGTTACAGCATGAATCCCTACGAC
>JBQTHV010000201.1:0-35447 GCA_052389555.1 Gemmatimonadales bacterium | reverse complement strand
GCGTTATTGGGCCCGCCCTCCCGATACGCGACCATCGCGCGCCAGTTGTAGTCGCTCACCCAGACCGGTTGGCAATACCCGAGGACGTCCGCCGTCGTCGGCGGCTTGAGCACCAGCCCGTTCAGGTTGAGCCCCCACGCTCCGATCACCCCTCCCGAGTAGGGGTAGTTCGGATCCGGTCCGCCCACCGGGCCGCAGGGTGCGTGCAGGCGACCCATGTTGTGCCCCAGCTCGTGGGCCATAACCCGGCTTCCCGAGGGCAGGTAGTCCCAACCGATCGCAGTACGGGCGCCCCCGCCAACGTAGCCCATCCCGGCCGTACCGCTCGCGTAGTTCACTTTCACGACCCCGTAGTAGTAGCGGGTGCTGGCGTCGGCGGTGCGCAGCGCAAGAAGCTCGGCGAGCACCGTATTCCAGGCGTTGTTGGAATTGTTGCCCTGGAGAGCCGGCGCCGTGGTGGTATAGACATCCCGAAGGTCGGCGTCGGAGGCCCCCACCGGCAGCATTTGCCTGAAGTCGTTCAGGAACGTTTCCAGATTGGCCGAGGTCACGTTCCCCTGAAGCCCGTTGGCCTGCTGGAGGACCGGAACCAGCCGGATCGCGAACGTGGGAAGGGCCCGCACATCGACGGATGCCGGACTGCCCGATACGGGAAACTGATTGTTGCTCTCATCGGACTCGGCCACCCCGTTGCCGGGGTCCACGTCGGCGAGCACCGCGAGCCCGGGCTGCACCAGGGGGCCCGGGATCAGCACGTTCCACGAGTTTGCGAGCGAGCTCTCGTCGGCCGCCATGGGCACGCTCACGCCGGGGGCTGGAATGGTATAGGTCTGGACCAGGTTGCCGCTCTGATAGAGCCTAACCCGCACCGCCGGCTGCAGCGCATTGGCGCCATCGGCCAGCGCGAACGCGCGCAAGTAGCCATCCCGCCCGGCCACCAGCGGTACCGAACCGTCCAGGCGCTGGGTGGCCTGGGTCAGATACACCGCATCGATCCGGAGGTCGCCGGACCCACCCGGAGGCGCATAGCCCACCGTGGCGGTGGTGTTCTGTCCCGCATAGACGGTCCTGCTCTGGCTCAACGGAGCGGGACTGTAGGTGACGCCACCGCTCGTGACCGGCGCGGCATCCAGAGTGTAGGGGCCGGGCGCGAGTCCGGAAACGAGTTGACTCTCCGAGAGGAGCTGGGAGAATCCGCCGGGACCGGTCAGGGTGACCTGCGCAGGCGTTCCGGAAGGAAGTCCCGTGATGGTTACCCCCAACGAACCGGTCGCCGGGAAATAGGTCACGTCGGCCAGCGCCATCGCGCCGGCGGTAATGGAGATGGCCTGGGTCGAGGGCGCCGCGAGATAGCTGTAGCCGCCGCTCGTGATGAGCGAGCTGGTCACGGTGTACTCCCCAGGGGACAGTCCGGGCACCAGCTCGGACACCGTGAGATACCGTTGGTAGCCGCCGGGACCGCTCAGCTCGACGGCGGCGGACGCTCCCGGAGGAACTCCCGCGATGGTGATTTGAAGCCGGCCGGTCGTCGCGGTGTACGAAACGGACACGCTGGCCGCCGGGTTAGCGGTTGTGATGGCGACGTTCTGGGAGGAGAGCGAAGGCCCGAATCCGTCGCCCTCCACGACAACGGATGCCGCCGTGACCAGGTACGTGCCCAGCGACAGGTCGGCGAGTGTCTCCGAAGCCGTAAGAGTGCGCTGGTATCCCCCAGGACCAGAGACCGTCACCGCGGCCAGACTCCCCGGAGGGAGCCCGCTCACCGAAACGGCAATGGTTCCGCTTTGGTTGTCGCCTGTGGGCTCAGTCCCGGGCTGGCAGGCCAGGGCGAGGCCGGCGAGCGCAATCGCGCCGGCTCCGACCGGAATCCGGCAGATTGCCGTGAACAGAACTCTGCGCCGGGCCGGTGCAAGGCACCGCATCGGTCCGGTAATAGACTGGTCCATCGTTCCTTTGCTTCCCGCCGGGGCTCGACGGTCAGCGAATCAGGTGAATGCCGCGCATGGAGTTGCAGGTCGCGTGCCTGACGAACGGTGGCTATCTTTTGACTGCTCGTAATCCGCCACCACCGACGAGCCATGCCCCCATTCGTTTCTCTCGACGCGCGTTCACACCTGGCCCCTGGCCCCTGGTCCCTGGTCCCTGCTCCATGAGCACTCGCCGCTCGTTCGTCACCGCGTTGGCCGGCAGCATGGTTTCGCTGCCGATATTCCGGGAGACTGCTATGCGGCGGGTGGCTGAGGCCGGCCGCTCCGTCACCGGCCAATCGCCGGAGGAGCTGGCAGACGACGAGGCCTACTGGTCCGAGATCCAGCGGGCATTCGACGTGGACCGGACGCTGGTCAACCTGAACAACGGCGGCTGCTCGCCCGCACCGACCCACGTGCTCGAGCAGATGATCCGGGACCTCAAGTTCAGCAACGAGCTCCCGGTCTACAACATGTGGGCGGTGCTGGAGCCCCGGATCGAGAGCGTGCGGCGGGATCTCGCCCGCGATTTCGGGTGCGACCCCGAAGAGATGGCGATCACCCGGAACGCCTCCGAGGCCAACGAGATCATGATCTTCGGCCTCGATCTCAAGCCGGGCGACGAGGTGGTGGTCACCAACCAGAACTACGGGCGCATGCTGACGTCCTGGCGGCAGCGGGTTAGGCGGGACGGGATCGTCCTCAAGGAGATCTCGTTCCAGGTTCCGCCGCCGTCCCAAGAGTATCTGGTGGACCAGTTCAAGGCGGCCCTCACTCCACGAACCCGGGTCATTGAAGTCACCCACATCACCAACCTCACCGGCCAGATCATGCCGGTGCGGGAGCTGGTGGAGCTGGCCCGGCCGCGCGGGATCGAGGTCTTCGTAGACGGTGCCCACGCCTACGCCCATTTCCCGTTCAAGCGCGACGATCTGGGCTGCGACTTCTACGGCACCAGCCTCCACAAGTGGCTGCTGGTGCCGATCGGGGCCGGCTTCCTCTACGTGCGGAAGGAGAAGCAGAAGGCGCTCTGGCCCCTCATGGCGGCCCCGCCGAATATGGACGAGGACATCCGGAAGTACGAGGAGATCGGGACCCACCCGGCCGCCAACCACAATGCGATCGCGGTGGCCCTGGCCTTCCACCGCGCGATCGGCGCGGACCGCAAAGTCGCCCGGCTCCGCTGGCTCCGGGACCGCTGGGCCAAGCGACTCCAGAGCGAGAGCAACCGGGTTAGGATTCTGACCCCGCTCGATTCACCCTATGCCGGCGGGATCGGGTTCTTCACGGTGGACGGCATGGACATGGCCAAGCTCAATGCCTGGCTGTTCGAGAAGCACCGCATCGTGAACACCCTGATCACCCACCCCGAATTCGTGGGGATCCGGATAACGCCCAACGTCTACACGACGCCCGACGAAGTCGACTTGTTCGCGGAGAAGGTTCTCGAGGCGATCAAAAAGGGAATAGCGTGAGTAGGGAACAGTCTTCAGTCTTCAGTCTTCAGTCTTCAGTCTTCAGTTCTCAGTCCCCCCCCGGTTCACTGGACGGTGAACTGCTGCACCATCCCGAGCATCAAGTGCGGCTTACCCTGCTGGGTATCCGGCAGGAAGCAGATAAAGCCGTAGTCTCCCGGCGCCAGATCCACCGTCACCGTATTCCACTCGCCCGGAGCCATCGGGGCGACCCCATCTATCGGAGAGCCCGGAGGTGGGCCCGCCGGCTTTTCGGCCCAGGTTGCAAACTCCTCGACCTTCTTGCCCGGCTCGAGCTTCACGAACACCAATTCGTGCCACTCCCTTCCGGTATTCTCGATCCGGATCACTTGCCGGCCTGAGGCGAGCGGGCGGGAGAGCTCGAAGGCGTAGTCGGCGAGTTTGATTGTGACGTCGGGCGTCGGCGCTGCCGCCTGGGTGCCGCCTTCTGCCGGGACCACCGTCAACTCGCGCGCCATTCCCTTCATCAGGTGAAGCTGGCCATCCGGGGAGGGGATCGCGCAAATCGCGGCGTACTTGCCGGGCTGGAGCTCCAGGGTTGCTTCTATGGCACCACCCGGAGCAGCGGCGTTGGGTCCGCCCTTCAACACCATGCCTTCCGGCATTGGCCCCGTCGGATTCATCCTCTGCATATCGGCCAGGGTCTGGCCCTCAGTGAGCCGGATCAGCACCAGGTGGTGCAGCTCTTGTCCCTGATTCACAAGCCGAAACGTCGTGACGCCGGCAGTGAGGGTGTCGGGCATCTGAAACGCGTAGTCAGTGGCCGTCACCATTACCGAGGGGATTACCGCCGGCTCGGCGGCCTCCTCCTTCCCGCAGGCCGCGGCGAGGAAGCCGGTCAGTGATGCGGTCGCTAAGACGAGAAAACGGAGGGGCATTCCGAGCTCCTCCACGCGCACAAGGGGTCAGGCAGCCCCGGCAAAAAGCTGCAGTCCGGATCGGGGGCCATGATTATGCAGAACTCTTAACGGAAACGCCAGTAGCCGGTCTTGCTATTAGGAGGCGATACCATGCAAAACCGACCCTATTGGCTGAGCTGGCTTCTGGTGCTCGCGGCGTGCAACGCCGAGCCGACCGGAGAGAACCAGCCGCCCCCGAACGACCTGATCCCGACCCATCCGCTCTCGGATGCGTCGTCGTGGACCTATCTCGGCTTCCCCGGCGGGCAGTATCCGGATGGCGCGACCATGCCGACTGCCCATCATGCGGACGGACTTGCGCGAGCCCAGGCTATCACGCCCCTCACCGCCGCCGGCCAGCCCAACGCAGCGGGAGAGATCGTGATGCTCTCGATCGGGATGTCCAACACGACCCAGGAGTACTGCAACCGCGGCGGCGACGGACAGTGCACCGTCGGGAGCTTCGTGCAACAGGCGCTGGCCGATCCCGCGGTGCAGCGGACCTCGCTCGTCATGGTGGACGGCGCGCGGGGCGGGCAAACGGCATCGACCTGGACGGCGCCTACGGCTCCCAACTACGACCTCATCCGAGACACCAGGCTCGCGCCGGCGGGGGTCACCGAGCAACAGGTACAGGTCGCTTGGGTCAAGGTCGCGAACGCGCAGCCATCGGTGTCCCTGCCCTCAAGCAGTGCTGATGGGTACACGCTGGTGAGCCAGGTCGGCTCCATCGCCCGCGCCCTCAAGGTCCGCTATCCCAATCTCAAGCTGGTGTTCCTGTCCAATCGGACCTACGCCGGGTACGCCACAACGACTCTCAACCCCGAGCCGTACGCCTACGAATCGGGATTCGCGGTGAAGTGGGTGATCCAGGCGCAGATCACCCAGATGGCGGGCGGAGGAGTCGACGCCCGGGCCGGCGATCTCAACCACACCACGGTGGCACCCTGGATCGGCTGGGGACCGGACCTGTGGGCCAACGGCGCCACTCCGCGACCCGATGGCCACTTCTTTGTTCGCGAGGACTTCCGCGACGATGGGACCCACCCTTCCGGATCCGGGGTGGAGAAGGTAGGCCGCCTGCTGCTCGACTTCTTCAAGGGGTCGGACCTAACCCGCTGCTGGTTTCTGGTG
Organism: Gemmatimonadales bacterium; assembly: GCA_052389555.1. Classification (GTDB taxonomy): domain Bacteria; phylum Gemmatimonadota; class Gemmatimonadetes; order Gemmatimonadales; family GWC2-71-9; genus JABFSM01. The sequence continues at coordinate 29,951 of JBQTHV010000201.1, read as the reverse complement.
AGCGGCACCTGCAGCTAACCGACCCGGCTGAGCCGCATCTCAGGGAACCACGAGGATCCCCACCATATCACCGAATTCGGTTCGCTCACTCCGCAGGCCGGCCGGCGCGATCCAGACCCCACCGTCGATTCTGAGGTGAGCGACCTGGTGGCCTTCCTCAAAGCGCTGACCGATCCGAGTGCCCGCGACCTGCGTGTTCTCGTGGCGGCAAGGGTGCCAAGCGGGCTGGCCCCCTAGACCCGCTAGCTTTCTGTCGTGCTCCGGTCGATGCTCATCGTTCCGATGGCAGTCTGCCTACTTCCGGCGTGCCCCCGCGAGGCCGAGTCGTTCCGCCGGGCCGTTAACCCGCCCGAGCTTCCCGCCGATACCATCCCCGAGAACCTGGATTACGCCGCGGATCTCCAGGTCGATCTCAGCGACATGGCCAAGCTCCCCATCGGGGTGCTCTATCGCGACCTGCGGGTTGGCGACGGCCCCGAGGTCGGGGAGGGAGACTCGGTGCTGGTCCACTACCGGGGCTGGCTGCCCAACGCGGTACTGGTTGATAGTGCGGAGGCCGGCGTCCGGATCGGGGCCGGCGATGGGCTCCCCGGAATCGAGGCAGCGCTTCCCGGTATGAAGGTGGGAGGCCTCCGGAAACTCGTGCTCTCGCCGGGCCTCGCCTTTGGCGTCGAGGGCAGTTTCGGAGTTCCCCCGAATTCGGTGGTGGTATACGACGTTGAGCTTCGCGCGAAGATTCCCTGACAGCCAGCCGTCCAGCCGCCGAGCCGTCCTCCAGCTACCGTCCCCTGCTCTTCCCCCGCTCTCTCGCCCGCCGCTCCGCCTCGGTCGCCGCCTTGCGAAGCATCTTTTCGGGACTGATTGGACCCGGCCCACCGCCGAAGCGCGGCGCTCCCATCTTGAGCACGACCTGGCCTTCTTCCATGGCGATCGTGACCGGTCGTCCTCCCTTGATCTCGTAGGCGCCGAGGATTTCCTCGCCGACCGTGGCACCCGGCTTCACCCGCTCGCGCAGCGCATCCCGGCTGGGAATTCCTTCGAGAGACAGGAATCTGGCCCCGCTCGCAGACTGAAGCCGAACCAGCACAGCGAACCGCGCCCCCGAAAGACCTCGGATGGAACGGAGCTCGTTCTTGCCGGCCAGGCGTCGTCCCCAGCGAATCGCCTCTTCCTCCAGCGGGGTGTACTGCGCGGTGATCCGTTCCGGGGCCGGGGCGATTCCTTTCCCGGTACCGGCCTTTCTCGCTCGTTCCTCCTGGGCCTGGCGCAGGCGCCGGAGGTACTCGGGAACGTCGGTCATACGGGGACAGAATGTAATCAGGAGTTTAGTAAGCAGGAGGTAGTAAGTAGGGAACAGCGCCGCACCGGAGCAGGGATCCAAGACCGATCGGGTTTGTTTCTACTCACTACCTCCTGCTTACTACCTCCTGGTTACCACCTCCTATTTCACCAGGTGCAAGCCTTCCTGCCGTCCAACCACCCACCTGGGCTTGCCATCCGCGCCGAGGAAGAAATCCTCTTCCATCGCCATGCGAACCACCTGGCCTCCCCATTCCGGCACCGGCGTGGTCACTTGGAGCTCGTTCGAGAACCACATCCCCGCAATGACCCGATGATCCCCGCGCCCAGGTACGCCTTCCTGATAGTCCCACAGGCCGATGAGCGGGCCGGCCCCGTGCCCATGGATGCCGATCGGATGGGTATAGACCGTGCCGTCAAGTCCCTCGGCGCGCATCCGCGTGAGGCTCGCGCCGAGCACCTCGTTGCCGGTCCGGCCCGGTCGCACCTCCCCCATCAGAATGTCCTGGAGCCGGTTCGCGTTGGCCAGCGCTTTACGTAACCCGGCTGGAGCATCGGTCTCGCCCGGGAGCAGGACGTAGGCATTGTGTTGGGTGTCGGTGTTGAGTCGCATGGCCGTGATCCCGACGTCGCAATGCAGCAGATCGCCCCGCTGGATGACCGGGTCGGACCCCAGGGCTTCCCCCGTCGCTCCCTTCCGCTGGACGTCAATCGAGGGCTGGAACCAGGTACCCAGGCCGAGGTCGTTGAGCCGTTGGCGCCACCACCAGACCAGATCGCTGGTGCGGGTTACGCCCGGGGTGATAGTCCGGCTCGAAAACATCTCATCGATCAGCTCCCACACGAGCCGGCTGAGCCGCTGATAGAAGACCTCCTCTTCGGGGATCCGGCTCGCCATGAAGTCCACCGCCAGACCTTCCGCCGGGCGGAACCGGCTGGTCCACTCGGGGCCGAGGGCCTCACCCATGCCTTCGAGCTCGCCGGCGGAGAGCCCGTCGGCAAAGGCAAAGGTCCGCGAGGTGTTGATCGCGATCACCCGCGGGTTACGTTCGGCAATCACTCCCTTCAACACCTGCCATTGCTCGTCGCCCCAGAGCTCGGCTTGCCGGCCACCGATGCCGGCCGGCCCGGGAATCGGCTTGGTGCTGCGCACCGCCTCATAGAGGCCGCCCTGTGACGAGCCGCCCAGGGCAAGGCGTTCAACGCCTCGCTCCGGACCACGATCGAAGAACACGTAGATCGTTCGTCGCCGCGCCGCGAAGGTGGTCGGCGACACCAGCGAAGTGAACACGGGGTCCTCGTTGTATTCCCGCATGGGGATCACCCACAGATCCACTCCATAGCGCCGCATCAGGGCGGGCAGAATGCTGTCGAGCCGCTGCCGCAGCCACCTCTGCTGCAGCTCCGCCTGCTCGCGCAGGGTGCCGAAGGGACGGAGGGGCTGGGCCGGCTGAGCCGCTGCCAGCGATGGAATCAAGAGGAGCGTGGCGGAGAGAGATCGTAGAGTCGGCATGGCCCGTAAGCTAACAACGCCTCTTACCTTTTCACCCTTCCCCTCTCACCTTTCACCTTTCATGCCCGCCACCCAGGACCCCATCTCTCAGGCGATCGTCGCCGCGGTATTGCTGGCCTCGCTCGTGCTGCTCACTCTCGAGAAGGCCCACCGGTTGCTGGTCATCCTCTCGGCCGCGGCGGTGCTGTGGCTCCTTACCTATCTCACGCCCTATCACCTGATCAGCTTCGAGGGAGCCCAGCGGGCACTGGACCTCAACGTCATTCTCCTGCTGGCTTCCATGATGGCGATTGTCGGCGTATTGAAAACCACCGGCGCCTTCGGGTGGGCGGCGGCTCGCTTGGTGGATCGCGCTCGCGGGGTTCCCGGCGCCCTCCAGGCCCGAATAGTCTGGTTCACCGGAGTGCTTTCTGCGTTCGTCGACAACGTGACGACCGTCCTGTTCATGTATCCGATGGCGACCCGGATGGCAGCGACGACGGGTATCGCCGCCGCAGCCCTCCTCATGCCGATGATCGTCGCGTCAAACATCGGCGGCACCGCGACGCTCATCGGCGATCCGCCCAACATCCTGATCGGGTCCGCGGCGGGGCTTTCGTTCATGGAATTTCTGATCAACCTGGCCATGCCGGTAGCGTGGATGCTGGTGGCCGGTTCGCTCCTCTCTCGGCGCTACTACCGGCTCGCCCTGAAGCGGAAGAGCCCGGCGGAGACGAGCCTCGCGCCAACGGAAGTCCCCACCATCACCGACCCCCTCCTCCTCAAGTGGGGCCTCGCGATCGCGGCCCTCGTGCTGCTCGGCTTTCTGACTCACGCCGCAACCGGAATGCCGGCGGCGGTGCCAGCGGTGATCGGGGGAGCGGCGCTGCTGGTCGTTCAGGATGTGCTCTACCTGCGGAGGCGAGCAGCCACTCCGACCCCGCAGGAACGCACTCACGGCATCCTCGCCATTATCGAGCGGGAGATCGAGTGGCCCACGCTGGCCTTCTTCGCCTTCCTGTTCATCGCCGTCGGAGCGGCCGTGGACACCGGCCTCATCGACACGCTGGCGCGCGGCCTGGTCGGCTTGGTCGAGTCGGGCAGGCACACGCTGGAGCTGACCGAGACTGGCACGCTGCTGTTCGCTTCCCTCCTGATCCTCTGGGTCAGTGGAGTGCTCTCGGCGCTGATCGATAACATTCCCTATGTGGCAGTGACCATTCCGCTGGTAGCGCGGCTGGCCGAGAGCCTGTCCGGCGAAGTGCAGGTGCTCTGGTGGGCGCTATCGCTCGGCGCCTGTCTGGGCGGGAACGGTACCGCCATCGGGGCCTCGGCGAATGTCACGGTGATCGGCCTGGCGGATCGGGCCGGTCAGCATATCTCCTTCCGCGAGTTCACTCGCTTCGGCGCAACGATCACCGGCGTCACCCTGCTCATCTCGTCGGCGTTCCTCGCCAGCTTCGTCTGGTTCGGGCCCAACCTGACCCGAATCGTGGGGTTGGCAGGGCTAGTGGGTTATGGTCTATGGCGGTTGGTTGCGACTAGGAGGTCGTAAGCAGGAGGTAGTAAGCAGGGACAAACCCTGCCGAGGCAAGGTCCTTGCACTGGTCGGTGCTGTTCCCTACTCACTACCTCCTACTTACGACCTCCTATTCGCTGACCCCTAGCTTTTCGGTATCTCCTTCTTCGGATCGATGAACGGCTTCGGTACCACCATGGCCTCGCGGCTAGCGCCGTCGGGGCCATCCAGGATCAGGCGGGTGCCGGGCTCGGCGAGCCCGATCGGCACCATCGCGTAGCCGATGTTCTTCTTGAGGCGAGGGGACCAGATCGCCGAGGTGACCCGCCCGACCTGTTCGCCGCCCCGCGCCTTGCGCACGGGCCACTTGGCCGCGTTGAACTCGATCCGGTCGCCGGTGATCTCGATGCCCACCAGTTTGCGGGTTACGCCCTGTGCCCTGATCTGGCGAAGGGCTTCCTTGCCGACATAATCCGCCGGCTTGTCCTCATCGACCAGCCAATCCAGGCCCGCTTCATAGACATTGTCCTCCAGGGTCATGTCGGCCCCCCAGTTGAGAATGCCACCCTCGATCCGGCGGATATCGGAGGGGCCGGTGGGCCGGATCTGGTGCGGCTGGCCGACCTCCATGATCCGCTCCCACAGCTCGACGCCCCGGCTCCCATCGCGCAGATAGATCTCGTAGCCAACTTCTGCCGACCACCCGGTCCGGGTTACCACCACCGGGATTCCATCGAGGCTGGTTTCGAGGAACCAGTAGTACTTGAGACCAAGCACCGCGTCGCCGAAGAGCGAGCTGACGACCGCTTTCGCCTTGGGACCCTGCACCTGGACGGGCGACACGTCCGGCTCGACGATGGTCACGCGCAATCCCGAATGGAGGGCAACCCCGCGCGCCCAGAGCAGCACGTCGCTGTCGGCCAGGGCCAGCCAGAAATGGTTCTCACCCAGCCGCAGCAGGACGGGATCGTTGATGATGCCGCCATCATCCGCGGTGATCGCGACGTACTTGCCCTGCCCTACCGCGCAACGGGTTAGGTCCCTCGGCGTCAGGAGGTTGGTGAACGTGAAGGCATCCGGCCCGGTGATCTCCACCTGCCGCTCCACCGCCACGTCCCACAGGGTCACGTGGTTGATCAGATGCCAGTACTCCTCCTCCAGATCGGCGTAGCAGATGGGGAAGAGCATGTGGTTGTAGACGGTATACCCCCGGGCGCCGTAGCGCTGGGTGGCTTCGAAGAAGGGGGTGCGCCGCAAGCGCGCCCCGCGCTGCACCAGGCTCATGTCGAAGGGCATGGGCACCTAAGGGTTAGAGGTGAGAGGTGAGAGGTGAGAGGTGAGAGGTGGAACGGCCTCCAAAGATAACGGACCAGCACGGCGGCTTCATACGGAATTCATGAAGGCTTCCTTCCCGCCGACGGATACTAGCGGCTGGGAGGAACCACCATGACTACCCTCAGCATTACCCTGCCCTTCGCCACCCGATCGGCCCTCTGGCGCGCGGCAAGGATTGCCGGCCTGCTGCTCACCATTGTGCTGCTGGTGGCGCTCTGGCGAGAGCCACAGCTCACCCTCCATGTCCTTTGGGATATGGTGATCCCCCTCCTGCCGGCGGTCTTCCTGCTCAACCCGATCATCTGGCGCAACGTCTGCCCGCTGGCATCGCTCAATGCGTTCTCCGGAAAGCGGGTGGGAACCCGATTTCCCGGTCGAACCCTCGCCCGGGGATCGTGGATCGGGGGTCTGGTCCTGCTGGGGGTCATGGTGCCGGCACGACGGTTCCTCTTCAATGAGGACGGTCTGGCTCTCCTGGTGACGATCGCGGTGGTCGGGTACCTCGCGCTGGTCATGGGGCTGGCCTTCTCTCGCCGCTCCGGTTTCTGCAACGCGTGGTGCCCGGTGCTCCCCGTCGAGAAGCTCTATGGCCAGGCACCGTTACTCGCGGTGCCAACCGCGCGCTGTGCAAGCTGCAACCTCTGCTCGCCGGCGCGCTGCATCGAATTGTCCGGGGGAAAGAGCCTGGTCCAGAGCTTCGGTCGGGTCCGCCGGCGGGAAACCTGGTACCGGAGTCCGCTCGGCGTCTTCGCGGCGGCGTTTCCCGGATTCGTGATCGGCTACTTCACGACAGAGAACGGCCTCCTGGCTTCCGCCCCCGAGGTGTATCTGCGGATCGGGGCGTGGAGTTTGGCGAGCTTTGGGCTCGTAGCGATGAGCGCGACGATTCTCGGCCTGGCCGCGGCCCGCATGCTGCCGGTGCTGGGGGCCCTAGCCTTCGCCCTCTACTACTGGTTCTCGGCGCCAACCCTAACCGAGGCCTACGGCCTAGCCGGGTTAAGCACGACCACGCTACGGGTCGCCGCGCTGGGATTGGTGACCTTCTGGCTGGTCAGGGCTCTCCGACGCGTCGGCGCTCCCCCGCGAACCGTCCCATCCCCGGACGGGACCTGAAATCCCGGAGGACCCGTCGGGCCGCGAGCCACCCCGCGCCCCCTGGGATTCCCGGACCCGGGTGACAGCCAGCGCCGCACAGGTACAGCCCATCGATCGGCGTAGCGTACTGCGCGAGCGTGGGCACCGGGCGCATGAAGAGGATCTGATCGAGCATCAGCTCCCCATGGCTCGGCGCGCCCTCGGTGAGGCCGTAGCATCGTTCCAGGTCCACGGGGGTGAGCACCTCCCGGGCGCGAACCAGGGAGCCGAACCCGGGCGCAACCCGCTCGAGCGCGGAATCGACGACCGATCCAAGCGTTTCGGTTGCCTCGCCTTTCCATGACTTGCCGTCCCGAAGACACCAGGGGGTCCACTGTACCCGGGCCACCAGTACGTGCTTTCCCGAGGGCGCCAGCGCCGGCCAGCGGACGGAAGGCAAGGTGACCGTGATGAAGGGCCGGTCGGAAGTGCGGCCATACTTGGCGGCGTCAGCCGCACGCTCGAGCTCTTCGAGCGAGGTCGCGAGGGAGAATACCCCGCCGAGCGCCGAGTGCCGAGCCGCCGAGCCGCCGAGCCGCCGGGCCGCCTCCTCCACCCCGGCAAACTCCGGCAGCCGGTCCAACCCGTACGACACCACCGAGGTGCTCCCTCGATACTTGATGTTCCGGATCGCGTGAAGCAGCTCGGGGTCGAGCCAAACCGGATCCACGAGCGCTAGCAAAGTGTGGGACGAATCTGCGCTGGACAAAACAGCTGAAGTGCAGACCTCTTCGCCGCCCTGCAGCACAACGCCCATAACCCGGTCTTCCGCGACGATGATGCGCTCGACCGGGGCACCGCTGCGGACTTCCACGCCTTGTCGGCGCGCCTGCTCGACCAGCGCATCGATGAGCGCCGTCGGGCCAGCCCTCCAGTACCCACCGCCTCCCGCCCCGATCGTCCCGCGTGGCGCGCCCACCAGGTGGTGCAGCAAGAGGAACCCGGTTCCGCCGGATCGAGGGCCTTGCCGAAGTCCGGTGACCCCAACCGCGCCAACCGCCGCCTTGAGCGCAGCCGATTCGAACCACTCGTCGAGCAGGTCCGCCACCGGCAGCGGAACCGCCCGCAGGAGATCGACCAGGTCCTGGCCTCCCAGCCGCCGGAGCCGTCCCGCCATTCTTACCAGCGGGAGCAGTTCCCTAACCCGGCGCGCTTCGATACCGGGCGGCGGCAGCTGGTACAGAGCGCCAAAGATGCCTGACCACCGCTCCAGGCGCTCACAGAATCGCGACCACTTCCCAGCGTCGGCCGGTGCATGACGCCGAAGCACGTCCGCGCCGAGGTCCGGGCGCCGGCTGAGCAGGAGCCATTGGTCGCCGGCGGGAACCGCGAGCGGAACCTCGGGCACCACGAGGTCAGGCTTGGCAATGCCCGTGGCGCGGGCTACCGCCGGGGACAACCACCCCGCTTCGAGGCCGAGCGGAGCGGTCCGGAACCCCGGCGCAAAGTCGCGGACCGCGGCCCGCCCGCCCGGTTGGTTGGCCCGCTCCACCACCAGCACTTTTCGGCCCGCCCGTGCGAGCACGATGGCCGCGCTGAGCCCGTTCGCCCCCGCACCGATGACGACTGCGTCCCAGGGCTTACCTCTCACCTCTCACCTCTCACTATCTCCAGCGCGGCAAGCCGCCCCGACGCCCCCATGATTCCGCCGCCCGGATGGGTCCCTGCGCCGCACTGCCAATAGCCCCGGATCGGGGTGCGGTATCGGGACCAGGCCGGGAGCGGACGGAGGAAGAACAACTGCGAGAGCGCCAGCTCGCCCTGGAAGATGTTGCCCTCGGAGAGCCCGGTCATCCGCTCGATGTCAGCGGGGGTGATCACCTGGCGGCCGATGATCGCGGAGCGCAGATTGGGCGCGTAGCGGGTTAGGGTCTCCACCACCGCGTCGCCGAACGCGTCCCGCCGGGCGTCGGTCCAGCCGCCCTGCACTTCGTACGGCGCGTATTGCACGAAAACGCTCATCACATGCTGGCCGGGGGGTGCCATCTCGGGATCGATCGCCGACGGAACCACGACGTCGAGGTACGGCTGCCGGGAGAACTCGCCGTATTTGGCGTCGTCATACGCCCGTTCGAGGTACTCGAGGCCGGGACTGATGGAGAACGCTCCGCGCAGGTGGGGCCCCGGCTCCGGGAGACAGGTGAATCGGGGAAGCTCGGCGAGGGCCAGGTTTACCTTCCCGGACGAACCTCGGAACTTGAACCGGCGAATGCCCTCCACGACTTCGTCCGGCAGCACGTCAGGCTCGACCAGGTCCAGAAACGTGCGCCGCGGGTCGAGCCCGCTCACCACCACCCGGGCCCGAATCTCTTCGCCCGAGTCGAGCACCACGCCGTGAATTCGCCCGCCGCGGATTAACACGCGAAGGACGGCGGCCCCGGTCCGAATCTCGGCGCCCGCCGCGCGAGCCGCCCGGGCGATCGCCTCGCTGATCGCGCCGGTTCCCCCTTTCTGGAAGCCCCAGGCGCGGAAGGCCCCGTCGATCTCGCCCATGTAATGGTGCAGCAGCACGTACGCCGACCCCGGCGAGCGCGGGCCGAGAAACGTGCCGATGATCCCGCTCGCCGACTTGGTGGCCTTGAGCGGGTCGAGCTCGAACCACTCGTCCAGGTAATCCGCCGAGGCCATGGTCATCAGCTTGTACAAGGCATGAAACCGCTCCGCCCCGAGCGACCGGAAATGCCCCACCAGGCGCAGTATCCCCTTGAGATCGGAGGGCGCGAGCGAGCCCGGATCCGGCGGCACCATGCTCAGGATCGGCTTCACCGCCATCGCCATGTGCTGCATCAGCCGCCCGAAGAGCGGCGCCGCCTCGGCGTCCTTGAGAGAGTGGCGCGCGAGCTCCCGCCGGCTCTGGTCGGGGTCGCTCCAGAAGCCGAGATGGTCGCCGTTATCGAGCGGAACGATGGTGCTCTCCAGCGGGAGAATCTGGAGTCCGTGGCGGGGCAGCTCGAGATCTCTGATGATCTCGGGACGCAGCAGGCTCACCACGTAGGAGAACACTGAGAACTTGAAACCGGGAAACACCTCCTCGGTGACCGCCGCGCCTCCCACCAGCGGACGCCGTTCCAGCACCAGCACCCGGCGTCCCGCCCGCGCGAGGTAGGCCGCGCAGACGAGGCCATTATGGCCCGCGCCAATGACGATGCAGTCGTAGGGCATTCTGGGAGGCTATTGGCTATTGGCTATTGGAGCCCGCCCTAACCCGTAAGGCTGTTGACCCATAGCTAATAGCCAATAGCCAATAGCCTTCATGCGCGTTTCCGGGGAGGATCGAAGAAAGGCAGCTTCACCACCCGCGCCGCCGCGCAATGCCGGTGATGCTCGACGGTCACTTCCAGCTCCGCCGGCGTACCGGGCGTTGCGAAGCCGCTTTCCAGGTGCGCCAGGGCCAGGTACTGTTTGAGCAGCGGTGACCAGACTCCGCTGGTGGCGTACCCGATCTGGCGGCTCTGCCTAACCCGCACTCCCTCCCGGCCTTGATAGACTGGCACGCTGGTGCGCCAGGCCACGGTGGGGAGCTGGGGGGGGAGGTCCACCCGCCGATAGAGCGTTTCCAGCGAGTCCCACTCGGCGGTGAGGCCGACCAACCGCCAGGAGGGTCCTCGCGCGCGCTCGGCGCGATGGGCCCGGCGGCCGTTATAGGGCCCCTTGTTCGCGCTCACCGTCCAGGCGAGCGAAAGCTCGAACGGCGAGGACTCCTGCTCTGGAATCGCGGCTCGATGGGCCGAGTGGTAGTCGACGTCGAGCATGAGGAGCCCGGCCTCGATGCGGGAGACGTCCAGCGCCCAGATCCCCGCCGGGTTCAGGCCGTAGCGGCTCCCGGCCGCCACCAGGGCATCCCAGAGCGCCACGGCTCGAGCGGCATCGACCCAGAGCTCGTAGCCCAGATCGCCGGTATAGCCGGTTCGCGAGACCGTGACCGGGATATCGCCGATCCGGGTGCTGAGGAGCCGGAAGAACCGGATCGCGCCCAGGTCGTCCGCCGTGACTTCCTGGAGGATGGCTCGCGACAAGGGTCCCTGGAGCGCCAGGGCGGCGGTCCGCTCGGATTCGTCCTCGATCCTAACCCGCAAGCCGGCCTGGTTGAGCCACAGCCAGCGGTAGTTCGGCTCGGCACTGGTGAGCCGGAACTCGGCCTCGCCCAGCCGGCTCACCGTCCCGTCGTCGATGACCTTGCCCCGGTCGTCGCACCAGGGCGTGTACATCACCTGGCCCACTTCGCACCGGGTGACATCGCGAGTGACCAGGCGATCGAGCAGCCGCACCGCGTCGGGTCCCCCGATGCGATACTTGTGCAGCGGCGAGATGTCGATCAGCGCGGCGCTGCTCCGGATCGCGGCGTATTCGGGCTCGTGGCTCGGCAGGTAGGCGCTCGCCACTGCATAACCGGCCCAACGGCGCCAGGCTTGCGCCTGCACGAGGGGAGCCGTGCGGGGGTGGAACGGGGTGGTCTTGAGCACGGGAGAGAAGGTAGCAGAGGGACCCGGGGCCGGGGGCCAGGAGCCAGGGAAGAACCCGCCAGCCCTCCTGTTATCCCTGGTCCCCGGCTCCTGGCCCCTGGCCCCTGGCCCCTAGAAGGTGTACGACACCTTCGTAATCGCCACCGCTCCCAGATTCGGCACCCCAACGAACGTCGCGTACTTCTTGTTGAAGAGGTTCTGGACGTTGACGGAGAGCAGCAGATTCCGGCTGCCTACCGGAGGCCGCCAGGTGCCCTGGATGTCGAAGAGGCCGTACGAATCGGTCGGGAGGAGCTTGCTGGGATCCTCCGGGTCCGGCGGGCTCACATAGACGCCCGAGTTCACCGGGAACCCCTGCACGTACCGGAACCGCGCCTCCGCGCTCCAGCCCCGGGGATCATCCCGCCACATCACCGTGACCGAGCCCTTGTTCTTGGTTGCGTTCAGCGCGATGTCGGTGGGCGCGCCGCCCTCGAAATCGCCCCTGGGGAAGAAGTCCTTGTTCACCCAGGAGTAGCTCCCCGACGCCGAAAGGTGCGAATTGAATACGTAGTCGAGCGCGAAGTCGGCCCCGTAGAGATCGACTTCACCGAAGTTCCGGTAGGTGAGGAAGATGTCGGCCCGCTCGGTGAGCGGCGTATTGGTCGGCACCACCGTCGCCAGCGGTACCCCGGTGTCCTCCCGGCGGGTGGCCGCGGACCGGCCGGCCATCGCGGTGCCAATCCCCGCGGCAGTGGCGGCCGCATTCGGAATGCCCGCCGCCGTGAATAAGCCTCTGAGGTACGTGACTGTCGTCGCCGAATCCAGGAACACCGTCGGCGACTCCACAATCAGCGGCCCCACGAAGTTCTTCTTGTTCTCCCACCAGATATCGGCAGAAATCTGGAATTTGTTCCCGATCAGCGCCTTGTATCCGCCTTCGACTACCGTGTTCACGGTCGGCTTGAGCGGTTCGATGTCGGCCACCTGGTCCGTGCTGATATCGATGAATTGTCGGGTCGTGGGATTGAGCCGGCGCAGCTGGGTGCTGACCTGGGAGGTGGGCGCGTTGGCCGACATCAGGTTGGCGATGGCGTTCCCCTGCGCACCCGACTGGGCAACCAAACTCGGCCGGATCGCCTCTACCGCGGCGCGCCAGAGCAGCCCGGCGTTCGCCGGAAGCACCTCGGGGGTGCCCGGAGGCAGGAGCGGCTGGAACGGCGTACGCATGCAGAGATTGTCGATCCCGCCCGCGCAGCCGCCGTCGACCCGGAACCGGAACCCGGTTTCCGACGGTACTCCGAGCGCCCGGACATTGTACCCGATGGTCGAGCTCAGGTTGATCCGCCCGGCCACGATGTCCAGAAACAGGTTGTTATTGCTCGGCGTCGAGAACGCGCGGTTGTAGGTGACCCGGAACGCGTGGTTTTCCCACGGCTTGTACACGACTCCCGCCCGGGGCGACCACACCGCATCATCGAGCCGGTTGTGCTTGTCGAATCGAAGCGCCGCCACCAGGTCCAGCTTGGGATGAATGCGGGTTACGCTGTGGACATACCCGCCGTACTCGTTGATGGAGTCATCCTCTTCGTTCGACCCGTTGATGGTTCCGCCGGTGCGGGCATCGGTCTTGAAATAGTCGGCCCCGTAGAGGATGGTCTCCTTGTCGTCCCACAGATCGAAGCCGTGCTGGAACTGGACCGACCAGACCCGCGACTGGTCCACGATCGGACTCCCGTCCCGGAAGAGAAACGCGCGGGCCCGCGGCGACGATTCGCTGCTGTCGAGGCCGGCCAGGCTGAAGTTGCCGAATCCCTGCACGAACAGCCGCTTCCAGCGGAGCCGGAGCTGGCCGGTGGCGTAGCGCCACCCCTGGGCCTGGGCCGCACCGATCCCGGTGTACTCGATCAGCCGCAGCGCATTGGTCATGCCGACCTCGGCGATGACCTCGGTATTCGGGTCGGGACGCACATCCACCCGGGCATTGCCGGTCCACTGCTCCACGTTGAAATCACGGCAACCGGTCACGCTGTTGCAGCGTCCCTGGGGAATCCCCAGCGCCGGGATCCGGTCCAGGGTATCGGGCTCGGCCGGGTCCCGCATCTTCCACTCCCGTGCCTTGAGATAGCTGCCCGCGACCTTGAAGGCAGCCTTGGTCCCGATCCGCATCGCGTGGCGCCCGGTGAACCGGACCAGCCCCTCGGCGCGGCCAGTGACGTTGGTGTCGCCGACGGCGAACCGGGACTCGGTCCGGCCCCCGGTCTCTACTGAGAGCGTGGTGCCGGTGGAGGTGAAAGGCGAGCGGGTTAGGATATTGAGCACCCCGTTCGAGGCGTTGGGCCCGTAGAGGGCCGCGCCCGGACCCAGCACGAATTCCACCGTCTCGACATCTTCGCTGGTCACCGGGAAGAAGGTCGGCACGTTCACCCGAAGCGACGGGACCGCCGCGTAGCGGTAGTCGATCAGGGTGAGCAGGGCCCCCGAGAAAATGTTGTTGAAACCCCGGCCCACCACATTGGACTGCACCAGCCCGCCCTGCGAGATGTCCACCCCGGGGATCGACTTCAGGTGGTCGGTCACCGTGAGCGCGGGGCGCTCCTCGACCTCGGTGCGGGAGATCGCGAAGACGGTCGCGGGGGCATCGGTTTTCTTCTCGGGCTCGCGCGATACCGTGCTCACCTCGACGTCCTCGAGGCGAATGGCCTGGAGGCTCAGGGCCGCATCGAGCGTAGTCGTCTGGCCCGCCCGGATCGTGACTCCCGATGCTTCGTGCGGCGAGAACCCCACGGCGGCGATCCGGACCTGGTAGGTCCCCGCCTGGACGGCGGCGATCCGGTAGGTGCCGTCGGAGCGAGTGGTCGCACTCGCGCGGGTGGCTCCGTTGGGGAGGAGCACCCGAACCACCGCCCGGTCGAGCGGCCTGTTTTCATCCGCGTTCGTCACCCGTCCGCTGAGCACGCCGGTCTGAGCGGCGGCAGTGGCGGTCAAGGTCAGTACCAACCCCAACGACATCGGCAGCGAGGACATGGGCACCTCGAGGCGAAAAAGGGGCGAACTGGCTGTCGGATTGATCCGGAAGCGCCGAGAGAATATACCTCCCGGACCCAGGCCCGCGACCCGGTGTGCAATCTCGGGCCGGCGGGTTCGTCCCCTAGGCGTCAGCGGTTCAATTGTTGAAGCCGAAGTCCCGGTGCACAGGCGCCGGGTGAGTTCTCGTGCCCTCAAACCTTAGGGAGATTTCATGAAGAAGACGTTAGCAGTACCCGCGCTCCTGGCGCTCGCGGCGGCCTGCGCCCGTGGGCCGGAAGTGGCGCAGCGGATCCCGTCCGACTCGTCGGCCTACTTCCGCCAACAGGTCCAGGAGCTCCAGGCCGTTGCGGCCGCCAAGGACAGCCTGGTACGCGATCTCGCGGAAACCACCAAGCTGATCGCCGACATCAACACCGAGATCGCCAAGGTCAGCAGCGCCGCCCGGCGGCCGGTCGAGCCGGTCGTGGGCGCTGAGGGCATGACCACGAATGAGCGCCAGATGGTGCTCAAGCGGGTCCAGGATCTCACCACTCGGCTGCAGGCTAACCAGCAGCGCTTGGCCGCCAACCAGCGCCGGCTGCGCGAGCTCACTACTCAGGCGGATGAGCTCCAGGCGACGATCACCAATCTCCAAGCAACGCTGGAGCAGCAGAAAAGCTCGATCGCGACGCTCGAGGCCGAGCTCACCGGCACCCGGGAGCAGGTGGCGACGCTCACGACGGAGAAGACCGTCCTCACCGACACCGTGTCCGCCCTCACCACTCGGGAGAACTCGGTCTATTACGTGATTGGGACCAAGAAAGACCTGAAGGATCGGGGGATCGTTCGGGAGCAGGGCGGCACCCGCTTCCTCATCTTCACCCGGACCGGTGAAGTGATCCGCCCCGTCGATAACCTCGACCCGTCCCTGTTCACGTCGGCCGACCGGCGCACGTTGACCACGATTACGATGCCGGACCCGAACAAGGAATACGAGGTCGTGTCGGATCAGAACTTGTCGGCCAGCAACGTCCCGGCGGAAGCGAAGCGCCGGTTCCGGGGCACGCTGGAGATCACCGATCCGGTGCGCTTCTGGGCAACCTCGAAGTTCCTGGTCATCGTGGAGAAGTAACGGGCTGCCGTTAGCCCAGTCGAACCCCGCGGGCCGGAGCAATCCGGCCCGCGGTGTTTTTCCAGGCTGGAGTATCTTCCCGGGATGCTCACTCTCTCTCTGGTTGCCGCGCTTGCCGCCGCCCCGGCGGTTCAGCCGGACACCACACTCGAGCGCGAGATTCTCCGCCAGCTCATCGAAATCAACACCAGCGACTCGGCCGGGCATACCACCGAGGCGGCCCGCGCCATGGCCAGGCGTCTGCTGGACGCCGGGTTTCCCGAGGCGGAGGTGCGGGTTATGGGGTACAGCCCGCGCTACCAGAGTCTCGTGGCGCGCTACCGGGGACGGGCGGGAAGCGCCAAGCGCCCCATTCTGCTCATGGCCCATCTGGACGTCGTGGACGCGCGGCGCGAGGACTGGTCCACGGATCCCTACCGGATGGTCGAGCAGGGCGGGTTCTACTACGGCCGTGGCAGCTCAGACAACAAGGCGGGAGCCGCGATGCTCATCGCCAACTTCATCCGGTATCGCAAGGAGGGATTCGTCCCCGACCGGGACCTCATCGTGGTGCTGACCGCGGATGAGGAGACCACCAGCGAAAGTATCCGCTGGCTGCTCGCGGAGCACCGCGATCTGGTCGATGCGGATTACGCTCTGAACACCGATGGAGGTGGAGGTGACTACCGCGACGGCAAGCCGATCCGGTTCAACCTCCAGGCCGCCGAAAAGGTGTATCAGACGTTCACCTTCGAAGTGCGAAATCCCGGCGGACACAGTTCGCGCCCGGTCCCCGACAACGCCATCTATCGGTTGTCTCGAGCTCTGGCGCGGCTGGCGGACTACCGGTTTCCAGTGCAACTCAACGAGGTGACCCGGGCCTTCTTCGCGCGGGGAGCCGCGGCCGAGCTGCCCGCGGTGGCGGCCGACATGCGCCTGGTGGCGCGCACGGGAGATCGGGAGGCCGCGCGACGGCTCTCGGACGGATCACCCTACTACAACTCGGTGCTCCGAACCACCTGCGTCGCTACGAGATTATTGGCAGGGCATGCCGACAATGCCTTGCCCCAGCTGGCGCGGGCGACGGTCAACTGCCGGGTTCTGCCCGGCCAATCCATCGACAGCGTCGAAGCCCGGCTGCGCCGCGTCGCGGCCGATACCGCGGTTCGCATGAGCCGGGTGGCCGAGGCCCACCCGAGCCCGCCGTCGCCGCTACGGCCCGATGTCATGCGCCCGATTGAGGAATTGGCAGAGCGGTACTGGCCGGGGGTCCCGGTGGTCCCGGAGATGTCCACCGGTGCCACCGATGGGCTCTACACCAGGAACGCCGGGATTCCAACCTATGGAGTATCGGCAATCTTCGAGGACATGAACGACTCACGCGCCCACGGGAAGGACGAGCGCGTGGGGGTGAAAGAGTTCCATCGGGCGGCGCAATACTGGTATGAGCTGGTCAAACGGCTGGCGGCGCCAGCAACCCAATAGGTGAGAGGTGAGAGGTGGCAGGCGGGAAGCCGGTTCCCTCTCACCTCTCACATCTCACCTCTCACTGGTTCACTCATATGCCCAGTTCACCTTCCCGCCGCGACTTCCTCGCTGCCGCGACCGCAGCAAGCGTCGCGGGACCCCTGCTGCCTGGCCCCTGGCCCCAGGCCCCTGGTCCCTCTCCGTTGTTCCGCGCTCCCCCGCTCGAGACGGTCCGGATCGGCTTCGTTGGCCTGGGCGGCCAGGGCAGCGTACACCTCGAGATCCTGCTCGGTCTCGAAGGCGTGGCCGTCACCGCGCTGTGCGACATCGTGCCGGAGAAGGTCGCTCGCTGGCAGCAGAAGATTGGCGACCTCGGACGGCCCGTTCCCGCGGGTTATGATCGCGGGCCCCGGGACTTCGAGCGGCTCTGCATGGAAGCGGATCTGGATCTCGTCTTCAACGCCACGCCCTGGGAGTGGCACGCGCCGATCTGCCTGGCCGCGATGCGGAACGGCAAGCATACCGCCACCGAGATCCCCCTGGCTTACACGGTCGAAGACTGCTGGGCCCTGGTTGAAGCGGCAGAGCGGTATCGCAAGCACTGCGTGATGATGGAGAACTGCTGCTACGACCGCCTGGAGCTCTTGGCCCTGAACTTGGCGCGACAGGGCCTTCTGGGCGAGCTCATCCATGGGGAGTGCGGCTACAATCACGATTTGCGAGCCATCAAGTTCTCCCGCGAAGGAGAAGGGCTCTGGCGCCGGGCCCACGCGATGCGCCGCAATGGGAACCTCTACCCCACCCACGGGCTGGGTCCGATCGCTCAGGCGATGGGCATCAACCGCGGCAACCAGTTCGATCAGCTCGTGTCGATGAGCAGTAACTCCCGGGGACTCCAACTGTGGCAGACTGAGCACCTCGAGCCCGACGATCCGCGGCGGCGGGAGCGGTATGTGCTGGGGGACGTCAATGTGTCATGTATCCGGACCGTTCAGGGACAGACCATCTTCCTCACTCACGATACGAATCTCCCCCGCCCCTACAGCCGGAAGTACGTGCTACAGGGAACCCGCGGGCTGGTCGAGGGATATCCCCGCCGGGTCTATGTTGAGGGACAGAGTCAAGCGCACCGGTGGGATCCGGTGGAGACCTGGTTCGAGCGATACGATCATCCGCTCTGGAAAGCCGAAACCGCGCGAACCAGTACGATCGGCCATGGCGGCATGGATTGGCTCGAGGATTCGCGACTGATTACCTGCTTGCGCCAGGGTCTGCCGATCGACCAGAACGTCTATGACGGTGCCGCCTGGAGCGTGATCGGCCCGCTGACCGAGTGGTCGGCTGCCAACCGGAACCGGCCGGTCCGGATTCCCGATTTCACCCGAGGGCGGTGGCGCGAAACACCGCCGCTAGGCATCATCGGCGGGTGAGAGGTGAGGCGTGAGAGGTGAGAGGTGAGAGGTGAGAGGTGACCGCAATCTACCTCTCACCCCTCACCTCTCACCCCTCACCTCTTACTTCTCACTTCTCAGATCGTCCGCAGGTAGCGCCTGCCGAGGAGCGGCCGCCGCAGGCGGAGCTGACCGTCCCGGATACGGAGGAGGGCGCGGTGACGGGCTGCCAGCGCTCGCTCCAGGGCTCGGCGCTGGAATGAGTACTGCCGGGCCCGCACCTGGGCCATGCGGTCATGGAGCCGGTCCAGGGCGCGTAGTCTGGCCATCTCCGGAGCGGACCACGTCCGAGGTGCCATGCGATCCCGAAGGGGCCGCTGCGCTGACGCCTGGCTTGCTGCGCCGAGCGCAAAGAGACCTGCGACCGTCAGCCACCGTAACGCGCGAATCATGTTCCAAGTCTCCTGATACAGAGGACGCCAGAGATTAAGATGCGTTAAACCGCAACCTCGTTGCATCCCGGTTGGCGGGCCCGGAGCCAGGGCTTCCGATGTACCTTCCAGCGTGGCGACTCGACCACGATTGACCACCTCGCCGGCCTATCGGCCCCGGCGTGCCTCGGACCGCGGCGCGGTCCTGCTCCACGATCCCCGTCTGAACAAGGGAACGGCCTTTACCGCGGAGGAGCGCGACGCCCTGGGGCTCCGAGGCCTGTTGCCTCCTCGCATCCTCACGCTCGAGGAGCAGTAAGAGCGGATTCTCCGAAACTTCCAGAGCAAGCACACGCCGCTCGAGCAATACATCTACATGATCGGGCTCCAGGACCGGAACGAGACCCTGTTCTACCGGGTCCTGGTCGACCACCTGGAGATGATGCTGCCGATCATCTACACGCCGACCGTGGGCGAGGCGTGCCGCACCTTCGGGCACATCTTCCGGCGCCCGCGTGGTCTGTATCTCACCGTCGAGGATCGGGGCAAGGTTCGCGAAACTCTGCGGAACTGGCCCGAACCGGATGTCCGGGTCATCGTGGTGACCGACGGCGAACGCATCCTCGGGCTCGGAGACGTGGGGGCCAACGGGATGGGGATCCCGATCGGGAAGCTCTCTCTCTATACGGCCTGTGCCGGGATTCATCCCGGCTGGTGTCTTCCGGTCACTCTCGATGTGGGAACTGACAACACCGCGCTCCGCGCCGATCCCCTGTACATCGGGATGCGGCGGCCCCGGGTGCGCGGTGAATCCTACGTCGCCTTGCTCGACGAATTCGTCGCCGCTGCCGACACGGTGTTTCCCCGGCGTCCTGATCCAGTTCGAGGACTTCGCCACCGATAACGCGCTGGGACTGCTGGCCCGATATCGCGACCGGGTATGCACCTTCAATGACGACGTGCAGGGCACCGCGGCAGTGGCCCTGGCCGGCCTCTACTCCGCCTCGCGGATTACCGGGATTCCGCTGGCCGGCCAGCGGCTGTTGTTCCTGGGCGCCGGATCCGCGGCGACCGGGATCGCGGATCTCGCCGTCGGAGCGATACAGGCGGAGGGGCTCTCCGAGCCGGAAGCCCGGCAACACTGCTGGTTCTTCGATTCGAAGGGCCTGGTCGTGAAGGGCCGGACCGACCTGGCCTCGCACAAGGTGCGCTACGCCCATGAGCATCCCCACCTAACCCGGCTCGTCGATGCGATTCGCACCCTCAAGCCCACCGCGCTGCTGGGACTTGCGACCAGGGGAGGCGCCTTCACCGAGGAAGTCTTGCAGGCCATGGCGGCGGTCAATCCGCGGCCGGTAATCTTTGCCCTCTCCAACCCAACCTCCCAGTCGGAATGCACGGCCGCCGAGGCGTACCGCGCCACGGACAGGCAGGCGATCTTCGCGAGCGGAAGCCCCTTCGAGCCGGTCGAGTTCCAAGGCCGCCGCTTCGTGCCGGGCCAGGGCAACAACGCCTACATCTTCCCGGGCCTCGGGCTCGGCATCCTGGCCGCAGGCGCCCGGCGAGTGACCGATTCCATGTTCCATGCGGCGGCGCAGACGCTCGCCGGCACCGTCACCCAGGCCGCGCTTGACCAGGGCCTGCTCTATCCCCCGGTCTCCGGGATCCGCCAGGTATCGAAGGTGATTGCCCAGGCCACGGCCGAGGTGGCCTGGCGCGAGGGCGTAGCCTCCCTCCCGCGTCCCGACGATCTCGATGAGGCCATTCGGGCCCTTGGGTGGGAACCCCGCTATCCCGATTTGCTGGCCGAGAGAACCTGAGTATCCTTCCAGAGCACCTTCTCAGTTGAAGCCAACAATGTCCCGCGTCACCTATGCCGTCCTGGCCGCGGCGCTTCTTTCGGCCAGCTGCCTGGACACCGCCGGCAGCAGTGTCGGCACCTTCCCCTTCGATTTCACAAGCCCGGCTCAGCTGGGCGTGGGGTGGACGGCCGCCGTCGCCGACGTCCCCGCTGACCGAGTCTCTGAAGTCGAGCTTGCCGGCGATTACGAGACGCTTCCCGCCCCGTATGAGGCCTACCCCGGCATGCACCAGGCAGGCACCAACGTGTCGGGTGACTTGTTCATCTTCCACAAGAAATGGATCCAGACGCAATGGACCGCGGGCACCCGGTTCCGGGCCAGCCTCGATGCAGTCCTGCTGAGCAGTTATCACGGTGAATGCGCCGAAGGCCCCGGCCCGGCGGTCTTGATCAAGGCCGGCGCCACCGGGATCGAACCCGTTGCGGCTCCCGACGGGCAAGGCATCCTCCGCCTCAGCGTCGACAAAGGGACTGGGACATCCGGGGGACAATTCGTTCAGCTTGGGGATATTCGAAACCCGCTGGATGGCTGCCCGGCCGAGGGGAG
Source organism: Gemmatimonadales bacterium (assembly GCA_052389555.1). Lineage (GTDB taxonomy): Bacteria > Gemmatimonadota > Gemmatimonadetes > Gemmatimonadales > GWC2-71-9 > JABFSM01. The sequence continues at coordinate 8,913 of JBQTHV010000201.1, read as the reverse complement.
CTGGCAGTTCCGAGGAACCAGCACGCTCCGCCAGCCCGAGATCCTGGAGGTCGACGCGAACGGGGGGTTCTGGATCTTCTTCGGGACCGAGTCCAGCTTCGCCGGCCGCCACGACATGTACTTCTTGCAGATCCGGCTGATTCTGGCGGCCGAGTAGGCTATTGGCTATTGGCTATCGGCTATCGGCTATTGGATGGTGAGCCTAACCCGCAGGGCCGTGGACCAGTAGCCAATAACCAATAGCCAATAGCCATCTGCCATGCCCCCCCTGGCACTCGTTGCTCTTCTCTGCTTCGCCGCCAATTCGGTCCTGGCGCGGCTCGCCCTGCGAGGGAGTGATGGCGGCACCGCCATCGATGCGGCGAGCTTCACGGCGATCCGGCTCGCTGCCGGCGCGATCTTCCTGGCCCTGCTGGTCCGCACTTGGAGAGCCGCTCCGGCATACTCTAACCCGCACACTGCGGCAGCCGAGCCGCCGAGTGCCGAGCGCCGAGTGCCGAGCGCTCCGACCGCCCAGCCGTCCAGCCGTCCAGCCGCCGGGATCGGCGCGCTGCTCCTCTTCCTCTACGCCGCCCCTTTCTCGTTTGCCTATCTCGCCCTGACGACCGCAACTGGCGCGCTGATTCTTTTCGGCGCAGTCCAGGTTACCATGATCGGCTCGGGGCTTTTCTCCGGCGAGCGACCTCACGCGCGGGAATGGCTGGGGCTCGCCATCGCCTTGGGCGGACTCGGGTACCTGAATCTGCCGGGACTCGCGGCACCCCCCCTCGGCAGTGCAATGCTGATGGGAACCGCAGGAGTCGCGTGGGGCTTCTATTCGCTCCGGGGACGCGGGACGAGCCGGCCCCTCGCCGATACGACATCGAGCTTTGTCCTGGCAGCCCCACTTGGGCTCCTCCTGCTTGGCGTCGCGCTGGCCGTGAGCGCCGCGCACGCCTCTCCGAATGGGATCGCGGCCGCTGCCACCTCGGGGGCGCTCGCGTCGGGAGGCGGCTACGCTGCCTGGTATGCCGCCCTCCCTCGCTTGAGCGCTACCCGGGCCGGCACCATCCAGCTGGCGGTTCCGGTGCTCGCAGCCCTTGCCGGCACCGTCATTCTCGGCGAGCCCGTCTCACTTCGTCTGGTGATCTCCGGGGCGGTTATCCTCGGTGGTATCGGCTTGGCGATCTCGGCGCGTAAGTAGCTTTTGGCTATTGGCTATTGGTTATTGGCTATTGGTCAACAGCCCCACGGGCTCGGGCCGTTTCCAATAGCCAATAGCCAATAACCAATAGCCATCGCCAACTGAAACCCTCTCCAACGTTTTCCCGTCCTACGGTGTCTAACGACACGTCTCCAGCTCGAAGGCCGGGATGCTCACTACACTTGCCGTGCTCGCGTTCATTCAGGCGCAAGAATCCCATTCCGGCCTTCGGCCTGGAAACCCTGCCACGCCGCCGCCGGCGAGAGTCGCGACCGCCATCCGGGCCCAGCCGGCTCCGGTGATCGATGGCCGGGATGCCGACCAGGCGTGGGCCACCGCCCCGGTCATCAATGAGTTTCTCGAATTCGAGCCGGTGGAAGGCAAGGAACCCCGGTTCCGCACCGAGGCCCGGGTCGCCTACGACAACCGGAACTTCTACGTGTTCGTGCGGATGTACGACCCGGAGCCAGACCGGATCCTGAAGCTCCTGGCCCGGCGCGACGTGCGGCCCCCGACCGACCAGATCAAGATCATCATCGACTCGTATCACGACCGGCGCAGCGGCTACGAATTCGCGGTAAACCCCGCGGGCGTCAAACGCGACTATGCGATCTACAACGACGGTCACGAAGACGGCACCTGGGACGCCGTCTGGGATGCCGCCACGACGGTGGACTCGCTTGGCTGGACCGCCGAGTTCCGGATCCCGCTCTCTCAGATCCGCTACCCCAAGGCCGACTCGCACACCTTCGGATTCGGGATCTGGCGCGACATCGAGCGGTATAAGGAACGGGTGAGCTGGCCGCTCTATCGCCGCAACCAGGCCGGCCTCTCTTCCCAACTTGGCGAAGTGAACGGCATTCAGGGGCTCGCCTCGCCCCACCGGCTGGAACTCGCGCCCTACGCGCTGACCAAGAATGTCACCATCCCCGACGGGGACGGCTTCTCGCACCCCCAGCGCCTGAGCGGCGGCCTCGACTTCAAGTACGGGCTCTCGTCCAACCTGACCGTCGACGGCACGGTGAATCCCGATTTCGGCCAGGTGGAGGCGGATCCCGCGGTGCTCAATCTCACCGCGTTCGAGACGTTCTTCCAGGAGCGGCGGCCCTTCTTCATGGAGGGCGCGGGCTTGCTCGCGTTCCGGATGAATTGCTATGCGGTGAACGACTGCGGCTCCGAGAATCTCTTCTATTCGCGCCGGATCGGCCGGGCGCCGCAGCTCTCGGGTCGCTACGGCGATGCCGCCTCGCCTACCGGTTCTACGATTCTCGGTGCTGCCAAGGTCACCGGCCGGACGCCGGGCGGGCTCGCGATCGGCATGATCGAGGCGATCACCGCCCGAGAAGTGGGGACCCAGGACCGCACCATCGAGCCGCTGTCGAGCTATTCGGTGCTGCGCGCCACGCAGGATTTCCGCGGCGGCGAATCCACTATTGGGGTTATCGGGACGGCGGTTCACCGCAATCAGGACGAATGGACGGGTAGCTCGCTTCGCTCGACCGCGCTGGTCGGTGGCCTCGACTTCCGGCATCGGTTTCTGGGGAGCCGGTTCGAAGCGAGAGGACGGGTGGTCGGCTCGCGGGTGAGTGGCTCGCCCGAGGCTATCGCGGGGACCCAGCTGAACCCGGTTCACTATTACCAGCGCCCCGACGGCGAGCTGGTCTTCGATCCGGACCGCACCTCGCTCTCGGGACACGCCGGCCAGCTGCAGTTCGCCAAGGTGGGCGGCGGGATCATCATGTTCGAGACCAGCTTCCAGTGGCTTTCTCCCGGATTCGAGGCCAACGATCTCGGCTTCATCCGGCGAGCCGACTGGATGAGCTGGGCCACCTGGGGCACGCTCCGATTCAATAAGCCGGGCCCGTTCTTCCGGCGGCTGTTCTGGAACTTCAACGAGTGGAACGACTGGTCCTCTGGCGGGTTGCCGCTCGAGCGGGCGGTCAACACCAACGTGCACTTCGAGCTTCCCAACAGCTTCTGGCTCCACGCCGGCGGTACCTACGGCGGGTTAGGAACGGTGTATTGTGACCGCTGCGCCCGGGGCGGGCCGGCGCTGCGCAGGGACGAGTTCATCGCACCGTGGTTCGGCATCGAAGGTGACTCCCGCTGGGTGGTGCAGCCCGGACTGTGGCTCAACTACTTCCGGGACGACGGCGGCCGCAGCGAATCCTTCAGCCTGAGTCCCTGGACCCAGTTCCGGCTGGGGAGTCGGATCGGCGCCGAGCTGGGTCTCGACCTCACCTGGAACCGGAACGACCGGCAGTGGTTCGGCAACTTCACCGACTCGGAAGGCACCCTCCACTACACGTTCGCCCACCTGGTGCAGCGAGAGGCGAGCATCAGCACGCGGGTCAACTTCACCGCGACGCCGACGCTCACCCTCCAGGTCTATGCCCAACCCTTCGTGAGCAAGGGTCGCTACAGCAACGTCCGCGAGCTCGCCGACCCTCGCGCGGCCGCCTACCCCGACCGGTTCCGTCCCTACGGCGACGGCACTCCGCCCGAGGGCCAGGAAGGATTCAACTTCAAGCAATTCCGGTCCAACACCGTGCTCCGCTGGGAATACCGGCCCGGCTCGGCCCTGTTCCTGGTCTGGCAGCATGGACGGCAGGACAGCGAGCCGGGTTATGGAACCCGGGGGTTCTTCGGGGATGTCGGGCGGCTGTTCGATACCCCGGCCGATAACACGTTCCTGGTCAAGCTTTCCTACTGGCTCGATCGCTGAGCGGGTGCGCCCGGGCGCCCGCTCGCTCGTCTCCCACGCAGTTACGCAGCTGCCTCAATCTGGGTAATCGGTGTAATCTGTGGATTTGGATAATCTGTGGATCGGGAGCGAGCCATGCGACTGCGTACCCTGATCACCGTGCTTACCTGCTCGCTCGGCGCGCCGGCCGCAGTTCTGGCGCAGTCGATCGGCATCAAGGCCGGCCTCTCGTTCGGGGACATCTCCCACAAGGGGGTGCTGCCCGACAACCTGAAGACCCGCACCGGCTTCGCGGCGGGCATCTACGTGGGAAGCGGCGGGTTAATCGGTTTTGGGGCGGAAGGGCTCTATGCGCAACGCGGCCTCGACGAGAACCAGGCGGTCTCCGAGCAGGAAGTGAAGCTCGACTACATCGATGTCCCGGTGTACCTGAAGATCACCCTGCCCACCCCCACGGTGCAGCCATTCGGCTACGCCGGGCCGCAGCTCTCCTACGAGGTGCGCTGCCGCACCGCCAGCGGCGGCGACTGCGCCGATGCCGGCCAGCGCGAAAAGTGGGACTATGCCGCGGTGATCGGCGCCGGGATCCGCATCAAGGGGTTCGGTATCGAAGGCCGCTACGTGTACGGCCTGCGCGACCTGAAGCTCTCCACCATCACCTCCGAAGAGAGCTACCAGACTCGAAGCTTCCTGATCCTCGCGAGTATCGGCCGCTAACCCGCGCTCATTCGGGCGGGAGCGTGACGTTGCTCCAGGCCCGCTCGTCCGCCACGAGGCCCAGCGAGAGCATCGCCTGCGACACCCGGGCCTTGAGATTGTGGGCCCGATCCATTGCCTGGGCCAGTTTGCCGGCCGAGAACTCGGCCCGAATCGCCTGCCATTCCGGTCCCGCCGCCGCGTAGGTTTCGCGCGCCTGCTCAAGCTCCTGCTGGTCCAGGCCCGGAGGCCGCCGGCGGGTTCGCGCGATCTTATCCAGCTCCCGCTTGACCGCCTCCAGATTCCGCGGCATCACGACCGAGAGCGTATCCATCTCGGCCGTGAGCACCGCCCGCCGCGCCGGAAGTGAGTCGACCAGCGCTTTCACCAGCCCGGGCACTTCGCGGAGCCCGGTCGAGGCGGCGTCGTACTCCTTCATCTCGAACGATTCGCGCCCCACCCGGGCCGCCTCCCGAATCGCCGCCAGCTCCTCAGGGCTCACGTTCTCCGCCTCGGTTGGAACGTTGGCAAGGGCGCTATCGGCGGCAGCCAGATCCCTCTGGGCGGTGCGCTGAGCCCCGGAACAGGCGGCGAGCGAGACGCATGCAGTGACGATGAAACCGTGGCGGATCATCTCGAGCTCCTCTGCGCAGGGAAACGGACCGAATCTACTACGTTGGAGACGCCCGGGGCGAGCCGCGACATCCAGTGGTGCTCGATCCCTCCTGAGCCGCGCGCTTCGCGCATTGCAAAGCGTGCGGCTTCGTTTTGCTACACGCGAAGTCCCGAATTTGCTCCTCTCGGCCGAGTGCCGAGCGCCGAGCGCCGAGCAACCCTCCACTCGTGTGTTACAGCCACCAACGCGAATCGTCGCAAGAAGAGAAACCTGCTACCCAAGTAGCGGAGCGTCGCATGGCCAGGATTCGGAATGCCTATCACGATCTGGAAACCCGAGTGCTCGCGGCAGCCGGGCGCAACGCCATCCGCCGCCGGGTGCGCACGGTTGGGAGGGTCGGGCGCAAGGCCATGCGCACCGGCTTGATCGCGGGGACGGTGGCAGCGGCGGCGGTGGTGGTGCGGGAGATTCGCAAACGGCTGTGACACGACGTAACCAGGAGAAACGACCATGAAGAAGAACCAGAACCGCGCGGGGGCCACGCGGGTCATCCGCAAAGTGGCGGACGCGACGGACAGCGTCCTCATTCGGGCCGGCGAGGCTGCCAGGAAGCGGAGCCGGGCCCGTCACGCGAAGTCCGGCTGGCGGACTGCCGGCAAAGTTGCGCTGGTGCTGGGCGCCGGCGCCGCGACAGCCTACGCGGGCCGGACCGTCCTCGCCCGCGTGAACGCTCGAACTCGAGGACGGGGGAGCAGTAAACGCAAATGAGACGGATAGAAAACGGCGCCGCGGCGATCGTCCTTGCAGTCGCGCTCGGCGTGGGATGCAACGGCGACGCCAACGGTCCCGACTTCGAGACCGAGTTCGAGGCCAGCCTGACCGGTGCGGCCGAGCGGCCTAACCCGGTTACCACGACCGCTATGGGGACCGCAACGGTCACCATCGACGATGACGCGCAGACCATCAGCTTCACCATCAACGTCACCGGCCTGGTGAGCCCCACCGTGGCGCACATCCACGTCGGGAGCACGACCGAGGCCGGCCCCCCCGTCGTGACCCTCTATTCACCCGCCCAGCCGCCGGTCGGCCCGTTCACGGGCCAACTCGCGACGGGCACCCGGCTCGCCACCGACGTCACCGGCGGGGAAACGTTCGGAAGCCTGGTCGCCAAGATCCGCGCCGGGAATGCCTACATCAACGTGCACACCGTCGCCAACGCGGGCGGGGAGATTCGGGGGCAGCTGGTTCCAGAGAGCTAGCACACTGCAAGGCTATCGGCTATTGGCTATTGGCTATTGGAAGAAGAACCAGCCCGCAGGGCAGTTGACCAATAGCCAATAGCTAATAGCCAATAGCTAATAGCTAATAGCTAATAGCCCTACCGTTCACTTCCGAGCCGAGTCAGGATCTCCCCCAACCGCCTGATCTCCTCTCCATACCGCGCCCAGTCTCCCTCCCGCTGCGCCGCCAGCGCGGCCTGATACCGCCGCAGCGCCTCCGCGATCAACCCGCGCTGCTCGGGCTCCGCTCCGGCCGGGGCCGGTGACGGGGCCGGCCCTCCCGCTATCACCGCCTCTCCCGCGCGCCGGGCCGCCGGGCCGCCGAACAGCGCGGCCAGCGCCTGCTCGAAAGTCTCTCGCATCACCACCTGATTCTGATAGGCGACGATGACCCGCTTGAGCTCGGGAATCCGGCCTCCCTCCGCCTGGAGGTAGAGCGGCTGCACGTAGACCATGGACTGCTCGATCGGAATGACCAGCAGGTCTCCCCGAATCACCTGAGATCCCCGCTGGTCCCAGAGGGTGATCTCCTGCGCGATCTCCGTGTGCTGATTGATCCGGTTGGTAATCTGCTGCGGCCCGAACACCAGAGTCTGCCGGGAGAACCGGTAAACCCGCAGCTTGCCGAGGTGCTCTCCGTCGTTCCGGGCCACCATCCAGGCGGCAAGGTTGTCCTTCCCCCGTGGGGTAAACGGAACCATGAAGATGAATTCCGCCTGTTGCTCTTCGGGCAACCGCATGATGATGTGGCGCATGAACGGCACCGACCCATCCGGCCTCGTAGTTACCGGGATCTGCCACTGGTCTTCCCGGTGATAGAAGTCCTCCGGCGCGTCCATGTGATAGACGGTGTACAGGTTCGCCTGGACCGTATAGAGATCCTCCGGATAGCGAAGGTGTGCCCGGAGACCGGCGGGCATCCGCTCGAGGGGCTGGAGCAAGCCGGGAAAGATCCGGCCCCAGGTACGCACCACCGGATCGTCCGGATCGGCCAGGTAGGCGGTGACGCTTCCGTGATAGGCATCGATCACCACCTTCACGCTGTTCCGCATGTAACTGGTGCCGTTGGAGAGCCGGTCGGCATAGGGATAGCGGTCGCTTCGGGTGTACCCGTCGACAATCCAGTGTAGCGTCCCGTCGTCCGCGATCACCAGGTACGGATCGCGGTCGAGGGTGAGGAACGGGAGCGCCTTGCGGGTGCGCTCCTCGATGTGCCGGTAGTACAGAATCCGGCTCGCGCTCTGGATATCCTGCGACAGCAGGATGTTCGAGGAGCCGAATCGCATCGCGAAGAGGGTCCGTCGCAGCAGACCGCCGACCCGAACGCCGCCGCGGCCCTCATAGGGAGCGTAGATGTTGGTCTCGCCGGCGGGATGGTCGAACTCGCGCTGCCGCGTGTCGGTGACGACGAACTCGTTCACCAGTTCGCCGTAGTAGAGCTGCGGGCGGGTAACCCGCAGCGATCCCGCCGTAGCCACTGGCGGCAGGTCCTTGACGAAGAGGAGCGGCAGCCCCTCGGGCGTCACCTGATTCACGGGCGCCAGCGTAAGCCCCATCCCGTGGGTGAAGGTCAGGTGCTCGTTGATGAACGTGCGGGTCGGAAGGGACGCCGCGCTCAGTTCCCGCGGCGAGAGCAGAACCTGGCGGTACTTCCCGTCGATCCAGTACCGGTCGTCATCCACCGCGACGAACTCGTAGTACGTGCGGATCTCCTGAAGCTGGCCGAAGGTCTGGAGCAGCGGCTCCCGGTCCCACAGCCGCACGTTCTCGATGATGGGCGCGTTCGCCCGGATGTCGGCCAGGCTGAGGTCGGCCTGGGCTTCCAGGTCGCGGACCTCGATGCCGTCCAACCCCCAGGCTTGCCGGGTCGCCGCGATGTGGTGGCGCAGGTAGGGAGTCTCCCGGGTCAGCTCGGTGGGCGCGACGAACAACCGCTGGACCACCGCCGGCACCAGGCCGCGACCGATCAGCGCCACGGCGAAATACCCGCCCACGGCCCAGAGCCCGGACCGGATCAGTCGTCCCCGCGCCGCCCCGATCACCACGGTCGCGGCGACCAGGACCGCCAGCGCCGCCGAGAGTCGCAGCGCCGGGAGCCGGGTGTGGAGATCGGTGTAGCTCGCGCCGATCAGCGGCCCCGTAGTCGAGTAGAGCAGGCCCGGAATCTCGACCAACCAGAGCCGCACGGCGGTGAGGAGGAAGAGCACTGCCAGCAGGAGGGCGAGGTGCAGCCCCGCCGAGGGCTCGATCCGCACCCGTCGGGGGAGCAGGATGAGGTCGCCTCGGAACCAGTAGACCGGGACCAGCAGCAGCAGCGTGAGCCAGGTAAGACCGGACAGCAACCCGAGCAGGGCCGAGAGCCCTGGCAGCGTGAAGACGTAGAACCCGATGTCCCGGGAGAAGACCGGGTCGGCGATCCCGAACGGGGTCCGGT
>JBQTHV010000200.1:0-1821 GCA_052389555.1 Gemmatimonadales bacterium | reverse complement strand
CCTATCCCCTCTCGCCTTCGAGCCGGCTCTATCGCAACGACGGCCGCGGCCGCTTCACGCTCGACTCCGCCAACTCCCTCGTGCTTAGCAATATCGGGATGGTCAGTGCCGCGCTCTGGAGCGACGTGGATCAGGATGGCGATTCCGATCTACTGCTGGCGATCGAATGGGGGACCATCAAGCTGTTCCGCAACGATGCGGGCCGGCTCGCACCAGCGACAGGAATGGGCTTTGAGGGCATCTACAGCCGCTGGCTGGGACTCGCGAGCGGAGATTTCGACGGCGACGGGCGGCCCGATCTCGTGAGCACGAGCTGGGGACGCAATATCAGATGGCAGGCCGACAGCCTCCGGCCGCTCTATTTGTATTTCGGCGATTTCGATGGGAACGGCTCGCTCGACCCGCTGCTGGCCCAGGACGATCCCCGGCTGGGCGGACCGGCGCCGCTTGCGAGCTTTGCGCGACTGAGTCGCGCCATGCCGGGGATCACCCAGCGGCTGCGACGCTTTCAAGCCTATGCCGACGCCACCGTCGATGAGGTAATGGGCGGCGTGGTCCCGAACACGATGCGCCTGGGAACGAACAACTTCGAGAGTCTGATATGGCTCAACCGCGGGAATCGCTTCGAGCCGCATCCGCTGCCGCTCATGGCTCAGCTCGCACCCGCCTTTGCTCCCGTGGTGGCTGATTTCGACGGCGACGGCAACGAAGACCTGGTGCTCAGCCAGAACTTCTTCCCCACGGACCTCGAGACGCCCCGCTACGATGCTGGCCGCTCCCTACTTCTTCTTGGGGACGGCCAGGGTGGTTTCCGCCCGATCCCCAGTCAGCTCTCCGGTCTCCTGGTGTACGGTGACCAGCGAGGCGCCGCCAGCGCCGACTATGACGGGGATGGCCGGGCCGACCTGGTGATCACCCAGAACGGCACTGCGACCAGATTGTTCCGGAACCAGGGCGGGCGGCCCGGGCTCCGGGTTAGGCTCGAGGGAGGGCCCGGAAACCCGCACGCCGTCGGGGCGGCGCTCCGGGTTAGGTTCGGGCAACGCTCCGCACCGGTGCGCGAGATCCAGGCCGGCAGCGGCCACTGGTCGGTCAACGGTGCCACCCAGGCTCTGGGTCTTCCCGGGACGCCGACCGCGTTATGGATCCGGTGGCCGGACGGGAAGGAGAGCGAAATCGCGCTGCCGCCTGAGGCAAGGGCCGGAGAAATCAGCGTGGGACCCGATGGCCGATTGGTGACCCGGCCGGCAGTAGCGCCTCGGGGCCGGCTCCCCTAGACTCCCCGGCGGAGGAGAACGCCATGCGAAAGAGTCCGGTAATGATCCTCGTCCTGGCAGGGATCGCCACAGGATGCCTTGCCAGCACCGAGCTTCCGCCCGACGCGATCCCGCCTCAGGTGCAAATCACCGATCCAGATGATAGCAGCACCGTCGGTGGGGGAGTCCTGATCGAGGTCGATGCGGCCGACAACTTCTCGGTCGAGGTGGTGCGAGTTCTAATCGACGGCACGTTGCGGGCGACCTTTTATGCCCGTCCCTATAAGCTCGTCTGGAGCACTATCCCTCTCGCCAACAACTCAGTTCACGCGATCCGCGCCGAGGCAGTCGATCCGTCCGGCAATGTCGGCAGCGCTCAAATCAGCGTGACGGTATTCAACCAGAAAGACTGAACCAGAAGAAGAGCGGCCGGCGATTGCTGGCCGGCCGCTCTTGTCGCCGCACAGGATTCGAACCCCGATCGGTCTAGTGCCGCTCCCGGGTCCCCGGCCTCGGCTGCGCAGCCATCAGCTCCTTATAGATCTGCTTGACGTTCCTCACCTTC
>JBQTHV010000199.1:0-29184 GCA_052389555.1 Gemmatimonadales bacterium | reverse complement strand
GCGAGCTTCATGGTCGGCAAGCCGGCCTCGCGCTGCAATCTGCCGTGTCGCCCCCGCGACAGTGTGACGCGCCACTGCACGTCGTAGCACCTGGAGGTCCTATGAAAACCCGCGTCACTCCGCTCGCTTTCCTGCTCCTTGGTCTCGTGGCATGCGAGCGGATCGATACGCTCGGAGGACCGGACCGGTCGCCGGCGCCCCAGCTCGCCGTAGGCTCGGCGCAGGGTCCTCAGGCCGATCGCTACATCGTGGTGCTCCGGGATGAGGTCGCGGAGCCCGACCGGGTGACCGACGATCTGGTCCGCGGCTCCGGCGGGGCCTTGCATTTCCGCTATCGCGCCGCGCTCAAAGGCTTCGCGGCAACCATTCCGGCCCAGGCAGTCGAAGGCGTGCGGCGGAACCCCAACGTGAGCTTCGTCGAAGCCGACGGACTCATGTACGCGATCGGCACCCAGCCTAACCCGCCAAGCTGGGGACTCGACCGGGTGGACCAGCGGAGCGGCCGGGATCTGAGCTACACCTACGAGAACGACGGGGCCGGGGTCCGGGTCTACATCATCGATACCGGCATCCGGTTCACCCATCAGGAGTACGCGGGACGGGTCGAGGCCGGCCCCGACTACATCGATGGCGACGGCAATCCGGCCGACTGCCATGGGCACGGGAGCCACGTGGCGGGCACGGTTGGCGGCAGTACGGTTGGGATCGCGAAGGCCGTGACGCTGGTCGCGGTACGGGTGCTCAATTGCTCCGGGAGCGGGAGCTACAGCCAGGTGATCGCGGGCGTGGATTGGGTCACCGCGAACCACATCAAGCCGGCGGTGGCCAACATGTCGCTGGGCGGCCCGGCCTCCGCTTCCGTCAACACCGCGGTCAACAACTCGGTCGCGGCGGGCGTGGTGTACTCGGTCGCGGCGGGGAACAGCAACGCCAATGCCTGCAACTACTCGCCGGCCAGCGCGGCGAATGCCCTCACTGTGGGCGCCACGACCACCGCCGACAGCCGGTCTTCCTTCTCGAACTACTGATCCTGTCTGGACGTCTTCGCGCCGGGCTCCGGCATCACCTCGTCCACCAACAACGGCGACAACACCTACGGCACCTGGGACGGGACCTCGATGGCGGCACCACATGTGGCGGGCGTTGCGGCACTCTATCTCCGGGCTTTTCCGGCGGCCACGCCGGCGACCGTGGAGAGTGCGATCGAGAGCAACGCGACCGCCGGTGCCGTGACGAATCCCGGCAGCGGGTCGCCCAATCTCCTGCTCTATAGTCTCATTACCGGCGGCGCGCCTCCGCCTCCCCCGCCGCCTCCTCCGCCACCGCCTCCACCGCCCGAGCCGGGGATCATTCACTCCCACGACCTCGATGGCCTGAGCTGGAAGGTTGGGAAAAAGATGTGGAAGGCCTCGGTAACCTTCACCATCTCTGACGCCAACGAGCAGCCGCTAGCGGGCGCGCTGGTGTGGGGCATCTGGAGCGGCGAGTACACCGCGGAAGGAAGCTGCACGACCGGCACGGATGGGACCTGCACCATGACGACGCCCAACATCAACAACCGGTACGCCTCGACCGGGTTCACCCTCTTCCTGCTTGAGAAGTCGGGGTACACCTATCGCGATGGCGACGACAATCACGATCCCGACGGCGACTGCCTGCCGGGTTATCCCGGGACAGCCATCAACATCGCCAAGCCCTAACCGCGGCGGCGGCCCTCCATGAGGGCTCGCAAGCGCAGCCCACCGGCGTGAGTTGGCGCCAGGCGCAGCAGTTCGTCAAGAGCCCGCCGAGCGGTGACCGTATCGCCCGTGGTGATGGCATTGTCCGCCAGTCCGTACCATGTCGCCGTAGCCGCGGGGAACAACGTCGTGATCGCATCGAAGGCGCGCGCTACGTCTCTCGGAGATCCCCGTTCAGCAAGAAACCAGGCGGCGACGTTGCGCGCCACGTTCGGCACCGAGAGCGGCGGCAGGTGAGCGGCCTCAGTGCGACCAGGCTCGGCCGCCGAATCGTTCCGGGTTAATGCCGAACGAGGTGAAGGTCGGGCTGCTCGAGAGCGCGCCGCCGAGGTCGTCACCGGGCCGAGCCGCAGGGGAACGCCGATCGAGGCAAGCTCGTTGTTCCAGTACGCCACGGCTTCGCGCACGGCAGTGAAGCGAGGATCGGTGGAATCCCCGAGGAAGGTGATGGACCAAGAGGTTTGACGGCCGCTCTGCGTGGTGGCACCGGCGACGCAAGCCGAGAGGAGGAGTCCGAGCAGCCAACCAGGTCTATCGATAGACATCCCTGCGATGGCCGATCCGCACGACCGTGACGACCAGCTCCTCATCGCTGATTTCGTACAGGATCCGATAGTCGCCTTGGCGGACGCGGTATTTCTCCTCGCCCGAAAGTTTCTGCCCGCCGACCGGTCGAGCATTAGTCGCGAGCGCTTCGATGCGCCGGACGAGACGGCGCCGCTCCTTGAGGGAGACAGCCTCCAGCTCCTTGGCGGCCGACTGCTTGATGAGGACCCTATAGCTTGCCACGACGCTTCAGGTCGCGGACAACATCCTCAAACGCCAGGGCGGGTTCCTTGGCACGGGCCCGAAACGCTGCCAGATCCTCGGCGTCTTCGGCCAGGCAGAGCCGCACGGCGGTGTTCACCAGATCCGAGACGCTCTGATCGGTTTCGGCCGCCTTGAGCCGGAGGGCCCGGTGAATTGATGGGTCGAAGTAGACGGTGGCTCGCTTGGAAGTTGGCATGCTAGCAATATGACGCTATAACGTCATGACGTCAAGATCCTTTACCTGGCGTGGTGCGGCTACTGCGCGGGCGTAAACCGCAAGTGGGCAACTCTTCCATCGGCCGTGAGCCAGACGGTGAAGAGAAAGACTCGGCTATCAAGCGAGCCACGGTAGTAGGCGATGCGTTGCACTGAGTCTCCGTTGCGTGCGATTCGTCCGCCGACATCATCGCTCGCGACATACTCGAGAGATTTGAGGGACCTGAGCAGCTGGGCGTCCCCGCTGCGTGCGGGCGCAGGGATCGAGCGGTAGAAGTCGCGATGTCCTGTCGTCATCACCGGTGACTCGCGGCCCTCGGAAAGGTCGGTGAGAAGCTGGCGGAGCGCCGGAGCTGCCGCTGGCGAGGGGTCCGGCCTCGCTGGAAGCCGGTCCGGAGCGGCGTAAGCCGGGTTCACAATGCCGGCAATGCCGCGCGCCAGGATCGCGGGCTGCGACCCCGACGGCCCGTCAAGATTGGTCAGCACGATGACCGTGAGGTCGTCATCGCGCAGGCGAAGCACGAACGTCCCCGACGCGCCGGCGTGTTCCACGGTCCTGCGCCCGCGCAGTTCCCCGAGGCCCCAGCCGAGTCCGTAGGGGTCGCCGAAGATGAGCGCCTCGCGGCCGTTGGTGAGCATCGACGGTGTCCACATCGCGTCATAGCTGGTCTGATTCAGCAACCACCGGGTGCGGAGTGCAGCGTCCCAAAGTGCCAGGTCGCCGATGGTCGCACGAATACCGGCGTACGCGTTCAACTCGACCTGCCAGTCGCGGCGCCACGGTACCAGTTTGCCCTCACGGATCGAGTAGACCGGCACCAACCCGGGCACGATCTCCCAGCGATCCACGATCGCCGAGTGCGCCATCCCGAGTGGCAAGAAGACACGGTCGCGCATGAACCGCGGGTACGAGAGTCCGGATGCTCGTTCGATAACGAGTCCGGCGAGAAAGAAGCAAGCGTCGCAATACATGGCGCGCTCACCTGCGGGAAAGACGACCGGCGATCGGGTGAGCACCTCGAGAGTCCTGCGCGCGGTGATGTCACTCAGCGGGACGCCTTCACGGGTAGTGAGGTTCCCGGCCGCATCGACGCGCACAATTGCCCCTGGGGTGATCCCGGCGGTGTGGGAGAGCAGCCGGCGCACGGTCACGCCCGACCATGTCGCCGGCACCTCGGGAACGTATGAGGCCAGCGGGGCGTCGAGGGACACTTTTCCTTCCTCGACGAGCCTCATCACGGCCATCGCGGTAAACGGCTTCGTGACCGAAGCGATCTGGAAGATGCTGCCGAGGGTGATGGGCGCGTTCGACTCGAGGTTCGCGACGCCATAGGCTTTCTGGTACGCGACCCGGCTGCCGCGAACGACCGCAATGGCGGCTCCCGGAATTCGTCGCATCTTCATGTGCGCTTCGACGAGTGAGTCGATCGCTGCTGATGGCGCTCTGGGCTGTGCGCTCAAAGTTGCTACGCAGGCAGTGAGCAGGCTTGGCGCGAGCAAGGCGCGGCCAGGCAGGAGCTCACAGCGCGTATATGCCATGCACGTTCGACAGCGGTCGGCCCGTTTTCGTTGCGACCCCCGGCTCACCTGGAAATCGCGCCGACTCCCGCCTCCCAGAGCCTCCGGTTGAAGGCCGGGATCTCCTGGTCGAGCAGCGCGTCGGACCGCGCCTTGAGGCCCGCCCAATCGCGCTGGAGCTCCGCCAACCGGTCGCGTGAGGGCTGATTAACCCGGGGCAGATCGCTCTCGGTCTGATTGATCAGGAAGAGCCAGTTCGCCGTGAACTTCTGCGGGAAGTTCTCCACGTCGTCGTAGGCCTTCGACTTCCGCTGCACCATGTCGGCATCCCATGCCTTGAGCTTCGCAATGAGCGTTTCCCCGTCCTTCTTGAGGGCAGCGTACTTCTCGCCGGCAGGAAGATTCGCCAGCACCGACGTCAGGCGTTCCTGAAGCGCGTGCAGACGGTTGACGGTCTGGTGCATGAGGCTCAATTCCCGCTCCATGCCGGACATGAAGGCGTGATACTCCGCATAGGTGGCCGAGTCGGTTGGATACAGCGGATTCGCCAGCAGTCGAGCTTCCGTAGCGACGGTCCGGTCTCCCAGGTTGAGGCTCATGCGATACACCCCCGGTGATGCCTTGTGGCCCCGGTAATTCGCCTCGATGTACACCCCGGGTACGCCCTTCATGGTCGGGTGTCGCAGATCCCACACGAACCGGTTGAGCCCCGGCGACGCCGGCAGGACCGGCTCGGCGGGGGGACCGCCGTCCCATTTCTTGAAGGTGGTGTCTTTCGCCGACGAAATGCTCCGCACCAGGTTGCCCGCGGCATCTTTCACCTCGAGCGTGACGCTGTCGGTCTTCTCCAGTTTGGGCAGCCAGTAGTAGAGCACCATGCCGGTAGCGGGGTTGACACCGCGGGTTAGGCTCGCACCGGTGAAGTCCGCTTCGGGCGCGTCCAGATCGCTCCCCCCGTTCACCAGGTAGGCATCGGTCGGCCGATAGATCGCGAAGTCGGGAGGGTCGGTCCGGTATTGCCGGACCAGCGCCAGGTCGTCCAGGATCCAGAGGCCCCGGCCCGAGGTCGCCGCGATCAGGTTGCCCTGGTGGATCCGGAGGTCGGTGATCGGGGTGATGGGCAGGTTGAGCTGGAACGGCGACCAGTCCCGCCCGCCGTTCCACGAGATGAAGAGGCCCAGCTCGGTGCCGGCAAAGAGGAGATCCTTCCGCACGTCGTCTTCCCGCACCACCCGGGTGAAGGCCGTGGCCGGAATACCTCGATCGATCCGGGTCCAGGTCTCCCCGTAGTCGGTGGTCTTGTAGAGCGCCGGCGAGTGGTCGTTGAACTTGTAGCGCGTGGTGGCGAGGTACGCCGTCGCCTTGTCGAAGGGCGAGACCTCGATGGCGTTGATCAGGCACTCCGCGAGCCCCTTCGGGGTCACGTTCTTCCAGCTCGCTCCGCCGTCCCGGGTTAGGTGTACCAGGCCGTCGTCACTCCCGGTCCAGATCACTCCGCGCTCGTGGGGCGACTCCGCCACGTACGACAGCGTTCCATAGTTCTCGGCGCCGACCGCTTCGTTGGTGTAGGGCCCGCCCGGGGTGCCCTGCTTCTCCTTCTCGTTCCGGGTTAGGTCGGGGGACACCTCTCTCCATGTTTTGCCGAGGTCGGAGGTCTTGAGCAGAGCCTGGGCGCCGTGATAGAAGGTGTTGGGCTCGTGCCGGCTCCAGATGATCGGGGCGTTCCAGTTGTACCGGTACTTCATGTCCTTGGCATCTCTGCCCAGGTACTGGATCGGCGCGGGCATGATGCCGGTGCCGGCGCGGGCTTTGGTATCGAGCACCTCGATGGTGCCCTGGTAACTCCCTCCCAACACATAGCGCGGGTTATCGGGATCGAAGGCGAGGAAGGCACTCTCCCCGCCGGCCGACCAGGTCCAGCTGTCGGTAGTGATACCCCCGCTCGCCAGCTCGCGACTCGCGATCACGACCGAGGAGTTGTCCTGCTGCGCGGCGTAGATCCGGTAGGGGAACTGATTGTCCACGTTGAGCCGGTAGAATTGGCCGGTCGGCTGGGTGCGCTGGGAGCTCCAGCTCTTTCCCCGATCGAAGGTGATCACCGCGCCGCCGTCATCCGAGATGATGAAGTTGTCGGAGTTGTCGGGGTTGATCCACATGTCGTGGTAATCGCCGTGGACCCCACTCAGCGTCTCCCAGGTCTTTCCCCCGTCGTTGGAACGGAGCGCGGGGGCGCTCAGCACGTAGATCCGGTTCTCGTCCTTGGGATCCACGAAGAGCTCGATGTAGTACCACGCCCGTTGCACCAGGCGCGGCTCGCTGGTCATCTGGCTCCAGCTCGCGCCGCGATCGGTCGAGACGTAGAGGCCGCGCGCGTCGCTGTAGGAGTCGCTCTCGATCAGGGCATACACCTTGTCCGGGTTCGATCGGCTCGGTGCGATGGCCATCTTGCCCATTTTCTCGGGAAGGCCCTTGGTCAGCTTCTCCCAGGTGTCTCCGCCGTCGGTGGATTTGTAGAGCCCGCTGCCCGGGCCGCCGCTGATGACTTTCCAGGGGAGCCGCCCGTGCTCCCACATCGCGGCGTACAGGATGCGCGGGTTAGTCGCGTCCATGGCGAGCTCGACCGCGCCGGTCTTCTCGTCCACGAAGAGCGTGTTTTTCCAGGTAGCGCCGCCGTCGGTGGACTTGAAGATCCCGCGCTGCTTCGAGGAGGCGTAGAGGGCGCCCTGGGCCGCGACGAGCACGATATCGGGGTTCTTCGGATGCACCACGATCCGGGAGATGTGCCGAGTCTCGTCGAGCCCGATCTTCTTCCAGGTCCGTCCTGCGTCGGTGGAGCGGTAGACCCCGTCGCCCGAGCTGGTCATGACGCCGCGGATCGCGTGCTCGCCCATCCCAACGTAGACCACGTTGGGATCGGATTCCGCGACCGCGATGGCGCCCACCGTTCCGGTCTTGAAGTAGCCGTCGGAGACGTTGCGCCAGGTGATGCCCATGTTCTCGGTCTTCCAGACCCCGCCACCGGTGGTGCCCATGTAGTAGGTCTTCGGGTCTCCCACGACGCCGGTGCTGGCGACCGAGCGGCCGCCGCGGAAGGGCCCGATGGAGCGCCATTTCACCGGCTTGAACGCGCTGTCGAGCGGTTGGGTCGCGGGCGCGGCCTGCGCAGGCAGGTAGCCAGCCACAGCGGCGAGGGTCCAAAGAGACAGAATAGTCCTGGTCATAGCCGTTTTGTCCGTTCTCGGATCCGGACGTATTCTATAGGATGACCGAGGCCCTCGTGAACCGGCTCACCGCCGCGCTCGCCGGCCGCTACACCATCGAGCGGGAGCTCGGCCAGGGAGGCATGGCCACCGTCTTCCTGGCGCGGGATCTCCGCCACGACCGAAGGGTCGCCCTCAAGGTCCTCCGGCCCGAGCTCGCCGCCGTGATCGGCGCCGAGCGGTTCTTGCAGGAGATCCGGGTCACTGCGGGGCTCCAGCATCCCCACATCCTGCCGCTGCACGATTCCGGCGAAGTCGACCACTTCCTCTACTACGTGATGCCGTACGTCGAGGGCGAATCACTGCGCGACCGCCTGGTGCGGGAGCGCCAGCTCGCGATCGACGACGCGGTGCGTATCACGACCGAAGCGGCCGCGGCGCTGGCCTACGCGCATGGTCGCGGCGTGATTCACCGGGACATCAAGCCGGAGAACATTCTGATCTCGGGCGGCGCGGGAGGCGCCGCGGTGGTCGCCGACTTCGGGATCGCGCGCGCGGTGACTGCGGCGGGTGGCGGCCGGCTCACCGAGACCGGACTCTCGCTCGGCACGCCGCAGTACATGAGTCCCGAGCAGGCCACCGCCGATCGCGAGCTCGACGGGCGAAGCGACGTGTACGCGCTGGGCGCGGTGCTTTACGAGATGCTGACGGGAGAGCCGCCCCACACGGGCCCCACCACCCAATCGGTGATCGCGAAGCTCCTGACCGAGGAACCGCGCTCCGTCCTGGTGAGCCGTCCCACCGTGCCGCAACACATCGACGCGGCGGTGCACCAAGCGCTGGCTCGACTCCCGGCGGATCGGTTCCGCGGCGCCGCCGAATTCGCCGAGGCGCTGGCTCGACCGGGGGCGGTGCCGGCGAGTGCTCCGAGGGCAGTTCGGGCCGCGCGACCCAAGATGGGACTAGTGCTGGCCGGAGTGGCCGCCTTGTTGGTCGCAGCCTTCGCGCTGGGAATGCTGCTGGCACCTAACCCGGAGCCGCCGCCGGCGCCGCTGGTGCGCTCGGTGCTCAAGACTCCGGCGTCCGCGTCGGTGAACGCAAGGGTGCCGGGCTACGGGATGGCCTTCTCGCCGGACGGGAGCACTATCGTGTACGGCGGGCGGGAGCAGCTCTTCGTGCGGCGGCTGGACCAGCTCGAGCCGGTGCCGCTCGCGGGAACAGAGCATGGATCCCAGCCCTTCTTCTCGCCGGATGGCAGCCAGGTGGGTTTTTTCGCCGACGGCAGCCTCAAGCGAGTGCCGCTCGCGGGCGGGCCGGTCTCCGTTATTTGTCCGGCGCAGTTCGAGAATGGCGCGAGCTGGAATACCGACGACGTGATCGTGTTCTCTGCTGCCCCCGGCAGGCTGCACCAGGTGAAGGCGAACGGCGGGCAGCCCCGCCCGATCGCGCTGGCCGATTCCTCCGGCCCGCGAGCTTTCCTGCGCTGGCCCGAGTTTCTTCCCGACGGCAAGCGGCTGCTCCTCACCGCCGGGGTCGTTGGGGGACAGGAGACGGTCATCCTGGATCTCGCGACCGGGAGGGTTACGCCGGTCGAGGGCGTGGGTATTAACCCGCGCTTCACCGAGACCGGATCGCTGGTCTCCTTCGGCCAGGACGGGTCCGCCCTGGTGACGCCATTCGACTGGCGGCGGGGCCGCACCACCGGGCCGGCGACGCCGATGCTGCAGGGAGTCCGGCTTTCCCTCCAGGGTTCCGCGAAGGCCGCGGTCTCCCGGGGTGGGTCGATCGTGTACCTCCCGATGACCGCGATTCACAGACAGCTCGTATTGGTGGACCGCCGGGGCAATCCCAAGGCGCTCACGACCGAGCAGCTGCGGTTCAGTGATCCGCGCTTCTCTCCCGATGGACGGTCCATCGTATACACCGGGCTCATTGCGGGGAGCGGACTGGCCGGGGAAATCTGGGTGCTTTCGCTCGATCGGATGGTCTCCACCCGGCTCACCTTCGAAGGCCGCTCCCAGTTCCCGGAGTGGTCACCGGACGGCAAGCGGATCAGCTTCGCATCCATCGTGGGCGGAGGGGGATTGCTGTGGGTCCCGGCCATGGGTGGGGAGGTGGACACGTTGCTCCCCAGTCCGGCCGGGGAGTTCTACGAGGGGTTCATAACCCGCGATCAGCGGACCATCGTGTATCGCCGAGGCGCTATTCCGGGTGATATTCACTACGTGCGGCGCGATTCGGTCGGCTCGCCTCATCCGGTGTCGGCATCGCGTTTCGACGAGCGCTCGCCGGTGCTGTCGCCGGAAGAGCGCTGGATCGCGTACGTCTCCAACGAGTCGGGCCGGGATGAAGTGTACGTGCGGCCCTTCCCGAGCGGGGAGGGACGCTGGCAGGTCTCGGCGGCGGGGGGCACCGAGCCGCGCTGGCGGCGCGACGGGACGGAGCTCTTCTATCGTAACGCGGACACGGTGTTCGCGGTGCAGGTCACGACCCGGCCCGGCTTCGTCCTGGGCCGGCGCACCGCGCTGTTCACCGCCAATTACTTGACCAACCCGCGTCACCCGACCTGGGACGTGCATCCGAGGGGCAACCAGTTCCTCTTCGTGAGCGGCGATCCGGACGAGGCGCAGGAGATGGTGCTGGTGCAGAACCTGGTGTCGCGCGCGGCCCGGAGACCCGAGGCGCGATAGCGACTCGTTACCTCGGTGTTCCCGCCCAGAGGTGGTAGCCAAGCAACCCAGCCAGGAGAAGGAACAGCACTCCCGGCACGACGAAGACCTGGGCTCGCTCCTGCGTAGGGAATCGGAGCCTGCGCAAGCCGAAAGCGGGAAAGGTGAAGTAGATGAGCGCTTTGAGAACCTGAGCCCAGCCCACGAGGGTCAGGACGAGCGGCATGCCGGTCCACACGTTGTGGAAGGCCACGACGATCGCGCCGAAGGTCAGGCTCAGGAAGGCCATCGCGAAGACTCCTGCTTCGCCTCGCTCGCGCAGGAAGACGAAGAAGGCGACCCAGGTGCGCGGTCGGAGGATGTGCGAAAGCCCGATCACGGTGAACTGCACCATCGCGTAGATCTCAATCGCTCGTTCCATCACAGCCTCATGTCACGGAGAATTCAATCAGCGAATGAAGCGCCAAGATATCACCTGGCAAACTCGGCGAGCTTGCCGCAGGCGGATGGTGGGATCGCTCGCGAAATTGTGCTGGAGCCAGCCCAGGTGGCCGGAGCCGATGATGACGAGGCCCGTCCCGGGTTAGCCATGTGATAGACGCCGAGCACCAGGACATCGGCGCGGGCCGGAGTGGTGGATGCCTGTGCGAAGGCCTGGCCGACCAACACAAGGAGAATGGCCGACGGAAGAGAAAGGGTCGAGGCTCGCATGACAGAGTCCTGAAGGAGTCGCCGGGTTAGATACGGCCGCGGGACAGAAGGTTGCCGCGCCCGTATGGCAGGCCAGCGGCTATTTCGCCCGGAACACCTGCGTCGTCAGTTTGCCCTCCTGGCGCAGCCACAGCGGCGAGGTAACTTCTGCGACCGCATGGCCGGTGGCGTAGAACCCCATTACGAGAGCGCTCCAGGATTTGAGCCGCGGCAGTGCTTCGCCCCAGGTGGCGCCCCGTTGCTCGGCCTGCCCATCCCCCTCTACCCACTGGAGCCTGCCGTCCCACCGGAGCGCGGCGTACGTGGGCCCCACCACCGACCGCACGACCTGCCACTCCCCGAACGCGAGATTCGGCGGCGCGTCGCGGAGGAGGGCGCCGATCCGGCCCAGGTCGGCGAAGATGAGGCGGTCTCTCGCGCACACACCGAGACTCACGCCCTCCTCGGCCAGGATCAGGCTCGCGCCCATCTGGAGCGTCAGGTCCATTGACTGCTCGGCCGGGGCCCCGTACTGGAATACCGACAGGCGTCCAGTCTCCCCGAAGCCGATCGAGGCCGTACCCAGCATGGTCTCGACGACGCCCGCCTCGTCGATGGCATTCCTGAGCTCCAGGCGGTCCAACACCTTGAGCATCGCGTGGAGCCGGCGCCGCCGCGTCTTGGTGGTGAGGCGGAGGTAATACCATCGCAGCCGTCCCATAGTTCTTCTTCGCCCCGGGTTAGGGTATGGCTCTATGACGCCCCGCTGGCACGCTCGAGATCTTGCCGGCAGAGCGCCAGGTTATGAAGCGTGATCCGGTCGTCCCGATTGACGGTCAGCGCCCTCTCATACCACGCGATCGCTTCCTCCAGCGCGCCCATCCGATGATAGATCGCTCCCAGGTTCGCCATCGCGTTGAACTGGGCGGGATTCGCCTCGACGGCAGACTCATAACCCGCAACCGCTCCGTCCAGGTCGCCCAGCTTTTCCCGCGCCCGGCCCAGGTTGAATAGCACCGCCCCCGCCATCTCGGCCGGGATGCTATAGGCCATGACCTGCTCCAGGATGGTGCTCCCCTCTTCCAGGCGCCCTTTCTTGAGCAACCGCATGCCCTGGTCGAATAGCTTGTTGGCCGCCGGCTGATCGTCAATGAGACGCGCAAAGCGCTCGGGGGCAGAAGCGGGAGCCGCGGGCGGCGTCTCCTCGGCCCCGGTCTCGCCCCACCGGAGGCTATGCACCAGGGCGTCGAACTGCGCCGCGATCCGGCAAAACGGCCGGAACGGGCCGTGGAACCGGAAGGTGAAGAGGAACTCGGCGGCGCGGTACGAGCCTGGGTCCACCAGGATCACCGAGTAGCGCCGGTGCCACACGAGCGCCCGCCGGTAAGAGATGGCGAAATGGCTCGCGCCGGTCTTGAGTAGCAGGTGCACCCCACCGACCCGGGCCCGTCCCAGGTAGCGGAAGTAGTTGTCGGCATACTCGCAGAGGTTGTTGTAGAGCACGCGCTCGTCCTCGCTGTTCGCCCGACGCCGCGCGTCGTATACTTGCGGATCCAGCTCTTCCCCGTATTGAAGGTTCCACTGGACGTTCCACCCGTCGAGGGTACGGCCCCAGAGAGGACCGCCTCCCTGGAAGGAGGCTGCACGAAGAGTCCAGCCGCTGACATCAAGTGTGAACGGGACGCCGAGGCACTCTCCTCGGAATACGTCCGGGCGATTCACTGGAGGGATCGGTGGCGGGGGGTGAAGGCGCCAACCGGTGTGCCGGGCGATGAAGCCGAGCACCGCGCTGAGGTCGCCGGTGTACTCCATCGAGGGCGTGCGGGCCAGGGCCGGGAAGCGGCGGCGCACCCGGGCTTCGGCAGGGATCCGGATCTCCAGGATCCGACCGGGGCCGACGTGCCGCAGCAGCAGCTCCATCTCCCGCTCGCAGTAGGGAGAGGCCACGTACGCATCGTTGGTGAGCGCGATGCCCCAACGGCTTCGGGCGATGCCCCGGTCAATCGCCTCCTGGAAACGGTCGCGGTCCACGAGAAGGATCTGGTGCTCAGCGAACCAGATCCGGCGGCCGGACGCGACGAGCTGCTCGCCGAGGGCGCGGGCAACCTCGACATTGCGGCTCTTATAGCTGATGAATCCATCCCAGTGGCGAAGCGGGAACATGCGGCGACGGTCCGATGATTCGTAGGTACGAACCTACGGTTATGCAAGCTTGTCAAGCCTCACGCCGCCGGAAGAGTTACGACATTGTCGTACAAATGGCTATCCCAGAAGGGAGTCATCACCTCGAGGTCTGGGTGGTCCCCACCGCGACCCGCCTTGCTTCCTCTCAACGCTCTTGCGCGTTGCTGGCCGACGGGTATCGTTCACTCTCCCCATGGATCCCATCGCAGTCGTGGTCAACGGGACGCGCTACGAACGGAGCGTCGAACCTCGACTGCTCCTCTCGGATTTCCTGCGCCATGAGCTGGGACTCACCGGCACCCACGTGGGCTGCGAGCACGGCGTGTGCGGTGCGTGCACCGTGCTGCTCGACGGCGAAGCGGTGCGCTCCTGCCTCATGTTCGCAGTCCAGGCCGACGGCCACGAAGTGCAGACGGTCGAGGGCTTGAGTCAGGGAGATGAACTGCACCCGCTTCAGCAAGCCTTCCACGAGACGCACGCCCTGCAGTGCGGGTTCTGCACGCCCGGATTCCTCATGACCCTGATCCCGTTCCTCCGCGACCACCCTAACCCGGGCGAGACCGAGATTCGGGAAGCGCTGTCCGGGAATCTGTGCAGGTGCACAGGCTACGCGAACATCGTGAAGGCCGTGCAGTTGTACGGGACTCGTAAATGACCGGACATTACTTCGGCGCTGCATTGCCGCGGTTGGAGGATGCGAAGCTCCTCACGGGAAGGGCGATGTTCGTGGACGACGTCGATCTGCCCGGCATGGTGCACGCCGCATTCCTTCGGAGCGACGAGGCGCATGGGTTTCTTCGCGGCATCGACGTCTCGCGAGCCCGCGCGCGGCGCGGCGTGATTGCCGTCTATAGCGCCTGGGACCTCGGCGACTACTGGAAGCCCGGACCGCTCCTGGTTCCGCCGCCCCCGATCCCGGGCCTCGTCTTCAATACCGCGACCCAGCTCCCCCTCGCGCGCGGCAAGGTGCGCCACGCGGGCGAGCCGCTCGCCATGGTGATCGCGGAGAGCCGCTACCTCGCGGAAGACGCCCTGGAAGACATCGCGGTGGATCTCGAGCCGCTGCCCGCGGTGGTGGATCTCGAAGCGGCGCTCGCGCCGGGTGCTCCTCTCGTCCACGAGCAGTTCGGCAGCAACCTCGCCGCACATGTCCGCCAGACCAAGGGCGATTACGCAGCCGCCCGCTCCGATGCACACGCGATCATAACCCGCAGGTTCCACTATGATCGCGGCGCCGCGGCCGCCATCGAGAACCGCGGCGTCGTCGCAGCCTGGGACCCCCGCGCCGAGGAGCTGGTGCTCTGGGACACCACCCAGGCGCCGATCCCGATCCGGAACGGGATGGCGGAGCTCCTCGGCTTGCGCCAATCGCAAGTACGGGTGATCGCGCCGTTCATCGGGGGCGGGTTCGGCCCCAAGATCATGATGTTCTACCCGGAGGAAATGCTGGTTCCCTGGGCTGCGATGCGGCTCGGCCGGCCGGTGAAATGGATCGAGGACCGGCGAGAGAACTTTTTCGCCACGACCCAGGAGCGCGGCCAGATCCATGACGCCGAGCTCGCGGTCGCGAAGGACGGGACGATCATTGGGGTGAAGGACCGGTTCCTCCACGATACCGGCGCCTACGATCCCTACGGGCTCACCATTCCCATCAACAGCCAGTGCACCCTGCTGGGCCCCTACGTGGTGCCCCACTACGACAGCGAGTTCACCGCCGTCTTCACCACCAAGCCGATCGTGACGCCGGTGCGCGGCGCGGGTCGCCAGCACGGCGTGTTCGTCATGGAGCGACTGCTCGACTTCGCCGCCCGCGAGCTCGGCATCGATCGGGTGGAGATTCGGCGGCGCAACTACATCCCGCCGGACCGTTTCCCCTACGATCACGAGATCCTGTTCCAGGATTTTCGACCCCTCGTCTATGACAGCGGCGACTATCCCGCTGCGATGGAGAAGGCGGTGGAGCTGATCGGCTACGAGCGCTTCGTGCGGGAGGAACAGCCGCGGCTCCGCGCCCAGGGCAGGCATGTCGGGCTCGGCGTCGTTTCGTATATAGAGGGGACTGGGGTCGGCCCCTACGAGGGCGCGCGGGTTACGGTCGAGCCCAGCGGCACGGTGCGGCTCGCCACCGGCGTCGGCACCCAGGGACAGGGACACTTCACCACGCTCGCTCAGATCGTGGCGGACGTACTCGGCGTCGCGGTGGAGCAGGTGCAGGTGACTACGGGCGACACCCGCGAGTTCCACTGGGGTACCGGGACGTTCGCCAGTCGAGGCGCGGTGGTGGCAGGCAGCGCGTGCCATGCGGCGGCGATGCAGGTGCGCCAGAAGATCGTGGCCCTCGCGGCCCAGCTCCTAGACGTGGCTCCGAGCAATGTGATGCTCGCCGACGGTAAGGCGGCGCGTCGAGGCTCCCCCGACTCCGCGATTCCCTTGGGCGAGCTGGCTCGACTGGCTAACCCGCTGCGTGGCGCGGTGGCGCCGGGTACCGAGCCGGGGCTCGAGGCCACCGCGTATTTCGGTCCCGACCGCGGCAACGCCGCGAACGGAGTGCACGCGGTGGTGGTCGAAGTGGATGCCGAGACCGGCGGCGTCGCCATCCGGCGCTACGTAGTGGTGCATGACTGCGGGACGGTGATTAACCCGCTGGTGGTCGAGGCCCAGGTGCAGGGCGGGGTAGCGCACGGGATCGGCAACGCGTTCTACGAGCAGCTCCACTTCGACGAGAACGGCCAGCTCCTCAACGCTTCGTTCATGGACTACCTGCTGCCCACCGCGCTGGACGTGCCGACGGTCGAGATGGCCCACGTGGTTTCGCCATCGCCGCTCAATCCGCTGGGTACCAAGGGGGTGGGAGAGGCGGGTGCAATTCCCACCGCGGCCGCGTTCGCGCAGGCGGTGGAGGACGCGCTGGCCGGCGCAATCGAGATTACCGAGATCCCATTGAGCCCGGCTCGACTGGCGGAGCTACTCGAACAAGCGGGAGTGCAGGCGTGATCGTCGAAGGCACCCACTCCCTGCCGGGCGCACCGGAGCGGATCTGGGATCTGCTCCTGGATCCCGACGTATTGGCGAAGGCCATGCCGGGGACCCGCGCGCTCGCGCGGACGGCGCCGGACCGCTACGAGGGCAAGATGGCGGTAGGCATCGGTCCCATCACCGCGGCGGAGTTCGACCTGGTCATTACGCTCGCCGACGTGCAGCGGCCGGTCTCATACCGAATGGGGATCGACGCAAAGGGAAGACACGGCTTCAGCCGGGGCACGGCGCAGGTCGAGCTGGTTCCCCAGGGCGAGGGGACCATGATGCGCTACCGGGCGGACCTTCAGATCGGCGGGAAGATCGCCGCGTTAGGGCAGCGGCTGCTCGACTCGGTGAGCAAGCTGCTGGTCCGCCAGGGGCTCGGCGCCTTGAGCCGAGAGGTCTCGCTCCGGCTGGGCCAACCATGAAGCCGGCGCCATTTGGCTATGCCAGGCCTAACACGCTGACGGGGGCGCTGGAGCAGCTTGCGGCGCAACCGGAGGCGAAGCCGCTGGCCGGAGGGCAGAGCCTGATCCCGGCGATGAACTTCCGGCTCGCGGCACCGGCGTCGCTCATCGATCTCAACGGGATCAC
This sequence comes from Gemmatimonadales bacterium, assembly GCA_052389555.1. GTDB lineage: Bacteria > Gemmatimonadota > Gemmatimonadetes > Gemmatimonadales > GWC2-71-9 > JABFSM01. The sequence continues at coordinate 12,546 of JBQTHV010000199.1, read as the reverse complement.
TGAGCTTGCCGGGGTTTCGGAGCTCCCCGGAGGCGGACTCAGCCTCGGAGCGATGACCCGCCACTCGGCGGTGGAGCGAGATGCCCGGGTTAGGCAACGGGCACCGCTTCTCGCCGAGGCGATGCCGTACATCGCGCATCCGGCGATCCGGAATCGGGGGACGATCGGAGGGAGTCTGGCCCATGCCGACCCCGCGGCGGAGCTGCCGGCGGTGATGGTGGCGCTGGAGGCCACGCTGGTCTTGCGGAGCCGTTCCGGCGAACGGCGCGTGGCGGCGGCGGACTTCTTCACCGGGCTCTTCGCCACGACGCTCGAGCCGGGCGAGCTGATCGTCGCGGTCGAGATTCCTCCGCTGGCGCCGCGCACGGGGTGGGCGTTCGAGGAGTTCGCGCGTCGGCATGGAGACTACGCGCTGGCCGGGGTGGCCGCGCTGGTCACCCTGAATGGCCAGGGCCGTTGCGAACGCGCTCGCGTGGTGCTGCTCAGTGTCGGAGACGGTCCGGTGACCGCGACCAACGCGGTGAGCATGCTGGACGGGTCGGATCTGGGCGAGGCAGTGATCCGGGAAGCGGCCGAGCGGGCCGGGCAGGACGACATCGACCCGCCGGCGGACATCCACGCCCCGGCGGCGTTCCGGCGGCGGCTGGTGCGGGTCCTAACGCGGCGAGCGTTGCTCCGGGCCGTCAGTCGCGCAGGGGCCGGATCGTGATGATTTTGCCCCCAGATTACACGGATTACGCGGATTCTATCTTCGACAGGGAAGCTTCGTTTCGCCGATGCTGCAAACCGGATTCAAATTGAAGGGCGGAATAATCCGTGTCATCCGTGTAATCGGTGGGAAGTGGTTGAATGCCTAATCGCCAGATGGCCTCGGCTTCGGAGGTGCGGTGACCGAGCCGCTCCCGCCATCCCGCTACTCGAACCCCGACCTCGCCCCGGTGCCGGCCGCGCAGCGCACCTGGGGACTCTGGCATTTCGCGTCCCTCTGGGTTGGGCTTAGCGTCTGCATCCCCACCTACATGCTCGCGGCGAGCCTGATCGGCGCCGGGATGAACTGGTGGCAGGCGCTCTTCACCATCCTGCTCGGCAATGCCGTCGTGCTGGTCCCCCTGCTCGTCAACGCCCACGCCGGCACCAGCTACGGGATTCCGTTCCCCGTGTATGTCCGCGCCTCGTACGGGCTCCAGGGAGCGCACCTGCCGGGTCTGCTCCGCGCGATCGTGGCCTGCGGCTGGTTCGGGATCCAGACCTGGATCGGGGGACTCGCGATCAGCGAGATCCTGGGCCTCATCTGGCCGGCGTGGCGCGGGTTAGGGGGCGGCGCCACATTCATGGGCTTTGGGCTTCCCGCGTACCTGGGCTTCGCGGCGTTCTGGCTCATCAATCTGTGGTTCGTATGGAAGGGCACCGAGTCCATCAAGTGGCTCGAGAGCCTCGCCGCGCCGTTCCTGATCGTCATCGGGCTGGTGCTGCTCTGGTGGGCGGCGTCGAGAGCTGGCGGGTTAGGGCAGCTGTTGGAAGGGTCCGGGGCTCTCCGGGGCGGCGGTACCGCGCCCACCGCGTCATTCGGCAGCCTGTTCCTGCCCTGGCTCACCGCCATGGTGGGCTACTGGGCTACCCTGTCGCTCAGTATCCCCGACTTTACCCGCTACGCGCGGAGTCAGCGGGACCAGATGGTGGGCCAGACGCTGGGGCTCCTCACCACGATGCCGCTCTTCGCCTTCATCGGGATCGCGGTCACCAGCGCCACCGTGATGCTCTATGGCCAGGCGATCTGGAATCCGGTCGAGCTGGTCGCCCGGCTCGCCGGGGAGCGAGGTCCGTTGCTGGCCATCATCGCGCTGCTCGCCATCCTGGTCGCGACCCTCACCACGAATCTCGCGGCTAACGTGGTCGCGCCCGCTAATGCCTTCGCCAACCTGAGCCCGCGGCGGATCAGCGCGCGGCTGGGTGGTCTGATCGCGGCGGCGATCGGCGTGCTGATTCTCCCCTGGAAGCTGCTCGACGCCTACCAGACCTGGCTGATCAGCTACTCCGGCCTGCTCGGCGCGGTGGGCGGGGTGATCGTGTGCGATTACCTGGTGGTGCGCGGCCGGCGACTCTCCCTCCATGATCTCTATGCTGAGGACGGCAGCTACGGATTGATTAACCGGAGCGCGATTATTGCAACGGTCGCGGGTATCCTGGTCGCCCTGGCCGGCACGCTGCATCCCAGTCTCCATTTCCTCTTCAGCGGCGCGTGGTTTTCGGCCGCACTGGTGTCGTTCGTCCTCTACTCCTATCTCATGCGCCCCAAGTGAGGCCCGGCATGCGCACGTACGATCTGTCCCAGCCGCTCAATCAGGAAGTCTCCTTCTGGCCCTATTACCCGCCGTTCGAGGTGAAGTACATCAAGCGGAAGGCGGAACACGGCGTGAACGCGCAGTACATCCAGACCTCGAACCACATGGGCACCCATCTCGACGCGCCGCGCCACTTCGTGACCCGCGGGCGCACCATCGACGAGATCCCGATGGAATGGCTCTGCGGCCCCGGGGTGATCGTCGACCTCCGGGACGAGATGGGCGAGCTCGGGGTCTATACCCCCGCCATGATCGAAAAGCGGGTCAAGGTCAAGCCCGGCGATCTCCTGATCCTGCACACCGGCTGGCACCGCTACGCCCAGTTCGGGAGCGAGCCCGACGAGGAGCGCTACATCCATATGCATCCCGGCGCGCATCCCGACATGGTGCCGTGGCTACTCGAGAAGAAGATCCACATCTGGGGGGTGGACTGCGTCTCGACCGATCACCCGATGAACCTGCCGATCGGGCGGTTCCTGGGGAAGGGGATGCACGGCCACTGCGACCGGGTTAGGGCCAAGGCCGAGGAGCTCTTTGGTGGGAAGGTTGGCGTGGACAAGATGTTTCCCGACTCGGCCTACCAGCTCACCCACAACGCGCTATTCCCGCACGACTGCATGCACATCGAAAACGTGGGGGGCGAGATCGACGCGCCGGAGCTCCAGAACCAGCGGTGCATCGTGGGGTGCTTCCCCTGGAAGTTCCGGGGCGGAGAAGCGGCCTTCTGCCGGACGGTGGCCTGGCTCGGCGAGTGGCCTCGGGAGCCGTAGCTTATTATCGCCCACAGATTCCACAGATGACACCGATTCAACGGCTTTGCCCACAGATTACACGGATGACACGGATTAGTCCTCCTTCTATTCTGAGATTGGCTAGCCCGGGCCTGAGAAGTCTGTCTCTTGTACGACAGAATCCGTGTAATCTGTGTAATCTGTGGGCTGTTTCTTGCGGGATCTAACCTACGTGCGTGCTTTGCCCAGCGCGACCGAGATCGCGAGACAGGTGGCGGCGAAGGAAGTCTCGCCGGTAGAGGTGGTCGAGGCGGCGCTGGCGCGGGTCGAGCAGGTGAACCCGCGGCTCAACGCGGTGGTTACCCTGAACCCGCGTGTGCTCGACGACGCACGGGCGCTGGAGCAGCGGGTTAGGAACGGAGAGCCGGCCGGAGTTCTCGCCGGCGTGCCGGTCGGGGTCAAGGATGTGACCCAGGTGGCCGGTCTCCGGACCACCTTCGGCTCACCTCTATATAAGGACTACATCCCCGACCATGATGCCCTGGTGGTAGAGCGGCTCCGGGCGGGGGGCGCCATCATCCTTGGCAAGACTAACACGCCCGAGTTCGCGGCCGGCGGCAACACCTGGAACGAGGTGTTCGGCCGGACCCGCAACCCCTGGAATCCCGACCGGAGTGCCGGCGGCTCGACCGGCGGCGGCGCGGCCGCGCTCGCGACCGGCATGATCGCGCTGGCCGAAGGGACCGACCTCGGCGGATCGCTCCGGATCCCGGCGTCGTTCTGCGGGGTCGTGGGACTCCGGCCCTCCCCCGGGTTAGTCCCTACCTGGCCGAGCGAGTGGGGGTGGGACACGCTCCAGGTGACGGGCCCGATGGCGCGCACCGCTGAAGATGCCGCCCTCATGTTGCAGGCGATCGCGGGGCCGAGCCCGTTGGCGCCGCTCCGACAGCCGGTGGCGGGCCGCGATTTCGTAGCAGCGGTGCGGCGCGGGCCCGAGCCCGCCTGCCGGCTCGCGTACTGCCCCGACATCGCCGGCATCGGGATCGATCCTGCGGTCGAATCGGTGTGCCGTGCGGCGGTCGAGCGGCTTGGCTGGGAAGGGCTCACGGTTGAGCCGATCGAGCTCGATCTCTCCTCCGGTCGCGACGCCTTCCTCGCCCTTCGCGGGTTATGGTTCGTCACCTGGATGCAGGACCGGCTCGACCGGATCGACGAGCTCGGCATCAACGTGCGCAACAATACGAAGGCCGGATTAGCTGGCACGGTGCCCGACATCGCGAAGGCCGAGACAGTCCGCGGCCAGATCTGGCATAGGATGCGCGAGCTCTTCGAGCGCTATGACTACCTGCTCACGCCGACCATGGCAGTGCCGCCGTTCCCAGTCGAGCAGAACTATCCCGAGACCGTGGCGGGGCGGGTTATGAAGACCTACGTGGACTGGATCGCGCCGACCTTCGTGCTGAGTCTCACGGGACTTCCAGTGGCGTCGGTACCCTGTGGGCTCGATCCGGACGGCCTGCCGGTCGGTCTGCAGATCGTGGGCAAGCCCGAGGGCGAAGCAGCGGTCCTGGCTCTTGCGGGAAGGATCCAGGAACTCCTCCCAATTGGTGGCCCCCCTTCGGAGCGTATCGCTCCCGCTCCTAGACCGTAACGACGTGTTACGCTGCCACCGGTTGGTGTCCGACCGGCGCCACGACAACCCAAAACACCGGAACGAGTTAGGCAACAGCCGGGAAGGGGCACCAGTCCTGCCTTTGAAAGGGTCGGGGCTGCGCCCCGTCGCACCGAGCGGTACAATGAGATTCGGGATCCCAGAGCGATAGTCTGGCTGGCCAATGACCACTCGAATCCTTGTCGTGGACGACGATCCGGTCGTGCGCTCCTCGCGAAATTGGCGTTCCAGCGGAGCAGGTCTTCCACCGTGGTGAGCAACCCGCCGCGTGCCGGCTCACCCCGACGGCGCAGCCCGGCGATCCCGGTGCGGTGAACCCGGCGAAGACGCTGTCGTGACGATGATGCGGCGAAGTGCCAGCATAGGAAGCCTTATCCACGGATCACGCAGATTGATCCACAGATTACCCAGATTACGCAGATTGGTTCGGCGTGTGCTTGGCATCTGTGTCATCTGTGTAATCTGTGGATTTTCTATTGAGCGTTGCCGTCCGGGGTCCCCACTACCTCTGCGGAGCCTCGGGGGTAAAGAGTTTCACCACCTCGGGCTTGACCACCTTCCCCATCGCATTCCGGGGTAGGGCGCCGACACACCGCAGCGCCCGGGGAAGTTTATACGGAGCAATCCGCTTGCGGGCCCACTCCTGCAGGCCCTCGAGGGTGAGGCTTGCTCCCGGCCGCAGCTCGACCGCGGCCCCGACCCGCTCGCCCCACTCGGGATCGGCGATCCCGACCACCGCGCATTCGGCGATCGCGGGGTGGGCCCGCAACTCCTCTTCGATCTCGAGCGCGGACACCTTGTAGCCGCCGGTCTTGATGATATCGGTACCGCTTCGGCCCAGAATGCGGTAGTAGCCATCTTCGACCACCGCGATGTCGCCGGTGCGAAACCAGCCGTTCCGAAACGCGGCTGCGGTTTCCTCCGGCCTCCTCCAATACTCCAGAAATACGTTGGGTCCGCGCACTTCGATCTGGCCGGGCGTGCCCGCCGACACGGGATTCCCGTCATCCTCAACCAGCCGCACCTCAACACCGGGGAGCGGTCGTCCCACCGAGCCGGGGCGCCGCTCGCCGTGGAGCGGGTTAGCGAGCGCCATGCCGAGCTCGGTCATCCCGTAGCGCTCGAGGAGGACGTGACCGCTGATGCGTTCCCATTCTTCGAGCGTGGCCACGGGCAGCGGGGCCGAGCCGGAGACCATGAGCCGGAGCGCGCGGCAGCCTCTCGACATGGCCTCGCGGTCCATTGCCTCGGCGGCTTCCCACGCCGCGATCAGGCGGCGGTAGATCGTGGGCACCGCCATGAACAGGGTGAGCCGGCCGGAAGCGATCCGCATCCAGGTGTCGTACGCGTCGAACCGGACCGGCATCTCGACGCACGCACCGGCCCAGAGCGCGCAGCTCACCACGTTGATGATGCCATGCACGTGATGGAGCGGCAGCACCAGCAGGATGCGGTCGTCGGCGGTCCACTCCCATGCCTCGATGAGACTTTCGATCTGAGCCGCGAGGTTGGCATGGGTGGTGACGGTACCCTTGGGCTTCCCGGTCGTCCCGCTGGTATACACGATCATCGCTTGGCGGGTTAGGTCGACCGAGGGAAGCGGGCCCGGTCCGCAGTCTTCGACCAGTGCGTCCCCCGTCGTGAGGAACCGCGCGCCTGCGGCAGAGGCCACCTCACGGACCGGGTCGGCGAAGACCGCGTCGGACACCACGATCTCCGCCGCGGCGTCGCGAATGACATAGCCCAGCTCCGCGGGCGGATGCGAGACCGCAAGCGGCACTGCGATACCCCCCGCGCGCCAGATCCCCCACTGGACGGCGACGTGGTCGAATCCCGGGGCAACCAGGAAGGCAACTCGCGCCTCGGCGAGGTCGGTCCTCTCGCCGAGCAGCGCGGCGGCGACCCGGGCCGAGGCATCGAGGAGCTGCCGGTAAGAGTGACTTCCGGCCGCATTCTCGATGGCGATGCGATCGAGGTGAGCCGAGCTGCGGGTTATGATGGGAGGCTGGGAGACCGGGGCCGACATCACCAACAAGGGTTACGATCCCGGTGGGGCGTAGAGGCCCAGCCGGATCGGGCGAGGGGTATCGAACGTCTCCACCATAACGCGCACGCCGCTCACCGCGGCGGGCTCAAAGCGGTCGAGCTTGCGGTAGCCGATCGTGGTCCCCTCCGAGAGGGACTTCCAGCGGACCCCGTCGAAGCCTTCCAGATGGTAGCGGGTTACCAGTTGGCCGCGGGTGATGTCCTCGCGAAGATCCGCGAGCCCCACGGTCACGGGTCCGCGGAGCCGTAATTCGCCCCGCGCGGTGTGGGTCCCGGTCTTCCGCCACACCAAAGGCCGGTTGGCCATGAGGTCTTCGGCGAACAGCGCCGCCAGGCGGTGGCGAAGCTGGAGGAGACGCGCGGCATCCACCTCGGGAAGGAGGCCGTCGCGATTCGGCGGAACGTTGAGCAGAAGCTTCGAGTTCCGTCCGACCGAGGTGAAGTAGATCTCGACCAGCTCTTCGACCGACTTCACCCGCCCATCCTCGGCGGGATGATGGAACCAGCCGGGCCGGATCGAGACATCGGTCTCGCCCGGGCGCCACACGGTACCCGCGGGATCGCCTTCCTGTAGAGCGCGCATCACGCCTTCACCGGTGGCACCCGGAAAGGGCACCGCCTGCGGATCGACGGTGGACCAGTTGGTTTCTCCGGCGACGCCGCGCTCGTTCCCGATCCAGCGGATGTCGGGTCCTGCATCCGAAAACATCACCGCGTTCGGCTGGAGCTTCCGCACCACTCCCCAGTAGCGCTCCCAGTCATAAGCCTGACGCCGCCCGTTGGGTCCCTCACCATTGGCGCCGTCGAACCAGACCTCGTGGATGGGACCGTAATTGGTGAGCAGCTCGGTGAGCTGCTCCACATAGAAATCGTTGTAGCGCGGTGAATCGCCGTACACCGGACTGTTGCGATCCCAGGGCGAGAGATAGAGCCCGGCCTTGAGGCCTTCTGCCTTGCACGCCTCGGTGAACTCGCCCACCAGGTCGCCCTGGCCGTTGCGCCATGGACTACTGGCCACCGAGTGTCGGGTGGTGTGGGTGGGCCAGAGACAGAATCCGTCGTGGTGCCTGGCCGTGAGGATCATCGCGCGGAATCCGCCTTCCCTCGCGGTACGCGCCCACCGGCGGGCCTCGAGCGCTTTGGGCTCGAAGATCGCGGGATCTTCCTTGCCGTCACCCCATTCGCGGTCGGTAAAGGTATTCACGCCGAAGTGGAGAAAGAGCGCCAATTCGTCGCGCTGCCATTCGAGCTGGGCCGCGGTCGGCACCGGCCGGCCCGCGCGCCGCTGCCACCGGATGCCGGTCAATCCCGGCAAGGCCAGGAAGGCGGAGCTTTGGAGAAAGGTCCTGCGGGTTAGGCCTCTCATTGCACGTTCAGCTCGCCCCGGAGGCGGATATCGGCCGATGACGCGCCTACCAGTACCTGGAACGCGCCGGGCTCTACGACCCACCGGAGGTTCCGGTCGAGGAGCCGGAGCTGCTGGGGCCCCAGCCGGAAGCCCACCTCGCGCTCCTGGCCCGGCGCGAGCCGCACCCGCTGGAACCCGGCCAGCCGGATCACCGGTTGCGCGACCGAGGCCACCCGGTCCTGCAGGTAGAGCTGGACCACCTCGTCCCCTGCCCGCATTCCCGTGTTCCTAACCCGGCAGCGGACCAGCGCGGTTCCCGCCGAGCCGATGGTCGCAGGCTCGATCGCGAGGCCAGCGTACTCGAAGGTGGTGTAGCTCAGGCCGAAGCCGAAGGGAAAGAGAGGCTTGCCGCTCAAGTCGAGGTAGTCGTCGCCCCGGCCGGTGGGCTTGTGGTTGTAGACCAGAGGAAGCTGCCCTTCCGCCATCGGGAACGTGATCGGCAGGCGGCCTGCCGGGTTATGATCGCCGAACAGGACGTCGGCCACCGCGGGGCCGCCCTGCTCGCCGGGGTACCAAACCTGCAGCACGCCGGCCACCCGGTCAATCCAGCGCGACATGGTGACGGCGCTGCCGCCGACCAGCACCACCACCACCGGCTTGCCGGTTTGCGCAAGCCGGAGGATGAGCTCCTCCTGGCGCCCGGGCAGCTGGAGAAACGCGCGGTCGCGGAACTCGCCTTCCTCGATCCCCGCGACCACGATGGCCGCGTCACTCGCCCGCGCCGCCCCGATCGCGGCCTCGATCGCCTGCGAGCCCGCGTCTTCGCCCGGATCCCAGACGAGCTTGAGCCGCACATTGCCGGCCGTCTCGAAGTACTCGAGCCGGATCTCGTGGGTGGAGCCGGGGACGAGCATCACCTCGGCGAGCAAGGTGCGAGAGGACTGCTTGCGCCAATGGTCGAGCAGCAGCTTGCCGTCGAGCCAGAGCCGGAACCCGTCGTTGCCTTCGATGCCGATGCGGTGGACCGGTTTCCCGTCGGGCGGGACCGTGAGCGAGCCGGTCCAGCGGACCGAGTACCAGTCGCGGGGAATCGCCTGACCCGGTGCATTGAAGGTCCAGAGGAAGCTCACCTCGGGGTCGGTGCGGACCAAGGCCGGCGTGCCTTCGAGCTCTGGGTTAGGGAAGTATTCCCCCCGGAGGCCGAGCACTTGCCGGCCATCCGCCATCGTACTCAGCCAGCTGCCGGGAATGACGACCGTGGTCGAGCTCGAGCGGCCCGGCCCCGGCGCATATCGCACTCGTGCGGGGCTCAGCCGAGCCCGTAACGCCTCGAGCATCGAAACCTTCCGCACGCCCGGCCCGCTGTAGCCGCCGAGCCGCGCCTCGGCCGCATCCGCGCCGATCACGGCGAGCGAGCGAATCCCGGAATCGAGCGGCAGCACGTCCCCTTCGTTCCGAAGCAGGACGATCGAGCCGCGAGCCGCCTCACCGGCCAGGGCGAGGTGTTCGGCATGGCCATTCCAGTACGCGGCGCTGTCCGGATCGGCATAGGGTCGCTCGAAGAGTCCCAGTGCGAACTTGGCGCGGAGGACTCGGGCAACGGCCTGGTTGGTCACCGAGTCCGGGATGAGCCCGCGGCGGAACGCGTCGAGATAAGGGCGATGCTGCGGCCAGGAGGACTGGAACACGACGTCGAGGCCGGCCTCGAACGCGAACCCGGGGAATTGCCAATCCTGCCTGAGCGTCTCGGTGAGCAACCAACGGTTCTGGGTGGCCGGGACGCCGTCCACCGAGTTGTAGGCAGTCATCACGGAACCGGCCCCGGCCCGGATCGCGGCCCGGAAGGGCGGGAAGAACCGCTCTTCCAGCGCGCGGTCGCTGAGATCGACCGGGTAGCTGTCCCGGCCGCCGTCTCCCACGTTGGCCACGAAATGCTTGGGCGTCGCGATGAGGCCGGCCCGGGCGAACGCGCCGGTGAACGCAGCCGCCACCGCCGAAGCCAGCAGGGGATCCTCGCCGTAGGTCTCCTCGGTGCGGCCCCAGCGCACGTCGCTTGCCAGGTTGACGACCGGGGAGAGGACCTGCCGGATGCCGCGGGTTAGGGTTTCCTTGGCGATTGCGGCCGCCACCCGGCCGACCAGCGCGGTGTCCCAGGTGGCCGCGATGGCGATCGCTTGCGGAAACATGGTGGCGCCGGGCGCTACCAGCCCGTGCACCGCTTCCTCGAACGGGATGATCGGGATGCCGAGGCGGGTGCGCTCCACGAAGGAGCGCTGAATAGCGTTGATCCGCGAGGCGTGGGCCCGCGCGTCGGCGCCGGCCGGCGCGGCGATCTGGAGCCCGAAGGCCCCGCGGGACCAGTCGTGGGCGGGATCGTCGAGGTCGCCCGGCGTCATGTAGAGCTGCCAGAACTTCTCCTCGAGGGTCATCCGGCCGATGAGACCCCTAACCCGCTCTTCGATGGGCGCGTTCGGATAGCGATATCGCGGCGCGCCGGGCGTCTGGCCGGAGACCGGAGCGGCCAGCGCCGCTCCCAGCAGGGCGAGCCGGAGCCGCACGGTCAGAAGAAGCTCCGGGCGGTTTCCGCGAGCGCGGCGTTGGTGGCGATCGCGCTGGTCAGCGTCCAGGTGGATTGGCCGGCGAGATCAGTGATGACCCCGCCCGCCTCGCCGATGATGGGAACCCAGCATGCAGCGTCCCACGGATTGAGGCGAGCATCCACCATCACCTCGGCGCGCCCGGTGGCCACGAGGAGATAGCCGTAGCAATCGCCCCAGGTCCGCACGGTTCGTGCTTCGGACGCGAGGCGCTGCCAGCCCTGGACGGCTGATTCGCTGAACCCGCGCTCGTCAGTCGTGAGGACGGTTGCTTCCACCAGGGTGCTCACGCCGCTCACCCGGGATCTGCTTCCGTTATACCAAGCCCCTTCGCCCGGAGAAGCAGCAATCGTTTCCTGCACCGCGGGGAATGCGGCGGCCCCGGCGAGGACCCGGTCCTGCTCGACCACCGCGACGAGACTGCCCCAGAGCGGAACGCCGTGCACGAAGGTCCGGGTGCCGTCAATCGGGTCGAGCAGCCAGGTCCGGCCCGAGGATCCCGTGGTTTCGCCGAACTCCTCGCCCAGAATCGTGTCGCTGGGGAACTTCCGCTCGATCCACTCGCGTGCCTTCGCTTCGGCGTTGCGGTCGGCGATCGTCACCGGCGAGCCATCCCGCTTCTGCTCAATGGCAAGCTCCTGTCGGAAATGGCGCAAGGCCTCGTTCCCGGTGAGGGTCGCGAGCTCGAGGGCGGCCTCGAGCCAGTCGGGGGATGAGAGGGAGGGGGAACCTGACATCCGCTAAGGATACTTCGGGGCTAACTTGAATCCCATGCCGGGCTACGAGCCTCGCGCTCTCGTGCTGGCCGCGCTCCCGCTCCTTCTGGTTGCCACCTCGCTCGTGCCTTCGGAGAACCCCCGATTGCGGCGGCTGGTCGAGCGGGGCCGGCATCCCGCCATCCGGTGGGGCCGCTTCTCCGATGTCCAGGGGGAGGCGCGCCGCGTGTATGCGGGGAACGGGTGGGCGCCACTCTGGCTCGAGTCCCCGGGCCAGCGGCCCACCCGAGAGGCCCGGGCGGTGCTCGACTTGCTCGCCACCGTAGGCGACCGGGGCCTCGATCCGCAGGACTACGACGCCGCGCAGCTCGCGGCGATGGCGGCCAATCTGGACCGGGGTGGCGCCGACGCCGAGCAGGCAATCCGGTTCGATACCGGCCTCACGATAGGGCTCTTGCGGGCGAGCCGGGCGCTGGCGGGCGGGCGGGTTAGGCCACCGGCCGGTGTGGGCGGCACCGGCCGCGTCCAGTCGAACGGGTTCGATCCGGTTCCGATCGTGGACTCCTTGCGACGGGGGGCCGATCCCGGCGCGGTCCTGCTCGCCCTCGAGCCGGACTGGTCGCCCTATCAGGACCTCCGGCACGCGCTGGGGCGATACCGGCGGTTCGCCAAGGACAGCGCGGCCCGGCGCCCCTGGTACCAGGTGCGGATCCGGCAGATCGAGCTGGCGCTGGAACGGTGGCGCTGGGTGCCGCGCGTTCCGGAGGGGGGCGGGGATCTGCTGCTGGTCCAGGTACCGGCCCAGCGGATCGTCCTAACCCGCCGCTCCGGCCAGCCTCCGGTGGCCATGAGCGTGCGGGTCGGCGAGCGGTGCCGCCGGCTGGAAGCGTTCGGCGCGGGGCTCTGGATGCTGGCGTTCCGGCCCTCCGGCTCCTCCGCGGCCGTGAAGTTCCCGCTGGCCGGCGAGGTGGCGCTCGAAGGAGAGAGCCCTAACCCGCGTCTGGTCGCCCCGGCGCCGGCCGGACCCGGCTGTGTCCGGGTCGCCGACGGCGAGCTGCTGGCCGAGCTCCTGCTGCGCGACCGCCCCGAGTGGA
>JBQTHV010000198.1:0-3227 GCA_052389555.1 Gemmatimonadales bacterium | reverse complement strand
CTTCCTCGATCCCGTGTATCGCACCGGCGACATCGTCAAGCCGCAGCCTGATGGCAGCTTCGTGTTCGTCGGCCGACGGGACCACATGGTGAAGACGCGTGGCTATCGCGTCGAGCTGGGGGAGATCGAGTACCAGCTGCACCAGTGCACCGGCGTGGCGGCTGCAGCGGTCGTGGCCCTGCCCGATCCGGATGTCGGCGCGCGCCTGGTGGCGGCTGTCGTGGTCGAGCCCGGTGGCCCTGGCAAGGAGGCGCTGGCCGCACACTGCACCGCTCGACTGCCAAAGTACGCCGTGCCCGAGTGCTTTACGCTCCTCGACGAGATGCCGTACACCTCGACCGGCAAGGTCGATCGGCAGCGTCTGGCCGTCCTTCTCACCGACACCTTCAAGGCAAGCCTCGCATGAGCCGAGCGGAAGATCTCGCGCGCTTCATCAAGTCCACTCTGGTACGCGATGGTGGCGCCGCCCCGATGCCGGACGAATCGCTTATCGACCGAGGGCTGATCGACTCCTTGGGCCTAATCCAACTGGTGACGTTCTTGGAGTCGACATACGGGGTGCGGATCCCGGACCACTTCATGGTGCCGGACCGCTTCGAGTCCATTAGGACGATCGAGGCGATGGTCGAGGAATTGCGCCGGCAACGCTGATAGCCAGGCGGGCGCCGTCGCGACCCGACCTTGTGCGTCACCAAACCAACGATGCAAGCACACTTCTGAATGCGCGGCCTAGTCGCTCGAATAGCCGACTGGGTGCGGTCCGGGTTGGATCGCTTCACCCACTCGAGAAGTCGGCAGCGTGCTCGAGTCCAGTTCTCCCGAGCCGGACGCCCGAGAAGGGTGCTCATGATCTGCTCGGGGAATATCTGCCGCAGTCCTTATGCGAGGACCTATCTGTCGACGGCCCTCGAGCAAGCCGGCATCCGGGACATCGAGGTGGATTCCGCCGGTTTCTTCGGCCCGGACCGGCCTGCGCACGAACGAGGATCGCAGATTGCGAGACAGCGAGGAGTCGATCTCGACTACCACCGCTCCCGGGTCATCCGGGCCAGCGATGCCACCGAATTCGATCTCCTGTTCGTGATGACCCGGCGACATCGGAAGGAGCTGATTCGCCTGGGAATCGCACCGGAGCGAATCGCCCTGCTCGGCGATTTCGACGTCGCGGACCCTCCCGAGCGAGAGATCGTCGACCCCTACGGTCAATCGGATGCAGTGTTCGAAAGAGTCTTCGGCCAAATCGAGCGCTCGGTGCAGGGATTCTGCGAAATCCTGCTGAAGGTCGGCCCAGCAGCCTCACCATGAACCGCCGGCCGCCGATCCTGGTTCTTGATGGTGAGCAACGAGCAGCGCTCGCGGTGACCAGGTCGTTGGGCCGGCAAGGATACCCGGTTCACGTCGGATCGAGCCTGCCCCGACCGATGGCCGGGGGCTCGCGTTACTGCACCAGCGAGACGCTCCTTCCTGATCCCGCGACGGAGACCGCCGCATTCGCAAGCGCAGTTATCCGATCGGCCGAGGGGACCAGGGCGGAGGTGTTGCTTCCCCTCACCGACGCCTCCGTGCTGTCAGTGCTGGAACATGCCGAACGGTTTGGCACAGCGCGGATTCCGATGTCGGATCTCGCCGGTTTCCGGCGCGCGTCAGACAAACAAGCCGTGCTTTCGTTGGCGCGAGCCATCGGGATCGAAGCGCCGTTGCAATGGGTGGTTCCGGAGCACGGAGCTGCCGCCCCGGCGATTCCTTCCGACCGATTCCCCGTCGTCCTCAAACCCGCCCGGTCGGTGGCTGGAGCCCCAGGCGAGCGCATCAAAGTGCCGGTCTCCTATGCGCGAAGCCGCGCCGAGCTCGCCCGCTCTCTCCAGTCCATCCCGAAGGCGGTCTTCCCGGTCCTGGTTCAAGCCCAGATCACCGGACCCGGCATCGGAGTCTTCCTGCTGCGGTGGGAAGGTGTCACCCGGGCCTCCTTTGTCCACCGCCGGATCAGGGAGTTCCCGCCCTCGGGCGGCGTGAGTGTCACCTGCGAAAGCATCCCGGCACCCGGTGGAGTGGTGGAGCAGGCGGAGGCGCTCCTGACCGCGCTGGATTGGTCGGGCGTGGCCATGGTCGAGTTCAAGCAGGACGCTGGCTCGGGGCGTCACTACCTCATGGAGGTTAACCCGCGGTTCTGGGGATCGCTCCAGCTCGCGATCGATGCGGGGGTGGATTTTCCCTGGTACCTGGTCCGGCTCGCCTTGGGGGAAGAGGTCGAGCCGGTTCGGCAGTGGCGGACGGGGCTCCGAAGCCGGTGGGAATGGGGCGAGGTCGACTACCTGATCGCGCGGCTCCGGCGGTCCCGCACGGAGCTTCATCTTCCGGGAGATGCCCCGGGAAAGCTCGGTGCCCTCTGGGGCGCCCTCCAGGTCTGGCGCCCCCGCCAGCGAGGGGCCGTTTTCCGGTTCGGGGATCCGGCTCCCTTTGTTCGTGAGTCGGTCGCCTGGTTCCAGGCCCTCATGGGATAGACTTCACAATCCACGGCCCCAGCATTCGGGAAAGGCCAAGCGGCAAGTGTCGCCAGAGGCGGGGCCCCCAGGCGTATTTCGGCTGGTCGGGCGACGGGGTCGCGGCCTCGGCTCCGCCATTCGGGGTCCACTGATACCACCAGAGCGGCACGTCGCGAGAACCCCATTGCCGCTTGAACCGGTGGGTCCCGCTATTCGGGGTGCAGCGACCAAAATTGAAGAGCGTTACGCCCTCTGCGATCGCGCGCTCGAGAAACGACCAGTAGAGCAGCATGTTGGGAGCGATGCGGTTCCACCCCGAGAGGGACGACGCCCAGGAGAGCTCGAACTCGGCGCCCCAGCGAAACCCCGCGCCGCAGGCGATGGGCTGGTTACCCAGCCAGGCGCAACCGAACCACACATCCTCCGGGAATTGCGCTGCGATCGCCCGGAAAAACCGGCGCGGCAGCGTCGGGGTCCCCAAGTCGCGCATGTGGCGGCTGAAGACCTCGAAGAACGGATCAACGTGGTCCAATCCGAAGCGCACCGTGACCCCCTCCCGCTGGGGACGGCGAATCTGGCTCCGCAGCTTCGAGGGGAAGGACTGGAACAGCGTGTTAGCGTCGGCCGGCAGATCGAGGACCACGGTGATCTTGCGGTGGGAAGCGGGGAGCTCGAGCGGGAGAGAAGTTCGGCAGCGAAGCTCGAGCAGCCTGACCCGCGACCCTTTCGCCTCCTCGACCGCCC
>JBQTHV010000197.1:0-13673 GCA_052389555.1 Gemmatimonadales bacterium | reverse complement strand
GGCTGACTCTTCTGGGACAGGCCGGGCAGAGCGTCGTACTCGCCCAGGATGCCGATGATGGGGCGGCCGCTCCCGAACTCGGCGACGAACGCGGTGGGCATCCCGGCCACCCCGCGAGTCACCCGGAAGCCCTGCTGCTCGGCATAACCCGCTAGGAGCGCGGCGGAGCGGGTTTCCCGGAGGGCGGTCTCGGCGAATCCCCAGACCTGGTCGCTCAGCCGGATCAGCTCGGCGGCGCGGCGCTCCACGGCGGCGGTGGCTTCCGGCTTGAGTTTGGAATCGGGGTCGGCCGGGTTAGGCAGGGCAGGGATCAGCAGGGCGAATGGCAGCACCGCGCTCAGCGAGCGCACCAGCGTTCTCATGGCGTCGAGCTCTCTTTCTTGCGGAAGAGACCGGTGAGCTTGGCCAGGGGGTCCCAGGCGTGGTCCACCACCCGCTCCTTGAGCGGGATGATGGCGTTGTCGGTGATCTCGATGTTCTCGGGACACACTTTGCTGCAGCACTTGGTGATGTTGCAGTAGCCGATGCCCCAGGCCTTGCGGAGCTCCTCGCGGCGGTCGAGCGTGTCGAGCGGATGCATCTCCAGCGCCGCCACGTGGACCAGGAAGCGGGGCCCGATGAACTCGTCGTGCAGGTGATGGTCCCGCAGCACATGGCAGACGTCCTGGCAGAGGAAGCACTCGATGCACTTGCGGTGCTCCTGGACCCGATCGACGTCCTCCTGCATCATGCGCCAGGTTCCGTCGGGCGCGTCGGGGTTCCGAGGCGTGAAGGGCCGGATCTGCTGCTTCACCCGAAAGTTCCAGCTCACGTCGGTCACCAGGTCGCGGTGATGGGGGAACGCCCGCATCGGCTCGACCGTGATCGGCCGGTGCAGATCGAGCTCGGAGAGCCGGGCCATGCACATCAGCTTGGGATGGCCGTTGATCTCCGCCGAGCAGGAGCCGCACTTGCCGGCCTTGCAGTTCCACCGCACCGCCAGGTCAGGCGCCTGCTCGGCCTGGATCTGGTGGACCGCATCGAGCACTACCATGCCCTCGCTGATGTCGGTGGCGTAGTCGACGTAGTCGCCGCTGCCTCGTTGGCCGCGCCAGATTCGGAAAGTTGCAGTGGCCATGGAAGGTCCTCGACGGGCTATTGGCTATTAGCTATTGGCTATTGGAAACCGCGCCAACACGGAAGGCAGTGTCCAATAGCCAATAGCCAATAGCCAATAGCCCCTCATTTGTTCTCCTCTATAATCCGTTTCAACTCCGCGGGCAGCGCCGCAATCTCCGCCGGCCGGATGGTCATCCGGCCACCGGCGTCGCGCTCGATCACCAGGTTCACCGTGGCGAACTTCGCGTTCTTCTCGGGATAATCGTCCCGGAAATGCCCACCCCGGCTCTCGGTGCGGGTTAGGGCAGCCAGCAGGATCGCCTCGGAGACGGTGAGCAGGTGCTGGAGGTCGAGCGCGGTGTGCCAGCCGGGATTGTATTCCCGATTGCCCGCCACGCTGGCCTTCGTGGCGCGGGCCTGGAGCTGCTCCAGCTCGTCCTTCGCTTGCAGCAGCTCGTTCTCCCGGCGCACAATGCCGACCAGGTCCTGCATGACGTCCTGGAGATCGTGCTGGATGGCGAAGGGGTTTTCCCCGCCGGGCCGTTCGAACGGGGCCAGGGCTTCGCACACCGCGCCGTTCACTTCCGCCGCATCGGGGGCCAGCGGGTTGTGCGACCGCGCGAACTCGGCGGCGTAGTGGCCGGCCCGCTGCCCGAACACCAGGAGGTCGGAGAGCGAGTTACCGCCCAGCCGGTTAGCCCCATGGAGGCCCGCGGCGACCTCGCCCGCGGCGAAGAGGCCGGGCAGCGTGCTCATCTGGGAATCTCCCTCGACCCGCACCCCGCCCATCATGTAGTGGGTGGTCGGCCCGATCTCCATGGGTACCTTGGTGATATCGATGTCGGCGAGTTGCTTGAACTGATGGTACATGCTGGGGAGCTTCTTCTTGATGTGCTCCTCGGAGTTCTTGATCTTCTCCTTGATCCACGCGATATCGAGGTATACGCCGCCGTGCGGGCTGCCCCGGCCCTCCTTCACCTCGCGCACGATGCAGCGAGCCACGTGGTCGCGAGTGAGCAGCTCGGGCGGCCGCCGGGCGTCCTTGTCGCCCATCACGTAGCGCCAGCCCTCTTCCGGCGTGTCGGCCGTCTGCGAGCGGTAGTTCGCGGGGATGTCGTCGAACATGAAGCGGCGGCCTTCCCGGTTGAGCAGGACGCCGCCTTCGCCCCGCACCGCCTCGGTCACCAGAAGGCCCTTCACGCTCGGCGGCCAGATCATCCCGGTCGGATGGAACTGGACGAACTCCATGTCCTGGAGGGCCGCGCCCGCGCTCCAGGCCAGCACGTGGCCGTCGCCGGTGTATTCCCAACTGTTGCTGGTGATCCGGTAGGCCCGGCCGATCCCGCCGGTGGCCAGCACGACGGCTGGGGCGCGAAACAGGCGGAACCGCCCCCGCTCCCGGTCGTAGGCCAAGGCTCCGGCGATGCGCCCGTCCCGGGTGAACAGCCGGAGCACGGTGACCTCCATGTGCACGTCGATGCCCTGATGCACGCCGTAGTCCTGGAGGGTACGGATCATCTCCAGGCCGGTGCGGTCGCCCACGTGGGCCAGCCGGGGATAGCGGTGCCCGCCGAAGTTGCGCTGGAGGATGCGGCCATCGCCGGTGCGATCGAACAGGGCCCCCCAGGCCTCGAGCTCCCTAACCCGCGCGGGCGCTTCTTTCGCGTGCAGCTCCGCCATCCGCCAGTTGTTGAGGTACTGGCCGCCCCGCATGGTGTCGGCGAAGTGCACCTCCCAGTTGTCCCGCTCATCCACGTTGGCGAGCGCCGCCGCCATGCCGCCTTCCGCCATCACCGTGTGGGCCTTGCCCAGGAGCGACTTGCACACCAACCCCACCTTGGCACCCCGGGCGGCCGCCTCGATCGCGGCACGGAGACCGGCGCCGCCCGCGCCGATCACCAGCACGTCATGGTCGTAATGCTCGAGCTCGGCCATCAGAAGATCCGGAGGTCGGACCAGATGCCCATCGCGCAGAGCCGGATGTAGAGGTCGCTGAATCCCACGGTGAAGAGACTGACCCAGGCCCAGCGGTGGTGCTTATCGTTGAGGCAGGTGACGCAGCGATAGGGCTGCCGGAAGAACGGCCGCCGGGAGAACTGGTCGCGCCAGCCGCCGATCACATGACGAAGCGAGTGGCAGCCCAACGTGTAACCCGCAAGACACACCACGTTGACCACGAGCAGCAGCGCCCCGAGGCCCAGGTGGAAGCCGTCGTCCCAGAAGAGAGCCTTCACCGCGTCATAGGAAAGAATCACGATGAAGAGCAGCGCGATGTACATGAAGTAGCGGTGCACGTTCTGGAGAATGAGCGGCAAGCGCCGTTCGCCCCGGTAGCGCTGCCGAGGCTCACCGACGCTGCACGACGGCGGGTCAGCCCAGAATGCTTTGTAATAGGAACCGCGGTAGTAGTAGCAGGTGACCCGGAAGAGCAGCGGAAAGGGGAGAATCAGGAGCGCCGGGCTGAAACGAAGCCAATCGGGCCACCACGACGGGCGAATCCCGAACAGCGCGTGGGGTGATTCGCCGAAGAGCTCGGGGCTGTAGAACGGCGAGAGGTACGGGCCATAGGTGTAATAGCGGCCCTGGATCGCGGCCCAGGTGGCATAGACGGCGAACGTTCCGAGCGCGAGGATGACGAGGAGCGGCTGAACCCACCAGAGGTCTCGCCGGGCGGTTTGGAGGAACCGGCGGCGGGTGAGGGGAACGGTGGCGTTGGTCACGAAGATTCCGAGGGGTCTGAGCGCCCGGAGTTTAGCGGGAGGTTATCAGGAGAACAAGTGACGGGCGCTTGGCTATTAGCTATTGGCTATCGGCTATTGGCTATTGGAAGATGATCTAACCGGAAGGGCCGTTTTCCAATAGCCAATAGCCAATAGCAGTTTACCGATCCGGCTTGCGGCGCGGATCGTCGGCCGGGTTGAGATAGGTTCCCTCGAACGGGCCCGTCGCATGGAGCTCGTATTCTGCCGGCCCCTCGGTCCACAAGGCGTGCGCCAGGTTCGCCGGCGTCATGAAAAACGCTCCCGCGCCGAGGCAGGTCCCTTGCCGGTAGTCGGTTCGCTCGCCCGTCGCGATGCAGAGAGTGCCGGAGAGAATGGTGACGTATTCGGCCACCGGATGCCGGTGCGGTCCCACCCGGTAGTTGGCCGGTACCCTAACCCGCATCGCGAACGGTCCCGGCTCGCCCGGGTTCCCCACCAGCAAGGCGAACTCCGCCCCGGGCGGCAGTACCGGCGGCACCGGCTGCCACACGATCTCCGCCGGGCGCACGACCACCAATCCCGATGGAGCCTGCTGCGCTTCGAGGGAAACGGTGAGCACCGCTCCAAGGAGGAGAGAACCGCCACCGCGCTTGGTGGCGGGCCAGAGGCGAGTGAGGATTGCAGATCGCCTACGACGATGACTGAAGACTGACGACTGTTGATTGATGACCAATAGCTGATCGCTGATAGCGGTTAGCTGATCGCTGACATTCTCCCTGCCGTCTCACCATTCCCGGCCTTGGCGTGCGCCGCCATGAGCTTGAGCAGGTCCGCCGGATGCACCGGCTTCACCAGATGGGTATCGAACCCCGCCTCCTGCGACAGGACCCGGTCGCGCTCCTGCCCGTAGCCGGTCATCGCCACGATCAGGGCGCCGGCCAGCCCGCTCTGCCGGAGCCGCCGGCAAATCTCGTAGCCGTCCATCCCCGGCAGCCCGATATCGAGCAGGACCACCGCCGGCAGCTCCGCCCTGGCGAGCCGGAGCGCCTCCTGCCCTTCGTGCGCCAGCCGCACCGTATGCCCGCCGAGCTCGAGCAGCCGGGTTAGGCTCTCGGCGGCATCGCGGTTGTCGTCCACCACCAGGACCCGGAGCGGCGGGCATTCCA
The DNA here is from genome assembly GCA_052389555.1 of Gemmatimonadales bacterium. Lineage (GTDB taxonomy): Bacteria > Gemmatimonadota > Gemmatimonadetes > Gemmatimonadales > GWC2-71-9 > JABFSM01. The sequence continues at coordinate 8,707 of JBQTHV010000197.1, read as the reverse complement.
CGGCGACGGGAACGACCTCCTCGGGCGACCGGGACGCAGGCTCCACCGCGACGAGACCCGGCAGCCGGATCGTAAAGCGGCTTCCCTGGCCTAACCCGGCGCTCTCGGCGCTGACCCGGCCGCCGTGGAGCTCGACCACCGTGCGCACCAGCGAGAGCCCGATCCCGAGGCCGGACTCGGCCTGGTCGGCGCCCGGCTCACCCTGCGCGAAGAGCTCGAAAATCTCGGAGACCTTCTCGGGTGCGATGCCGATCCCCTGATCCTGCACCGATACGGTCGCCTCGCCGCCGGCGCGCTCCACCGTGACCTCGATGGTCCCGCCCTCCGGCTGGAACTTGGCGGCGTTGTTGAGGAGGTTGGCGACCACCTGGGTGAGCCGGGCCCGGTCGCCCTCCACCCGCACCGGCTCGGCGGGGAGCTGCACCGTCAACTGGTGGCGGCGGTCGTCGATCACCGGCCGGCTGGTTTCCACCGCGCGGTTCACGACGGTGGCGAGATCGAGTGGCTCGATCTGCAGCTTGATCTTGCCCAGCGAGATGCGCGACACATCGAGCAGGTCGTCCACCAGCCGGGTGAGCTGATTGGTCTGCCGCTCGATGATCCCCCGGCACCACAGGAGGTCGCGATCAGCGGTCTCTCGCAGCTGGAGGAAATTCACCGCGTTGCGGAGCGGCGCCAGCGGGTTACGCAGCTCGTGGGCGAGTAGTGCCAGGAACTCGTCCTTGCGCCGGTCGGCCACCCGGAGCTGCTCGGCGAGCTCGGTCTGCCGGGCCATCGCGGCCTCGAGCTCGGCGGTACGCTCAATGACCCGCCGTTCCAGCTCCCGCGCCAGCTCCTCCGATTCGCGCCGGCGCCGGTACAGCTCCGCGAACACCTGCACCTTGGCCCGCAGGAGCTCGGGGACGATCGGGACCGACACGTAATCCACTGCTCCGGACTGATACCCCTTCAGCCGGTCGGTATCCGTGAGGTGGACCGCGGAGACGAAGATGATCGCCGTCTCCTGACAGCGGGGGTGCTCCCGGATCAGCTCGGCCAGCTCGAACCCGTCCAGCTCGGGCATGCTGACGTCGACCAGGACGATGGCAACGTCCCGCTTGAGCAGATAATCGAGCGCCTCCCGGCCGGAGCTGGCCTTGAGGAGGTTCTCGCCGAGTTCGGACAGGATGGCCTCGTAACTCAGGAGCTTGGCCGGCTGGTCGTCGACCAGCAGGATGTTGATGGGCCGCGGCGACGGGCTCATGGCGAGCTCTCTCTGCGGGTTAGCGGTGCAGCCAGAGCCGGAGCGCCGAGAGGAGCTGCTCGGTGTTCACTGGCTTGGCCAGGTAATCGGAGGCACCGGCCTCGAGGCACTTCTCCCGGTCGCCCTTCATCGCCTTGGCGGTGAGCGCGATGATCGGGAGCCGGCGGAAGCTGGGCCGCTGCCGGATGGCGTGCATGGTCTGGTAGCCGTCCATCTCCGGCATCATGATATCCATCAGCACGATCGCGGTATCGGGCGTCTCGTCAATCGTCGCGATCGCCTCGTGGCCGGTCTGGGCGGTGAGCACCTGCATGCCCCGCCGCTCCAGCACCGAGGACAGCGCGAAGATGTTGCGCACGTCGTCGTCTACGACCAGGACCTTGCGTCCCACCAGGTCCTCGTCGGACCGGTGCAGCCGCTCGAGCATCTGCTGCTTCTCGGCCGGCAGGTCGGCGATGACCCGGTGCAGGAAGAGCGCCGTCTCGTCGAGCAGCCGCTCGGGCGATTCCACCCCCTTCACCACCACGCTCCGCGCGATGGTGTGGAGCTGCACGTCCTCCTCCGGGGAGAGCTCCTTCCCCGTGAAGACCACCACGGGCACGTCGCCGATCTCCGCGTCGTCGCGCATCCGCTCCAGCACTTCGAAGCCGGAGATGTCGGGCAGCCGAAGGTCGAGCACGGCGCAGTCGTAGCGCCGCTCCCGCAGGAGCTCGAGGGCCCGGGTTCCGGTCGCCGCGGTGTCGATCTCGACGTCGCTGTGGCCCAGGAGTTCGGCGATGCTCAGCTGCTCGGCCTCGTTGTCCTCGATCACCAGCAGCCGCTTGGATCGCGGGGTGACGTAATTCCGGATGCGGGTTAGGGCCTCCTCCAGGCCCTCGGTGGTCGTCGGCTTGGCCAGGAAGTTGAACGCGCCCCGGGCGAGCCCGTGCTGGCGGTCCTCGTCAAGAGTCACGATCTGTACCGGGATGTGGCGCAGCGCGGGGTCCTGCTTGAGCTGGTTGAGCACGGTCCAGCCCAGCATGTCGGGCAGGAAGATGTCGAGCGAGATCGCGGTCGGGTGATACTCGCGCGCCAAGGCCAGCGCGTCGATCCCCCGCTGCGCCACCAGCACCTGAAAGCCTTGCGCGTGGGCGACGTCCACCAGGATCCGGGCGTAGGCGGGATCGTCCTCGACGATCAGCAGCAGCGCACCGCCGGGCGCGAGCTCGTGGCGGTCGTCGGGGATCTCCTGGCTGGGCCGGTCATAGACCCGCACGACCGGCAGCAACGGGGCCTGGACCGGGGCCGTCTCGTCCGAGGCGGGCGCTAAGCCCGCCACGGTGGGTCCGAGGTAGCTCAGCGGCAGGTACAGCGTGAACGTGCTGCCGCGGCCCGGGGTGCTGCGGAGCTGGATCTCGCCGCCCAAGAGATTCGCCAGCTCGCGGCTGATGGCGAGACCTAACCCGGTCCCGCCGTACTTGCGGGAGGTCCCCGCGTCGGCCTGCTGGAACGCCTCGAAGATGATCCGCTGCTTCTCGGGCGGGATCCCGATGCCGGTGTCGGACACCTCGAACGCGAGGACGCTGGCCGCCTTCCGCAGGATCGGATGCTCGGAGCTCCAGCCCGCCGCCGCGCTGGACACCGAGATCCGCACTCCCCCCTGCTCGGTGAACTTGAACGCATTGGAGAGCAGATTCTTGAGCACCTGCTGGAGCCGCTTCGAGTCGGTGACCAGCGTCGGGCCGAGCGACGGATCGATCAGCACGTCGATGGAGAGCCGCTTGCGCTCGGCCTCGTGCCGGAACGGCCGGGTGACGGCCTCGACCACGTTCGGAATCACGATCTCTTCGGCCACGACGGTGACTGTGCCGGACTCGATCTTCGAGAGGTCGAGGATGTCGGTAATCAGGTTGAGCAGATCGGTGCCCGCGCCGTGGATGGTCCGGGCGAACTCGATCTGCTTCGGATTCAGATTCCCCTCGACGTTGTCGCCGAGCTGCTGGCCCAGGATCAGGATGCTGTTGAGCGGAGTGCGCAGCTCGTGGGACATGTTAGCCAGGAACTCCGACTTGTACTTCGAGGTGAGGGCCAGCTCGGTTGCCTTCTCTTCCAGCGCGCGGCGGGCCTGCTCGATCTCCTGATTCTTCCGCTCCACCTCCGCGTTCTGCTCGGCGAGCTGCTGCGCCTTCTGCGCCAGTTGCTCGTTGGTTTGCTGGAGCTCGCGCTTCTGGGACTGAAGCTCCGAGGCGAGCTCCTGCGATTGCCTGAGCAATGCCTCGGTCTGCATCGTCGCCTCGATGCTGTTGAGCACGATGCCGATACTGGAGGTGAGCTGCTCCAGGAACGCGAGATGGGACGGGGTGAAGGTGGCGAGCGAGGCCAGCTCGATCACCGCCTTGACTTGGTCCTCGAAGAGCACCGGCAGTACGATCACGTGGCGCGGCACCGCTTCGAACAGCCCGGACGAAATCGACACCGTATCGGGTGGGAGGTCGCTGATGAGCATGCTGCGCTTCTCGACGGCGCATTGCCCGATCAGTCCTTCGCCCACCCGCAAGCCGGGCCGGATCACCTCGGTGGGCCCCTCGGCGAAGGCGGAGACCAGCTTGAGCTCGGCGGCCTCGGATTCCAGCCGGTAGATCACGCCCTGGTGGGCATTCACCAGCTTGGTGAGCTCGGTCAGCAGCATGCGTCCCACCGTGGCGAGATCGCGTTGGCCCTGGAGCATCCCGGTGAACCGCGCCAGGTTGGTCTTGAGCCAGTCCTGCTCGTTGTTGCGGTCGGTGGTGAGCCGCAGGTTGTTGATCATCGTATTGATGTTGTCCTTGAGCTCGGCCACCTCGCCGCGGGCATCGACCTGGATCGAGCGGGTTAGGTTACCCTGGGTGACCGCGGTCGCCACCTCCGCGATCGCGCGCACCTGGGTCGTCAGATTGGCCGCCAGCAGGTTGACGTTCCCGGTGAGGTCCTTCCAGGTGCCGGCCGCCCCCGGTACGTTGGCCTGGCCGCCCAGCCGGCCTTCGACGCCCACCTCGCGGGCCACCGTGGTCACCTGGTCGGCGAAGGTGGCCAGCGTCTCGGTCATGTTGTTGATGGTTTCGGCCAGGGCCGCCACTTCGCCCTTGGCCTTCACGGTGAGCTTCTGCTTGAGGTCGCCGTTGGCGACCGCGGTCACCACCTTCACGATGCCGCGCACCTGCTCGGTCAGATTCGCCGCCATCACGTTGACGTTGTCGGTAAGGTCCTTCCAGGTGCCGCCCACCCCGGGCACCGCGGCCTGGCCGCCGAGCTTGCCCTCGGTGCCGACCTCGCGCGCGACCCGGGTCACTTCGCCGGCGAAGGCGTTGAGCTGGTCCACCATCGTGTTGATGGTGTTCTTGAGCTCGAGGATCTCGCCCTTCACGTCCACCGTGATCTTGCGCGACAGGTCGCCCCGCGCGACCGCCGTGGTGACCTCGGCGATGTTGCGCACTTGGCCGGTCAGGTTCCCGGCCATCGCGTTCACGTTGTCGGTAAGGTCTTTCCAGGTACCGGCGACACCCGAGACTACCGCCTGGCCACCCAGTTTCCCTTCGGTGCCCACCTCGCGCGCTACCCGGGTCACTTCCGAGGCGAACGCGTTGAGCTGATCGACCATCGTATTGAGCGTTTCCTTCAGGTTGAGCAGCTCGCCGCGGACGTCCACCGTGATCTTCTTGGAGAGATCGCCCCGCGCGATGGCGGTGGCGACTTCGGAGATGTTGCGGACCTGGGCGGTGAGGTTCGCCGCCATGAAGTTCACGCTGTCGGTGAGATCCTTCCAGGTGCCGCCCACGCCCGGCACTGCGGCCTGGCCGCCGAGTTTTCCTTCGGTGCCTACTTCGCGCGCCACCCGGGTGACCTCGCCCGCGAACGTATTGAGCTGGTCCACCATCGTGTTGATGGTGTTCTTGAGCTCGAGGATCTCGCCCTTCACATCGACGGTGATCTTGCGGGAGAGGTCACCCCGGGCCACCGCGGTGGTCACCTCCGCGATGTTCCGCACCTGGGTGGTCAGGTTCGCGGCGAGCAGGTTCACGTTATCGGTGAGGTCCTTCCAGGTACCCGCCACCCCGGGCACTGCGGCCTGGCCGCCGAGCTTGCCCTCGGTGCCGACCTCGCGCGCGACGCGGGTCACTTCTCCGGCGAACGCGTTGAGCTGGTCCACCATCGTGTTGATGGTGTTCTTGAGCTCGAGGATCTCACCCTTCACGTCCACGGTGATCTTGCGGGAGAGGTCGCCCCGGGCGACTGCGGTCGTCACCTCCGCGATGTTTCGCACCTGGCCGGTCAGGTTCCCCGCCATGGCGTTCACGTTGTCGGTCAAGTCCTTCCAGGTCCCCGCGACGCCGGATACCTGGGCCTGACCGCCCAGCTTGCCTTCGGTGCCGACCTCGCGCGCGACGCGGGTCACCTCGGAGGCGAACGCGTTGAGCTGGTCCACCATCGTGTTGAGGGTTTCCTTGAGCTCGAGGATTTCACCCGACACGTTCACGGTGATCTTTTTGGACAGATCGCCCCGTGCGATGGCGGTGGCCACCTCAGCGATGTTGCGGACCTGGGCGGTGAGGTTGCTCGCCATCAGGTTCACGTTGTCGGTCAGGTCCTTCCAGGTGCCGCCCACGCCCGGCACCGCGGCCTGGCCGCCGAGTTTCCCTTCGGTGCCCACCTCGCGGGCCACGCGGGTCACTTCGCCGGCGAAGATATTGAGCTGATCGACCATCGTATTGATGGTGTTCTTGAGCTCGAGCACTTCCCCTTTCACGTCGACGGTGATCTTGCGAGAGAGGTCGCCCCGGGCGACTGCGGTCGTCACCTCCGCGATGTTGCGGACCTGGCCGGTCAGGTTGCTGGCCATGGCGTTCACGCTGTCGGTCAGATCCTTCCAGGTACCGGCGACGCCGGGGACCACTGCCTGTCCGCCGAGCTTGCCATCGGTGCCGACCTCGCGTGCGACGCGGGTGACCTCGGAGGCGAAGGAGCGGAGCTGATCCACCATCGTATTGATCGCTTCCTTAAGCTGGAGGATCTCGCCCCGCACGTCGACGGTGATCTTGCGGGAGAGGTCGCCGCTCGCCACGGCGATCGTTACGTCCGAGATGTTGCGCACCTGGGCGGTGAGGTTGCTGGCCATCGAGTTGACGCTCTCGGTGAGATCCTTCCAGACCCCGCTCACCCCCGGCACTTGCGCCTGCCCGCCCAGCTTGCCTTCGGAGCCGACCTCGCGGGCCACCCGGGTCACTTCCGAGGTGAACACGCCGAGCTGCTGGATCATCGTGTTGACGATGGCGGCGGAGCGGAGGAACTCGCCCTCGAGCGGCCGGCCTTCGACGTCGAGCAGGACGGTCTGGTTGAGGTTTCCTTGCGCCACCGCGCTGATCGCGCGGGTGACCTCGGTGGTGGGGCGGAGCAGGTCGTCGATCAGCGTGTTGATGGACATCTGCATTTCGCCCCAGGAGCCCCGGGAGTGGTCGAACCGGACTCGCTCGCGGGGCTTGCCCTGCTTGCCGACCACGTGGCCCACCCGGCGGAGTTCGACGGCCATCCGCTCGTTGGCGCCCACGATCTCGTTGAAAGCGTCGGCGATCTTGCCGTCAATCCCTGCGAAAGAACCGGGGAGTCGGACCGTGAAATCGCCCTGCCTCATTCGGAGCAGGGCGGCGAGGAGATCGCGGCGGTCTAGGTGGGTCTCGTCTGCCTGGTCGAGGACCTGGGTTCTGCCGTTACCCTTTCGCATGATGCACGCCCCCGGGGGCCGGAGTTGGGATTGTCTGCGTAGTTCGGCGGGGAGGGGCGAAAAGACAAAAGGCGCCTCCCCGCAGGTTGCGGGTGGCGCCTTCAACTGATGGAGCCGACCTCCATCCGCCAAGGCCAGGCCCCCCATGCAGGAGGCCAGACGGCACAAGCTTACGGAGTGGCCGGTTTCAGCGCAAGTACGAGGGGTGCCGGGCTATTTGACATTCCCCGATTCCCGAGGCACAATCGGGAGCCCCTAACCGTAAGGAGGCGTGTGAAGATCTACGGCCCTGAGGCAATCCGGAACGTGGCCTTCGTAGGCCACGGCGCGAGTGGGAAGACCACCCTCGTTGATGCGCTCGCGTTCGTGTCCGGCTCCAGCCGCCGGCACGGTTCCATCAAAGAAGGCAGTACCCTGACGGATACTTCCCCCGACGAAATCGAACGCAAGCATTCCATCTCGCTCGGCCTGGGTTACGCCGAGTGGCAGAACGTCAAGCTCAACTTGCTCGATACCCCGGGGTATCTCGATTTCTTCGGCGAGGTGATCTGTGGCCTGGCGGTGGCGGACGCGGCGGTGGTGGTCCTGTCGGGCGTGAGCGGAGTCGAGGTCGGCACCGAGCGATGCTGGGACGCCTGCGACCAGCGCCACCTGCCCCGGCTCCTGTTCGTCTCGGGAATGGACAAGGAGCATGCGGATTTCGAGCGGGTCTTCAGCGGCATCCGCGAGCGGCTCACCGCCAAGGTGCTTCCCATCGAGATTCCGGTGGGCGACGGCTTCCAGTTCCGCGGCATCATCAACCTGCTCACCCGCACCTGCCAGCTTTTCAAGGCCGGTTCCAAGATCGGCGAGTACGAGGAAGCGCCGATCCCGGCCGAGTATGAGGCCCTCGCCGCCAAGTACACCGACCAGCTCACCGAGGCGGTGGCCGCCACCGACGATACCCTGTTGGAGAAGTATCTGGGCGGCGAAGCCCTAACCCGCGAGGAGATGGTGCCCGCGATGAAGCAGGCGATGCGGGCCGGCGAGATTGTCCCCCTGCTCTGCGGCAGCGGCGAGCTCCAGCACGGGGTCCGGGCCCTGCTCACCGAGCTGGTCGAGCTGTGCCCCTCCCCGGCCGAGCTCGAGCCCCCGGCCAAGACGCCGCTGGTGGGCCGGGCCTTCAAGACCATCTCCGAGCCGCACGTGGGCGACGTGACCCTGTTCCGGCTCTACACTGGCACGCTCAGGAACGGTGACGAGGTCTGGAATGCCGAGCACGGGGTCGCCGAGAAGCTGAATCACCTGTCGGTCCAGCAGGGCAAGGAGCGCCACGAGGTTGCCGAGCTGCATGCCGGTGACATCGGCTCGGTGGCGAAGCTCAAGGACACCCACACCGGCGACACCTTCTGCCGGAAGGACCAGCCGGTCCGCCTGCCGCGGCTCACCTTCCCCGAGCCGGAAGCGATCTCGGCCGTGGTGGTGAAGCAGCGGGGAGAGGAGGACAAGCTCTCCGCCGGTCTCCACAAGCTGCACGAGGAGGACCCGACCTTCAACTTCGAGTACAGCGGCGAGCTGGGCCAGACCCTCATCCGGGGGATGGGCGAGCGCCACTTCGAGATCATCCTGGGCCGCCTAACCCGCAAGTTCGGGGTCCATGCCGAGCTGGTCCGGCCCAAAGTCGCCTACCGGGAGACCTTCCGGGGGACCGCGGAAGGGCAGGGCAAGCACAAGAAGCAGACCGGCGGCCG
>JBQTHV010000196.1:0-2605 GCA_052389555.1 Gemmatimonadales bacterium | reverse complement strand
GATCAGTACGGCCAGCTCCTCGATATCAAGTACAACCGGGTTAGGGTCGGCGTCACGCTCGCGCGGGAGCCCGACCCCGAGCTCCAGCAGCGGATTTCCGAAACCCTCTCCGCCGCGCTGGGCAAGGACGTGGTGGCTGGGTTCGCGGTCGAGCCGGAGATCCTGGGCGGCGCGATGGTCCGGGTGGGGGACCGGGTGCTGGACGGCTCGGTGCGGCGCAAGCTGAAACAGCTCCGGCGCCAACTGCTCGTGCGCTAGCCCGCACCCGGGAGATTCAAGCAGGCCCGGAAAGCCGCTCCTGCACCAGAGCGGTGATGTTATCGAGGCACCGCTGGAGCGGTAGCAGGGCCTCATCCTGTAGGTTCCATCCCCCTCGCGGAATCCCGGTCACCCAACTCGGCCGACAGGCCAGGGGATTGTTCAGGGCAGGAGAAGATCGCTGGCCGAATAGCGAGTCGAGCTGAGCGGACCACCTGGCCTTCGTCTCTTGCTCCTGACGCGCCGTGGTCAGGAGATCCAGAAACGCGTTGATCCCCGCCACCACTTGAGCCAGGTCCTCCCGCACCGAAAACGCATCGCGAATGGCGACGATCTTGGGAAGATACTTCCGCGTGTTAACATATTCGTAGGCGAGCTGGGCGGCTTTCGCATCGCTTTCGGCAGCGGCGATCCGGGCGCGGGTCTTGACCAGCGAGTCATACCAGCCCCGGCAGTATCGGTGCAGGTCGCGCAGCTCGGCGGCGTCGGTCCCTGGGCGTCGGAACCAGGACCGGTGCGGTTCCGCTGTGCCGCCTGCGGGCTCGCCTGCGAGCGCCGCCACCACACGGTCCATGTCCCGGTGAAAATCCGGATCGGGGCGCACTACGAGGGCATTTCGTTTGGGGAGCTGCGACAGTCGTTCTGGAAGATCACCCTCTAGAGGCATCGAGACCCCTGCGGCGAGCACCGGAATGACGCTCTTCTCCTCTCCCAGCGCGGTCGCGATCTCAAAGCAGACCATGTCGTCGTCATCGAAGAGCCGTGGCCGGCCGGCGGCGCCGGAGATCCAGTGCCTGCCGATGACTGCGATCAGGGCGGTGCAGGCTGAGATTGTATCGAGGATGAACTTGCGAAAATCGGCGCCGAGCGGGATATCGACGACGTCCTTGAACACGCTCGCCGTTCCGAAACTGTGCGACAGCCGATCGTAGATCCGATCTGCAAGGTGGGCGCTGTCTTCCCGCCGATAAGAAATGAAGACCTTCATGACCGTGGTGGAGTCCTCATTCGGTGACACTGCGAGGGACTCCCCCTAAATGTACCGTTCGAACCGCTGCGCGAGAATCGGCTTCCCCAGCGTGTCGAAACGACACGTCCTTGATGTCGCCGATAGCTCGGAGTATGCATCGGTGACGTCGCAAAGGCTCGGCTGGCCAGCAATTACGCCAGCGCGACCTGTAGGAATGCTCCTTGCTCGGTGGCGCCTGGCCACCCAAGATGGAGGTCTCGTGAAGCCGTCCCACCTCATCGGCACTGTCTGTTTCGCCGGAGCACTCCTGGCCTGCGAGAGGCGTCCCCTCGCCGGACCCGCGGTCCAGCCTCTCGTGCTCGGCGCCGCTCCGGCAGGCCAAGAGCAACCACTGGTGTTCGTCAATGGCCGGCAGGTTGGGTTGAACAGTCTCCGTGAACTGGACAAATCGGTCATCCAGTCGGTCGAGGTCTTCAAAGGGGCGATGGCGCTGCGGCTCTACGGCGAACAGGGCCGGCACGGAGTGATTGTCATCCAAACGAAATGAGATTCCGGCAGTCGCTCTGGCTCGCGGCCGGCCTTCTGGCCGCCGGCTGCGACGGCGTCACCACCGTCAGCGAGCTTCCCGCGACCGTCACCCTCGAGGTCGGCGAAGAGGCCCGGCTTCCGGAGCACGGGCTAAGGCTCGTGCTGGAAGAAGTGGTAGAGGATTCGCGATGCCCCGAGGACGCCATCTGCGTGTGGCAGGGAAGGGTCGTGGTGCGCTTCAGGGTCGTCCACCCTAACGCGCAAGAGTCAGAGGTCGTGGTGAATACCGAGCAGCCATCCGTCTTTGCCGGACTCAGGCTGCTGATTGCCGCGGTGTCGCCCCGCCGGCTCACCCAGACGCCGATCGGCCAGGACGACTATCGCATCTCGCTCGAGATCAGGTTCGCCGCTCCGCCTCCCTAGAGGCGAGGTCGCCATCGGTTCCTGACCGCGCTATTTTCCCGCTGGTCAGGAGGTGACCCATGCGATACCGTTCCTGCCTCGCCCTTCTCGCTCTTTCCAGTCCCCTTCCAGCCCAGCATCCCGAACGACTCGGCTCGGTCGAGTTCAAGAACTCGTGCGGTCCCGCCGTGCAGGAACAGCTCCAGAGCGCCATCGCCATGCTGCATTCCTTTCGCTACGGTCCCGGCGAGCGCGCCTTTCGGGAGATCCTAACCCGCGACTCCAGCTGCCTCATCGCGCACTGGGGCATTGGGTCGGTGCTGATGGGGAATCCCATCGCCGGGCAGGGCCCTTCGCGAGAGTGGGCCGAGCGGGCCCAGGCGACCCTCGCCGAATCGAAGCGCAAGCCCGCCGCTTCGCCGCGCGAGATGGATTACCTCGCGGCGG
>JBQTHV010000195.1:0-8097 GCA_052389555.1 Gemmatimonadales bacterium | reverse complement strand
CCTGGAGATCGTTCACCTGCTCGACCCGATCGGCCGGGCCGGTGAACGAGGCCGACACCCGGGGATATGGCGCATTCCCGGGGTTGAAGGCGAGATCGCGGGGCCGGGCGGTGGGTTGCTCCAGGGGCAACCGGCCCGTCCCCCACACTTCGATCTCCGATAACCCCACGGCCGCGCCGTCGCGAGGAACGGCAATTTCCCTAACCCGCGCGGCATCGAGTAGCCGGAACGACACCTGGTTGGCGCGGCGTCCCTCGGGGAGCGCCGGGTTGGGCCGCCGCCCTGGGACATTCCGCCAGCGACCCCGCTGCCGTACCTGCAGCTCGTAGCGCGCCGGCGGCCGGACCGGGCCGGCCGGCCCGTCGTCCAGCCAGTACAGGGTCACCCGCTCGATCCGGCGGGCAAGGCCGAAATCGAGCATGACGGTGTCCTGGCGGTTGGGGCTGCCGATCGTGGTCCAGCGGTTGGGCGGCGTGGGGTGATACCAGTAGTTGCCGTCCACCAGATAGGTCGGCGGATGTTCCGGCGCCGCGAACGAGACGTCGACCCAGGGATACGCCGCGCGGCCGTTGTTGACCGCGAAGTTGACCAGCCGGAGCGGGTACCCCGGGCAGCGAGGCGGACCCACGTAGGGGATGAGCCTGCCTAACCCGGGGGCCCGGGCGACCTCCCGGCCGTCGGCCAGGAGCACCAGGCCGGGGCCGCGCCCATACCGGCTGCCATCCCTATCCCACACCACGGTAACGCGCCGGCCATGGTACCGCACCCCATCGAGCGCGAACCAGGGCCACTCCTCGGGGGCCAGTGGGTTCACCTCCAGACTGTCATCGGCTCGCGGCCGCAACCCGACCAGTCCGGTGATGACGAGGTTCACGTAACCGGAATGGAAGTAGTGCTCGCTGTGATAGGGCATATCGTGACCTTCCCACGACCCGTTGTCGGGGTTGGCGGCTTCGGCAATGTAGGGGCGGCCATCCTTGCGGTGGGTGCGGGTGTAGGTGGAGAAGAGCGCCATCCAGTCTCGAGCGCTCAGGAGGTCCTGCCGGTAGTCGTTGAGCAGGTTGGCCAGTGCGACCAGGGTCTGAGTTGTGGCGTAGGGCCACGAGTTGCCGCTCCACCAGCAGCAGCGGGGCGAGATGTAGAACTGAGGATCGTGGCGCTCGGTGGTCAACGGGCCGAAGAGCGCTCGGAAGTACGCAGTATCCATCAGAAACTGCCAGGCCCGCTCGTACCCCCGGTTGGGCTCGGGCAGATGAAACTGCCAGGGAACGTAGCCGATCAGCTCCCGGCCGTGGGGATTGCCGGCGTACTTCCCGCTCTCGTAGGTGCGGGTTAGGGCGCGGACGCCGTCCTTCTCGTCCCGGGCGGACTGATGCAGGAAGAAGGTGCGCCGTTCGTCCCACAGTTCTTCCTGCACCCGCTGGCGCAACTCGTCGGCTCGACCCGAGTATTCCCGGGCGCCGGCGGTGTCCCCGAACAGGGCCGAGGCACGCGCAATCGCCCGGGCGTCCGCGACCAGGTAGGTGTTGAGGGTTGGACGATAGCCCTCGGCGCCGGCATCGATGTCGTCGGTCTGCCGGCTGTTGATGTTGCGTTCCATCCCGTCGTGCAAACCGTCCCAGCGGAACATGCGGTGAGTGGAATCCCAATGCTCCGCCATCCATCCGGCGTACTGGCGCTTCTGGTGCGGGAGCATCCGACGGAGAAAGCCGGTGTCGGCCCGGACTTCGTAGGTCCCCCAGATCGCTGCGCCGTACCGGTTGCTGTAGCTCCGCGGCTCGGCGCCTGGGGTTTCGAACCAGTAGCGGGCAAAGTCCTCGATGATCCTGGGATCATCGAGCCAGCGGATCTCCTCCACCTGGTGGCCGAGCGGGCAGCTGATGGCCCCGTATGCGCCCGACCAGAAGGGCCGATCGATGAACTCGGTGAAGGTGTATCCCGTTTCGGGAGAGCCGTAGGTGAGGTGCTTGGTGACCAGCTCCCAGCGGTAGTAGTAGGTGGCGTCGATGGCGGAATCGGGAGACTCGAACGCCGGGATGCGGGTCGAGTACCAATCGAAATCGCGATTGTCCCACCAGGTCTGGCGGGCGAGCAGCGCGCGGTGGTCCAGCACCTGGGCAGGCGCCGATGAGGTCAACCACCCGAGTGCAATAAGTAGGCAAGCAAAGCGGCGCACGAACGGATAGGATAAGGCGGATTTTGCGGAACGGTAAGGTCCGCACACCCTTGCGAGCTTCTCATCAAATGCCTAATGTGGGTGAACTGGAAAGGCGGAGACTGATGCATCGGATCTTGCCACCGGTCGGCGTTGTGCTCCTGGCCATCGGTGCCGGATGGGCGGATGCCGTTGTCGCGAGCCTGCGGGCCGACCCGGCACTAGGCAAACCGGTGGATACGCTGCAGGCCGGGCCGAACGACAATCGTCGTGCCGCCGGACAGCTTCGAGGCAACCTGCTCGACCTGCGCATGATTGCCCGCCCGTCCCGCTGGCGGCCCGAGATGCAGCGAGGTCCCGAAGCTCTAGTCTATGCCTTCGCGGAGGAGGGCGGTGCGCCGGAGATCCCGGGACCTCTCATCCGTGTCCCGGTCGGCACCGATATCCGGATTGCGATCCGGAATGCGCTGCCCCAGGTCTTGCGCGTTTACGGCCTCCAAGATCGACCGGCGACTGCGCTGGATAGCGTGATGATCTCGCCCGGCGAAACCCGACAACTCCGGATGCGCGCCGGGGCACCGGGGACCTACCTGTATTGGGGACGGACTACGGTCGACACGTTCACCATTGGCCAACTGGTCGATGGGCAGCTTTCTGGCGCCATCGTCGTCGACACGACCGCGACCTCCGGGCGCGAGCCGACCGATCGCATCTGGGTAATGGGCCTGTGGCAGGCGAGGGAGAAGCCGCCGGGCACGCCCGTGCAGCAGCGTGAGGAGACGCTGGTCTTCAACGGGCTGGCGTGGCCCCACACCGAGCGCCTGGCGCATTCCGTGGGCGATACCCGTCCACTGGCGGGTCATCAATGCGACCCGCCGGGCCCATCCGATGCACCTCCACGGTTTCTACTTTCAGGTTGAAGCCCGCGGGACCCCTCTTCGCGATACGACCTACACTTCGAATCAGCGGCGACTCGCGGTGACAGAGCCCCTCAGGCCGGGGACCTCCATGGCCATGACGTGGTCACCCCACTCCCCTGGTAACTGGCTCTTTCATTGTCACCTGGTGGAACACATCGCCGGGAGGATGGATCCTGCGTCGCGATTCGTCGTCAAGGCCGACACCTCGCACCCGGACCACGCGCTCCAGCACATGTCAGGCCTGGTGCTCGGCATCACGGTGCGGCCGCGCCCCGGTCAGGCAGCCAGGCGGGTGGAGCCGCCCCGCCGCTCGCTGCGCCTATTCGTGACGGAAACGCGGGGCGTGTTCGGGGATTCGAGCGCTTATTCCTTCGTCTTGCAGGAAGGAAGCCGGAAGCCGGCGCCCGATTCGATGCGCGTGCCCGGCTCCACGATTGTCCTAACCCGGGGCGAGCCGGTGGCGATCACCGTCCTGAATCGGGCTCGGGTTCCGGCGTCAGTGCACTGGCACGGGATCGAGCTGGAAAGCTACTTCGACGGGGTTGGCGGATGGAGCGGCGGCATCGGCGGGGGTCACCCGCAGGCCGGCGTGGCGCCCTCGATCGCACCCGGCGACTCCTTTATCGTTCGGATGACACCGGATCGCGCCGGCACGTTCATCTATCACACTCACCACAACGAGATCCAGCAGCTTGGCGCTGGACTGTATGGGGCGCTTCTCGTCGTAGCGCCCGGTCAAAAGCCGGATCCGGCAACCGATCGCGTCTTGCTCATGGGGACAAGCGGCCTGGGAGCGACCTCGCCAGCCAGTCTGAATGGAGAGACCTCCCCTCGTCCCATCGAGCTGCGCGTGGGCGTAACCTATCGCCTCCGCTTCATCGACATCGCGCCGAGCGAATTCAAGGCAGTCCGACTCCTGGCCGACACCGGGTTAGCAAGCTGGCGCGCCATCGGGAAGGACGGGGCCGAACTACCCTCGCATCAGGCGACGGTCCGTCCGGCCCGGGTGGCCATGGGAGCAGGCGAGACCTGGGACTTCGAGTATGCGCCTGCCATCCCGGGCGATCTCGTGCTCGAGATCGTGACGACAGGCCGGGGCCAGCCACCCAGAACGATGAGGGTAGCCGTTCGGGTTCGGTGATTGCCTCGAGGCTGCTCGAGGCGTTAGGGTCCCCGCTTCAGGGTAGCCCGGGCTTCGGGATCGGCGCGTTGCCAATTGGCCAGCAATCCCGTCATGGCCTCGGCCGCCCCGGCTGGATCGCCTGCCGCGGTCTTGGCGCGGGTTAGGCCGAGCAACGCCCGTGAGCGATTGGGGCAGAGCTTCAGCACATCGGCATAAACCGTCACTGCCTCCGCTGCACGCCCGTCGGCGATCAGCTCCTCGCCCAGGAGCTCAAGCGCGAACACCCGCTCGGGGGGTCCCACGAAGGCGGTGAGTCGGCGTTCGAGCTCGGACGCCGCCTTCAGCGATTGGAGGTAGTCGGCCCGGTCACCCCTCACCCGAGCGACGAGCGACCGGATCACAAGCGCGTGTGCTCGCCTGGACGGTCGAGCCTTCGGGGCCGAAGGTGCCGGCCCTGACCGAATCGGCGATCGCGAGGAAGGGAGCCGCTATGCCCGGGAGCCCTGGATCGCCGCGCTGGGCGGCGTCGATCGCTTGCCAGTACCGGGCAAAGAGGCTGAATCCCCGCTCCCGGTCCGACATCGGTCCGGTGCTAGGACGGGGGATCGCCACCGTTCGCTCCCACCTGCCGGTTTCGGCGGCGTACTGGAACTCCAGGCGAGCCTGGATGTATCGGGCGTCGGCGTAGGAACCAGACGAGCGCTCGTCGCGGGTTAGGGCGAGGGCCGTATCGATGAGTCCTCGTGCTTCGGCCCAACGACCCTGCTGGAGGTAGCCGGATTGCAGCCAGGCGAAGGCGTGCCAGTCGGCCCGGCCCGCCTCGGCCCGCGAGGCGGCCCAGGCGCGCTCGTTCGAGTGCACCACATCCTCCCACAGGCCGAGCTGGAGGTAGATGTGCGACGGCATGTGAAGTGCGTGCTCGGCCGCGGGGGCGATCCGGTCGCAGGCCCGGGCGAACTCGAACCCCTGAGCGGCCAGGCCGGGCGTGTCATAGAGGTGGATCAGGTAATGGACGGCGCCGGGATGATCGGGATTGGCCTGGGCGACCCGCTGCGCGAGCGCAATCGCCTCGCGGGTTAGGCTGTCTCGACCTGGCCCGCCGAAATTGGCGGCCAGCATGATCGAATGTGCCGCGAAGGCGGCCGCCTCCGGGTCGTCCGGCGCGGCCCGGGCACGGCGGCGAATTGCGTCGGCGTAGGCGCGCCCCCGATCCGGAAACGGTGCGTCGGCATAGAAGGCCTCTACCGCCGCTCCGAAGGACCGCTCCCGCTCGGTTCCCGCTCGGGCCAATCGTTCGGCCGGCGTAGGAGCGAGCCGGCGCAAGGCCGCGCGCGAAGCGGTGAGGTTCTCTTCACGCCAGAGCACGTGGCTGTAGGTCAGTGCCTCGCCCCAATAGGCCAGAGCGAACGCGGGGTCGCTCGCCTGGGCCTCGCGGAAGGCTTGACCTGCCCGCCGATACTCGAAACTGTGGAGCAGGGCTAGCCCGCGGAGGAAAAGAGCCTGGGCGGGCCGGCTTCCCTGAGTTCGGAAAGACTACAGTGCCGAGCTTGCCGAGGTGGCCGGCGTGCTGGGCGGATGCGGTCGAACCCACCGCAAGCGCAAGCGCCGCGAAGGAGAGGGCTGGCCTGAAGTGCATTCGGAACCTCGTTTGGGGGAGTGTCAGAAATGTACCGCTTGACGACCGGTCTGGGGGATCGTTGACTCCGTCCACCCTGGCGACATGGGCGACATTGTCGCACATCTCTGTCGGACGGTGAAGTGAGGGAGGAACCGTTGTCACGGGGCAAGACCGAGTTCGATCGCATGGTGGGGCCGCAAGTCGCCGAGTTGCCTTCCGAGTCTCTCTGGGGAGGACTCAAGAAGGCGATTCGCGGGTCGGAGACCGATTACACCCAGATCGGCATCGGCCGAGCGGTGTTCCTGCTGGCAGTCCCCATGATTCTCGAGCTCGTCATGGAGTCCACCTTCGCGGTGGTGGACATCTACTTCGTGGGCTCGCTCGGCCCGTCCGCGGTCGCGACGGTCGGGCTGACGGAGACCTATCTCTTCCTCCTGTATTCGATCGGCATCGGTCTCGCGATGGGGGTGACCGCGATTGTCGCGCGGCGCATCGGGGAGAAGCAGCGCAACGAGGCCGCCGTCACTGCGGTCCAAGCAATCCTCATCGCAGCGCTCGCCTCGGTGCCCTTTGCGCTGGCCGGCATCTTCTTCGCGAAAGACCTGCTGGCGGTCATGGGCGCCGACCAATGGGCGCTCAGCCACGGCTATCGATACACCCAGTGGATGCTGGGCGGGAACGCGGTGATCATGCTGCTCTTCGTGATCAACGCGATCTTCCGCGGCGCCGGCGATCCCGCCCAGGCGATGTGGGTGCTCTGGATTGCCAACGCCTGCAACATCGTGCTCGATCCGGTACTCATCCTGGGCCTCGGCCCGTTCCCCGCGCTCGGTATCGAAGGGGCCGCCATCGCGACGAACGTGGGCCGCGGGGTCGGTGTCCTGACGCAGATCTACCTGCTGTTCAGAGGCGGCAGGCACCTCCGTCTCCTTCGCGCCCACCTGGTGGTGCACTGGCAGACCATCGCGAGCATCGCGCGGACCTCGTTGGGTGGGGTGGGGCAGATGATCGTAGGGATGACGTCGTGGATCTTCGTGATGCGTATTATTGCGACCTTCGGGAGCCAGGCGGTTGCCGGCGCGACGATCGCGCTGCGCATCATGATGTTCAGCCTGATGCCGGCGTGGGGGATGTCGAACGCCGTGGCCACCCTGGTGGGGCAGAACCTGGGTGCGCAGAAGCCCGATCGGGCGGAGCGGGCGGTTTGGGTCACCGGGTTCTGGAACATGCTGTTCCTGATTGGAGTGGCGATCGGGTACTTCCTCTTCAGCGACGGGTTGGTCGGCATCTTCACCGATGATCCGGGCGTGGTGGCCATCGGAGCGCAGTGGCTGACCATCGTCTCGTACTCCTATTTCGTCTACGCCTGGTGGATGGTGTCCGTGCAAGCGTTCAACGGGGCGGGCGACACCATGACCCCCACCAAGATCAACCTGGTCTTCTTCTGGCTGTTTCAGATTCCGCTCGCGTACCTCATGGCGAACACCGTTGGCCTCGAGACCAAGGGAGTGTTCTGGGCGATCTTCATCTCCGAGACGTCGGTCGGATTATTCACCCTGTGGCTCTTCACCCGAGGGAGATGGAAAATGGTGAAGGTGTAGGAGACCTGCGGCGCTTGACAACCCGCGCCCGGGAGCACCTATTGGGACCCTCAACCCGCCCTAAGGAGCTTGCCGTGCGTACCCGTTTCTTCGCCTCGTTAGCCTCCCTGGCTGTGTCGGCTCTCGCCGCCTGCGCAGCCCCCCCGGCGGCCACCGGAACCGCCGAGGACGAGGCAGCCATCCGCGCGATGGCCGATAAGTATGTCGCCGCCTATGGCGCGAAGGACGCCGCGGCACTTGGCGCCCTGGTGACCGACGACTACGAAGATGTTGACCCGACCGGGAAGCGCACCCAGGGACGCGCCGGGTTCGAGGAAGCAGTCAGGCAGATGTTTGCTACGATGCCTGCCGGCATGACGATGTCCATGACTGCCACCACGGACTACATCCGCTGGATCGACGCGAATCACGCCGTGGCCGGTGGGACCTGGCAGACCAGCCCGGCCATGCCCCCTATGCCGAGCAAGGGGTCGTGGATGGCTGCCATGGTGAAGCAAGGCACTGAGTGGAAGATGATGAATTCGCTCGGGGCGGCCGACATGTCGGCGATGATGCCGGCGGACACCACCAGGAAGTAGAGACCGGACGTGAGGTACCTGGGGGGCAGGGGAGCGATCTCCTGCCCCCGTCGCTTTGGGACCTCCGTACCTAGTCAGCCTGAATCAGGTTACCCGCTTCAG
>JBQTHV010000194.1:0-16814 GCA_052389555.1 Gemmatimonadales bacterium | reverse complement strand
TGGGGCCGGCGCTTCACTTCATCGTAGATCCGCCCGATATACTCACCGAGCAGTCCCAGCGCCAGGAGCTGTACCCCGCCCAGGAAGAGGATGAGAATCGCGAGAGTGGTGAATCCCCGCGGTATCGGCTGATCCGAAAGAATCCGCTGGGCAAAGTAGATCAGCGCCAGCAGGAAACTGAGGAAGGCGACCCCGAACCCGAACCAGTACGAGAGCCGAAGCGGGACGTAAGAGTACGAGATCATCCCGTCCAGCGCGAGCTTGATCAGCTTGGGAAGGGTGTATTTGGGCACCCCGGCGAACCGCGGGTCGCGTTCATATACCACCTCGGTCTGGCGGAAACCGACCCAGCTCCGGAGCCCGCGCAGAAATTTGTTCCGCTCCGGCATCGCGGCCAGAAGGTCCACGACTCGGCGGTCCATCAGCGAGAAGTCGCCGGAATCGAGCGCGATATCCACGTAGGACATTCGGCGGAGCAGCCGGTAGTACCCGCGATAGGCTGCTCTGAGCAACAGGCTTTCCTTTCGCTTGGTTCGGATCGCGTGCACCACCTGGAATCCTTCGCGCCAGCGCTCGACCAGCCGGGGGACCACTTCAGGGGGATCCTGGAGATCCCCGTCCATGAGCACCACCGCCTTCCCGGTGGCCCGCCTGAGCCCGGCATACATGGCGGCCTGGTGGCCGAAGTTGCGAGAGAAGCTGATCACCTTGATGCGCTGATCACCGCCGGCGAGGCTCTTGAGGATGCTCGGGGACTGATCCCGGCTCCCATCGTTCACGAAGATCACTTCGTACCGCAGTCCGGCCCGGCTCAGGCTTTCGGTAACCCGCCGGGCCAGCTCGGGGAGGGTCTCCTCCTCGTTGTACACCGGGATGACTATCGAAAGCTCGGGGGACGCTGATGCCATGGCCGGGGGAGTGGTCATCGGGTTCGCCTGGTGCGAGAATCGCGCCATCCAAAGCAAGTTGCCGGAAGCTAAGCAGAACAATAGTCCTCGACGCTAGACTTAGGCTGTGCCGTTTCAGTTCTTCCGCCGGCTTGCGTTCCGCAACCGCATCCTGCTGGCGCTCATCCTCCTCGGGGCACTTCCGGGGGCGATCCTGGCCGCCGGCTGGGTCGTTACCGTGCTCCGCTATAACCCGGCCCGCTCGAGCCGGGCAGCCCTGGAACCCATCCGGATCACCGGACAATCGCTCCTCGAGTCCCTCGAGCGCGATTCGGTTCGCCTGCCGGAGCAGGTCGCCCATGCGATGCAGGCGCATGTCGATTCCATCAACAAGTCACTGATCCTGTCCCAGCGCAGCTTCTACTATAGCCGCTACCTCGCCATCGGTCTCGCCATTACAGCGTCGGTGCTCGGGGTCGTCCTGCTTTACGCCGCGGTCCTGGTCGCTCGCTCCCTTTCCCGCCAACTCAGCCGGCCCGCCGATGAGCTGGTGGGGTGGATGGAGCGGATCGGTAAGCACGAACCGCTTCCGGAAGGCCCAGGGACCAGGGGCCAGGGACCAGGTGAGTCGGGGGCGCCGGAGTTTGCCACGCTCCGGGCTGCCCTGCGGGAAACCGCCGCCGCGCTTCAGCAGGGCCGCGCCGCCGAGCTCGAATCGGAGCGGCTCCGGGCGTTCCGGGAAGTCGCCCGGCGCGTGGCGCACGAGATGAAGAATCCGCTCACGCCGATACGATTCGCGGTTGGGCAATTGGAACGGGGCCAGGGGCCGGGGGTCGGGGGCCAGGGCTCGACGGCTGAGATGCAGGAGGCGTTGGAAGTACTTCGGGTCGAAACCGCGCGGCTCGAGCATCTCGCGCGGGAGTTCGCCAACCTGGGCCGGCTCCCCGAAGGCCCCGCGGCCGAAGTGGATCTAGGCGAGTTGCTCGCCGAGGTGATTCGTGGCGGCGTTCCTCCGACCATGCTGCCCAGGCTCACGATCGATCCCGAAGCTCCTCACATCGTGGGCCATTATGATCCGCTGCACCGGGCGTTCAACAATATCCTTCGCAACGCGGTGGAAGCGGCACGGGAGACCGGGCCGCTCGAGGTCGTCGTCGCCGCCGAGTCGCAAGTCGTCCGCGTGAGCATCGTTGATCACGGTTCCGGAGTATCGCCGGAGAGACGGGCCCAGATCTTCGAGCCGTACGTGACGGATAAGGCGGGCGGTACCGGGTTAGGACTGTCCATCGCGAAACAGGCGATCGAGTTCCATCACGGCACCATCGAAGTCTCCGGGACCGCAGGCGGCGGCGCCACCTTCACGGTCCGGCTTCCCACCAAACCCGAAGAGGCCATTCCGTCCCCCGGCCGGCCGCCCTTCGGGGAGCGGCGGGTGGCGGAGCGGAGAAGAAGAGCGACATGAGCGGCTCGGCATTCGGTACTCGGCACTCGGCATTCGGTACTCGGCCGATCCTCGAACCGCCGAGCGCCGAGCGCCGAGTAACGAGGAGACGGACTAGATGAAGCCCAGGGTTCTAATCGTGGACGACGAGGCGAACATCCGCCGGATGCTGGCGGCCCTGCTCAAGGGCGAAGGTCTCGAATCCGAACAGGCCCCGAACGGGAACGCCGCCCTCCTGATGCTCGACCAAGTCCATCCCGACGCGATCCTGCTCGACCTCCAGATGCCGCCGGGACCCGATGGGCTCGAGACCCTGAAGCAGCTCCGGGAGCGCGATTCCTCGACCCCGGTCATCATGATGAGCGGGAAGGCCCAGCTCACCGATGCCGTGAAAGCGATCAAGCTCGGCGCCTTCCAGTTCCTCGAGAAGCCGCTCACGCCCGAAGCCGTGCTGGTGGCGATCCGAAGCGGGCTCGAGTTAACCCGCGCGCGCGCGGAGACCCGGGCGCTCCGGGCCCAGCTCGGGCCGCAGGCGGAACTGGTAGGGAAGGGCGCCAAAATGAAGGAGGTGCGGGCTCTGATTGCGCAGGTGGCCCCTACCGACGCCCGCGTCTTGATCATGGGCGAATCGGGGACCGGCAAGGAGCTGGTCGCGCACGCGATCCACCGGGCGTCGCATCGCGCCTCGCGGCCCATCATCTCGGTGAACTGCGCCGCCATTCCCCGCGACCTGGTGGAATCAGAGCTCTTCGGGCACGAGCGCGGCGCCTTTACCGGAGCGACCGACCGGCGGCTGGGCCGATTCGAGTTGGCCGACGGGGGCACGCTGTTCCTCGACGAAGTCGGTGATCTGAACCTCGAGGCCCAGGCGAAACTGTTACGCAGTCTCGAAGCGGGCGAGATCCAGCGCCTCGGCGCCGAGCGGGCCCAGCGAGTGGATGTGCGGGTGATCGCCGCGACCAACCAGCGGCTCGAGCAGGCAGTGGCCGCGGGAACCTTCCGGGAAGACCTCTATTTCCGGCTCAACGTCTTCCCGATGACGCTGGCACCGCTCCGGGACCGGTTGGAAGACCTCCCCGAGATGGTCGGGCATCTCGCCGACCGGGTGAGGCCCTATCAACCGGCGCAGTTTACCGCCGAGGCGATCGCCCAGCTCGCCTCCTATGACTGGCCCGGCAACGTGCGGGAGCTCATGAACATCGTGGAGCGGCTCTCGATTCTGGGCGGCAAGGAAGTGGACGCGGCGCTGGTCCGCCAGGTGCTGCCCCGGAGCGGCGCGGGGCGATTCGAGGCGCCCAGCATCACCACCGATTCGGGCACCACGTATTCGGTCGCGGACCTGGCCGGCCGCTCCCTCTCCAACGTGCTGGACGATTATGAGCGCGCCCTGATTCAGGCGGCGCTCAAGCGCGCGAGCGGAAACGTGGCCGAAGCCGCGCGGGCCCTGCAGACCGACCGCGCGAATCTGTATCGGCGGATGAAGAGGCTGGGTCTATGAGCAAGCGAAAAGCGAAAGGGGAATGGTCCCCATTCCCCCTCCGGTGTCTCACCGCGCTCACCGTGCTCCTGTGCGCCGGGGTCCTACCCGCGTACCCCCAGGACACCGTGCAAGTCATCCGCCCCGAGGCCACCCAGCCCGACTCGGCGAACGTGCTTCCCGAGGCGGTGGTGCAGGAAGTCATTGCCGCCTACAACGACTCGCTCACAACCCGAGTGGTCGGGCCCTTCCACTTGCCTCGGGGGGGAACCCTCACCGGTCCGGTCGCCGTCTTCGGGGGAAGCATCCGGGTCGGGGGAGAGCTGATCGGCAAGGTTACCGTGATCAACGGCTACCTGATCATCGATGCCGGCGGGCTGGTGCGCGGGGAGGTACTGGTAGTCGGCGGCGGGGTCCTCTACCGGGGCGGCCGGCTCGAAGGTCCCCCGCCGCGGGAGTACCGCGCGTCAGCCCAACTGGTCCGTAACAACGCCGGTCTGCTGGTCCCGCGTCCTCCACCCCGGAGCCTCAGGGATTTCGCCGCGCGGCGGACCTTCACCACGGGCCGGTTCCGGACCACCCTGTCGGCGGAGACCGGCGGGACCTACAACCGGGTGGAAGGACTTCCGCTGGTGCTGGGTCCGACCATAACCCGCGAAGGACTGCCCAACCTCGACGCTCGCCTCGACTTCCGCGGGATCATCTGGACCGCGCCCGACCGGACCGACCGGCGCGCCGATTTCGGGTACCGCGGCCGGTTGGAGTTCCGGTTCGGGGAGGACCGCCGGCTCACGGTCGGCGCGCAGGCGTCCCGGCGCATCGTCCCGATCGAGCCGGAGCCGCTCTCCGGCAACGAAGCGGGCTGGGCGGCCTTCCTGCTCCAGCGCGACTACCGGGACTACTACCAGGCTCGCGGGTTCGGCGGCTCCGTGAGCTACGCGGCCACGCGGTGGCTCACCCTCCAGGGATCGCTTCGGCGCGACCACGAAGCCAGCGTGCCCGCCGCCGACCCGGTGTCGGTGTTCCGCAACGAGGCCTGGCGCCCTAACCCGCTGATCGATGACGGCCACTACCTCACCGTGCGGCTCGGGCTCGAGCTGGATACCCGGAACGACAGTCTGAATGCCGGCGCTGGCTGGCGGATTCAGGGGTACTGGGAGCGGAGCCGGAGCACCGACGCGTCGCCCCTCGCCTTACCCGTCGAGGTACGCGATCCGATCGCCCCGGGACCCTACAGCTCCTCGCGGGTTAGGATCGATGTGCGCCGCTACGACCGCCTGAATCCCTCGGTCCGGACCAGTGCGCGGGTGCTGGCGGCGGGTTGGGTCTCGGGCAACCCCCTCCCGGTCCAGCGCCGGATGTCCCTGGGGGGCCCCGACCTGCTGCCGGGTTACCAATTCCGCCGCCAGAGCTGCGTGCCGGCCACCTTCACCGAGGCGGCCGCGCCGGCCCTGTGTGATCGCCTGCTCGCGGTCCAGCTCGAGGTCCGCAGCCGGGCCCGGCTCGGCCTGCCCATCCCGACCAGCAATCCCTACCTCAGCGCGGTACAGCGGCTCCTTGCCATCCAGGATCCTGATGTCGTGGTGTTCGGCGATGCGGGCAAGGCCTGGGTGACCGGCGACGGGCCGGGACGGGTGCCCAACAACCGGATCCCGGTGCTCCGCGAGTGGGATTACGACGTGGGTCTGGGCCTCGACTTCGGCGGGCTCGCGTTCTATGTCGCCCAGCCGCTCTCGAAGGGGCTGCCGCTGACCTTCACCGTCCGACTTCAGCAGCGGTATTGATGGCGGGTCTCTCGGCGGCTCGGCGGCTCGGCGGCTCGGCCCTCGGCATTCCTGGCTCGGCCCTCGGCATTCCTGGCCCGGCGCTCGGCGCACGGCAGCTCGGCGCCATCCTAGGCATGGCCGTGCTCTTGGGATTTCAAGTGCCGGCAGCCGCACAGCAGGAAGGGGTCAGTCTATCCGTGAGGCTTTCTCCTACCGTGATGCCCAATGGGGCTCGGCCTCCCTGGATCCAGGTGAGAAACCTCCTCGCCGATCGCACCTGGGCGGAACACCTGGACCAGGCCTTTCCCATTCGGCTCCAGTATCGGCTGGAGATCTGGCGGTCACGGTCCGGATGGCTCGACGATTTTCAGCGGGCGACGGAATGGTCCATGGTCATCCAGCGCGAGCTGCTCCAGGACGTGTACAAAGTCACCCAGATCTTCCGAGCCGAAGTGCGAGAGCAACGCTTCCCCACTCGCGACGAGCTGGCCCGCTTCGTCGGGTCGATTTACCAGCCTGAGGTCCTGCCTCGGGGAACCGGTACGTTCTATTACAACGTCAGCGTGGCGATCAGCGCGCTGTCGGATGAGGACATGAAGGAGCTGGAGCGCTTCCTCTCAGGCGTGGAGCCCAATCAGCAGACTCCGGAGCCGAGCTCGGTGGCAATGTGGCTCCGCCGGTTGCTGCTGAGGATCGCCGGGCTGCCGGAACAGAGGCTGGAGGCGCGGTCGGAGACCTTTGTGGCTCGCTGATCGGGACTCAAGAAGCCGTCCAGGCGGTGGATGCGTCGGCAAGGTATTATTTCTGGTTCCCCAGACCGTACCTGCGCGCCGGAGTCCATCGGTTGAAGCTCCCCAAGCCGAAGGCCAGCGTGATTTTCAAGGAGCTGTCCGAAGGGGCACTTCTCTTCTCCACGGAAGACGAGGTGTATCTCGGTCTGAACACCGTGGGAAGCCGCATCTGGCGTCTTCTACCTCCCACCTGCGAGACGCTGGACCAGCTGGTCAGCAAGATGGCGTCGGAATACACTGAGGTCACCCCCGAGGTCATCCGGCGCGACGTGCTCGAGCTGCTAGCGGACCTTGAGGACCATAACCTGGTCGATCCCTTCCCCTCTCCCCTGGGTCCGCGCGAAGGGTAAAGTCACTTCGATTGCAGCCATAGCTCCGTTTGGAGCGTGAAGTACAGCTGGGATGCCGTTTCGGCATCGGCCCGGGCAGCCATAAAGTCCTCGACCGCGTCACGCAGCAAAGCGGCGTCGACAATCCCCAGCTCGGCAAGCTTCGGGTTGCCGAAGGCCGCCGAGGCGAGCGCGGAAAAATCCCGCCGCATCGAGTCCCCGAAATACTTGTTCGTCGTGCCGGTCTTCCGAGTCCGCGGGGCGAGCACCTCTTCGGGCACGAGGCCCTGCACTGCCCGCCGCAACAATCGCTTGGAATCGCCGGCCGAGTTGCGTTCCTCTCGCGGCCGGCTCGCGGCAAAGGCGATCACCCTCGCGTCGTACAAAGGGGACCGGGTCTCCACTCCGGCCTCGAGACCGAACTTCGCCACCTGGGCACAGATCGCGGCGAAGAACGGACTCGTGAGGTAGTGCTGCATCTCCTGTTCAATACAACTGCTGCCCCGGCGGGGCGGATGCCACGCTTCCTGCCTCCCGACCAGGTCAAAGCGCAGCACGAAATCATGCCGGATCCAAGGCGCCGGCCCGCGCTGCAGATATCCCGGCATTGAGCGTCCCCGAAACAGACCGGCGAGCTGGAACGCCCAGGGAGGAAGCAGGGGAAGCACTATCCATCGAAACTGGGTGGGCAGACTGCGCCCGGCGGCCACGACCCGCCACTCCCGAAGGAACTCGCGCCAGCGCCCCTGGCGCACCAAATCGGCAAGATAGACATTCGAAGATGCAAAGAGCTGATCGCCGCCATATCCGTCCAGCATAACCCGCGCACCCGCCAAGCGCCCGGCGGCCGCCAGGGCGCTATTCCAATGCTGGAAAGGATGGCAGAACGGCTCATCCCGAAGCGCTGCCTCCTCGATCGTCCGCTGAAACAGCGGGATGCTCGCAATGTCGAGCCAGCGCGGTTCGTCATTCCACCGGCTGGTCACCGCCCGGATCAGCTCATCCTCCCGGCCCGGGTCTCCCACCGGATAGCTGATGGAGACCGCCACGAGGCCGGCGGACTCGCGAGGGTGGAGGACCTGCTGCGCAATCCCGTAAACCGCGGTCGAGTCCCAACCACCGCTCAACGAGACGGCGGCTGGTCCGGTCCGGGGCAGCCGTTCGGCTACCGCCGAGCTCAGTAACGCCCGCAACTCCTCGGCTCCGGCCTCGAGCGAGCCAGCCTGGCTCGCGGCGGCCAGCCTGGAGGGAGGCTCCCATTGCCGGGTTAGGTCGACGGCGCCACAGATCCGGTAGGTGAGGCTCATCCCCGGGGACAAGGCGGAAACAGCCGCGTAGCAAGTCCCCTGGGACGAGCTGACCAGGGCCGATGCGGTTTCTGCGAGGACCGCCAGGTTGAGCGCACCGGGGCATCGGGGATGGGCCCGGATGGCCGCGATCGTGGAGGCGACCACGAAGTCGTTGCCTAACACGGCGTAGTACAGCGGACGGCGCCCGGAGAAGTCCCGGGCGCAATGCAGACGCCGCTCTGCCGCGTCCCACAGGATGAAGGCGAAATCACCTTCCAGGTGGGCCGCGCATTCGGCGCCCCAGGCCCGGTAGGCCGCGAGGATGAGATGACCGGACGAGGGGCCCGTGGGGCGGATTCCGGCTTGCTCCAGACGCCTGAGGAGGTCCCCGCGGTAGTACAGGGAAGCGTCGGCCACCGCCACCAGGTCCCCATCGCGCACCACCAGCGCGCCGCCGCTCAGGTCCGGTCCGAGCTCCCAATCCGCACGCTGGACGCCTAGGGCGGCGGCGCGATCGGCATGCATGGCACGCTGGTCGGCGCCTCGGGGACCGAGAGCATGGAGGATCTTCTCCATGAGCCGGGCGTCACCGGGTCCAGGGTGGGTCACCAGCCCTGCGATTCCGCTCAATTCATCATCCCGTAGGTCTCGGGGGCGCCGGCGCAAGTCTTGACAGGGTTGGATCCAAGTGTCAATCTTGTGCGAGGGGAGTGCCAATTCGACTTCCGAAAACAGGAGCAAGCAGCCCGCTTGCCCCGCGGAATGAAAAGTGCTTTAGACTGGCGGCGGGGCAAGTTACACGGGTTTCCACCAGGGGAGGAGTCGATGTACGAGAAGCCAGTTCTCCAGCGATTCGGGACGTTCCGAGAGCTGACGACCCAGGGAGTGCCGTGCACCGACAAGGACTTCGGCTCCTCGGACGGTCTGACTCTCCGGGGCGTGGACATCACCTGCGCGTCTTGAGCTCAGGAGGGCCGACGTCACCCAGCCTCGCCAGGGGGGCTAGTCGCGAATTCCCGATCCCGGATTCGGTCTTGGCTGTGTCCAATTGGCCGCTGTTTGTTGTGGCGTAGCTGCAGCACACCATAAGCTTCGAAAGTCGTTCGAATCACGTCGGCGATCGTCTGCCCCCGGGTAGACGATCGTCAAGTTTTTAGACCCCGCTCCGGGTGCCTGTGAACGCTTACCAACTCTTCGGACATTGTCTCGGCTCTGATCTACCCCTTCCAGAGCTCGAATCCATGACCGGCGTGTCACCAAGATGGGTGTTGCAATCTGGAACAAAGACATCCGTCAGAGACGAAGAGGTTCTCGTAGCAGAAGCCATCCGGAAGCCCTGCCGAATCCGAGTCTACCGGGTTGGGCCCGGCTACCGGATGGAGCACGAGTGTACCGGTAATTACTACATCTCCGCTGATGGCGGGGTGATCCAGTACTTCTTGCGACCGGGGGCGCACATCGAGGCGGTTCGTCTCGACATGCTCGGAAGGGTCATGGCGCTGGCCCTCCACGCCGGCGGCTGGATCTGCTTGCACGGGAGCGCCATGAAGCTGCGGGATGGCGTGGTTGGATTCATCGGGCCGAAGGGGTACGGAAAGTCCACGCTGGCTTCCGGATTGCTTCGAGCGGGTGCCCAACTCGCTTCGGACGATCTCCTGGTCCTGCAACCCGGTCCGCCAGTCAGGGCGCTCCCAGGAGTTCACACTCTGAGGTTACGCGACGACTCAGCCGAGCATCTCGCGGACGAAGGGCTCTCCACACGTCGGGACGTCTTCGGTAAGCACGTGGTCGCAGATTTGCCCCGAGATCGACTCATGCAGTCTGCTACCCCGCTTGCGGCGATCTATTGGCTCGATCCGGCGCCCCCAGGCTACGCCGAGCCGGTTGTCCGGGATCGCCTCCCGATGACTCGGGCTGCCGCCACGCTGGTCTCCCAAGGAAAGATCGCCAGGCTCCTGGGCAAATCGGAGACGTTCGATGTGCTGGAGCGCGCCTTGGCGGTTTGCCGGGAGACGCCGGTCTATCGGCTTGCCGTCTCTCGCGACCTCGCGCGCCTGGACCAGGTTGTCGGCCACCTGCTCAGGTGGCACCATACTGAGCAGCTGGCACCGGACCGAGCAGGCCAGTAACGGAACCGGGACGCGGTGTTCTTCTTGCGCAGGGTGTACCGGATCATCTGGGCTCAGGGGGAGCTCCTGCGGGCGAGGCATATGCTTCGCCATCGACCCGTCGGTGCGCTGGTTCAGGTCGTGAACTCACGCCCGCCGTCGGCGACGGACGCAGATATTGTGAAGGCGCGCGACTGGGCACTGGCAGTGAGCACCGCCACCAGATATGGTTTGTTCCGGCCCAAGTGCCTGGTGCGATCCCTCGCCCTCGTGCGACTGCTGGATCGGGCCGGCATTCACGGTGCGCGCATCCGGGCCGGCGTCCAGCTTCATCAGGATCAGTTCACCGCCCACGCGTGGGTAGAGCTGGGGGATATCGTGCTGTCGGACCCTGACGGCTACGTGGCCCGATTCGAGCCCTGGGCGGACTTGCGGGTTTTCGAGGAATTGTCGCGATGATGGGCATGCTTACCGATACGCAGCTGCCGACGGAAGTCGAGCTGCTGCTCCTCGCTCCCGCTGGGGATCTGGAGCAGGAGCGATTCCAGCGCCTGGCCTCAAGCCCGTTCGACTGGGAACGCCTCACGTCGCTCGCCTTACGAGCCCGCGCGACCTCCACCTTGTGGCGGCGGCTGAGTCAGACCCCTGGCCTGACTCCGTCCCGCGAGGCGGCGAAACTCCAGTCCATGGCGGTACTCAACGAGTTTCGTCTGCTGCACGTCCGGCAGCTCTTAGAACGCGTGGTTTCGCTGCTGGGGCGCCACGGCATCGAAGTCATGCTCCTCAAGGGCGCGGCCCACCTCGTCGGTGGCACTGGCCAGCCGCTCGAACGAACGATGAGCGATCTGGACTTGCTCGTAGTCAGCGGCTCAGCCGACGAGGCGTGGAGATTGTGCCGGGAGTCAGGCTGGAAGCCGATGCAGGACGACCTGCCGGAGGAGGTTTATCGGGAGCACCACCACTGTCTCCCCTTACGCGACCCGCTGGGAATCGGCCTGGAGCTCGAGTTGCACCGGTCCCAGTTTCCGGGGAGCAGTCTCTTGGGCGTAGATGAGGCAGGCGTTGTCCAGCGGGCACGCACCGTACCAATCGGGTCTACCACGGTGCGAGTGCCCACCTTGGAAGATCTGCTGCTGCACGCCTGCGTCCACTTCGGATGGGGGCACACCTTTCAGCGCCATGGTTGGGCTACGTTCTCGGATGCGCACGCGGTGGTGGCGGATCCTTCGTTCAGCTGGGTCCGGTTTCTGGAGCTCGCGCGCGCCACGCGCTTTGGGAGCTGTTGCTACTGGACGCTGCGGCTCGCGCGGGCGGGCGCCCGACTTCCGGTGCCCCAGGAAATCCTCGATGCACTAGCGCGCCCGCGATCCCGGTGGATCGAGGCGGTGCTGGAGCGCCACCTGTTCGCGCTGATGTTCGATCCGGCCGTGATGACGCTGCCGGTGTGGCTGCAACGATTCTTCTGGGAGCTCGCCGTCCGGCCCCGCCAGGTCGGACTCGGAAACACGAGACCCTGGTTGCTTCCCTCTCCCCAGATCTTGCCCAAGAACAGACCTGAGACTCGGCAGGATCCCCCCGGAAGGAACCGGTGGCCTCGTTCTATCTCAACGCTGCGCTACTTGCTGGGCCTGGTAGCTCCAGGGACCCGGAGACCGGCGCTGGCGAGCTGAGATAACGGAGGCGGCCTAGGCGGCCTAGGCGGCTTAGGCGGCTTAGGCGGCCCGAATGGCGCGGAGAGCCGCCTCACCGTAGAAGAGCCTGATGTACTTCGCCTGCTTGGCGGTGAGCCGGCGAACCGCCCACGCCAGATGGACGA
Source organism: Gemmatimonadales bacterium (assembly GCA_052389555.1). GTDB lineage: Bacteria > Gemmatimonadota > Gemmatimonadetes > Gemmatimonadales > GWC2-71-9 > JABFSM01. The sequence continues at coordinate 4,910 of JBQTHV010000194.1, read as the reverse complement.
AGTGAGGCTCGACCGGCGCATGGAGCGGATGCATTCCGCACTCCACAGGCAGCCGGTTCCCCTTCTTCGTGTTGCAGGCGCTGCACGCCGTCACGCAGTTGGTCCAGCTGTTGTCCCCGCCACGCGAAAGCGGTACCAGGTGATCGCGGGTCAGGCACTCCCGCGGCCTGAGTTGCGCGTGAGTCCGGTGGCAGAACTGGCACCGGTACTCGTCCCGCGCGAAGAGGAACGTGTTGGTGACCTGGCGGCGGAACTTGCGGGGAACGTGGACGAACTTGACGAGACGGATGATCGCGGGCTTGGGAATGCTGAGCCGCGGACTTCTTATGGGCTCGCCCTCCTCCGCTTCGACGATCTCCGCCTTCCCATCAATAACCAGGCGTAGCGCCCGCTTGACGGGTACCATGGTGAGGGGCTCGAACGAAGCGTTCAGGGCCAGGCAGCGCATGATGGATTCTACGGGGAAACCCCGGCCTACAGCAAGGGAATGGGAATGGGGACGGGGGAATGGGGAATCGGGGAGTCGGGAGTCGGGGTCTGCAGGTTAGGCCCGGTGGACCACGCGGCCACCGAGGATGGTCAGGATGACATCGGCTGGGAAGGAGGAAACGACCGCGGTTGCCAGACGGCCGGACGGCCGGACGGCGGGTGGCCGGACGGCGATCACATCCGCCCATTTGCCGGGTGTGAGGGTACCGATCTCCCGGTCCAGGCCGAGGGAACGCGCACCCTCGATGGTGGCCAGGCTGAGGGCTTCTTCATCACTCAGGCCGGCGAGATCGCGTGCGGCTCGCATCTCTCGGAACAGATCGAGCTCTCCCACGCTCGCTACCGAGTCGGTGCCCAGGCCTACCCGGACTCCCGCGCGTCGCAGAGAACCGAGCGGGGCCTGGCCATGGCCGTGGCGTTGGTTGGATACGGGGCAGTGGGCAACCGCTGAGCCGGTATCCCGAAGCAGCTCGACATCTCCATCGTTCACCTGGACCGCGTGGATACAGAGCGTCGCGGGGCCGAGGACGCCGAGCGAGTGGAGCCAGGACACGGGACTCGGCGCTCGGGACTCGGCGCTCGGCACTCGGCGCTCGGCACTCGGCGCTGGGCGGCTGGGCGGCTGGTGGGCGGGATCGCTGAGCGGCGGAATGCCGCGGTCCTTCCACGCCTCGGCGAAGGCCCCGGTGCCGCGGGTTACGAACTCCACTTCCGCCCGGGATTCCGCTAGGTGGACCGCGAGCGGCAATCGCTCGCTCCTCGCCCACCCGGCCACCCGCGCAAAGAGCGGGCCGCTCACGGTGTACGGCGCGTGGGGAGACACGCCGACCCTAACCCGCTCGTTCGCGCACTTTCGCAACCCGTCAACCTGCCGCCGGAGTCCGGCAAAGCTCTCCTCGAGCTGGGACGGGTGGGGACCGAACACTTCCTGGTAGACGATCCCGCTGCCGCCAAGCTCGGCCAGCGCCTCGAGCACCGCACCCGAATCGCCGGTCTCCGCGATCGTGGTCACCCCACCGGCCCAACATTCCCGCAAACCGTCGCGCGCCGCTTCGCGATACTCCTGGCGGGTGCGGCCCTCCTTGCGAGTCCGGATGTCGCGGATCCACGCGGCAAAGCCGGAACCCGCATCGGCGCTCTCCGGAAAGCCGGTCAGCTCGAGATGGGTGTGGACATTGACGAGGCCCGGGAGGAGGATCGCGTCACCCAGATCCAGTGGCTCGGCGCTCGGCACTCGGCGCTCGGCACTCGGCACTCGGCACTCGGCAGCGGGACCGATCCATTCGATCCGGCCATCGGCTCCGATCAGCATCGCGGCGTTTTCAATCGGTGGCGAATCGATCGGGAGGGCCCAGCGGGATCGCAGGAGGGCGGTCAGCGATCCCCTCGAAACGGGCTATGCAGCGGGCACGTCTGGGTCGGCTCGGTGCCCGGGTAGTAGTACTCCCGCACCACTTGATCGCGAGGACAGTACGGCGTCGCGAGAAACCCGGTCTGCTCGTCGATCTCGAGCTCGATGATGCCCTCGGGCATGATCCAGGGCGGCGGCGGTCGTCGCCGCTCGTACACCTCCCGCATCATTGCCGCCCAGGCCGGCGCGGCTAACCGGCCACCATCGGCATTGCTCTTGATCGCGGTCTTCTTGTCGAATCCCATCCAGACCCCGGTCACCAGGTCGTTGGTAAACCCCATGAACCACACGTCCATGCCGTCGTTGGTCGTGCCGGTCTTTCCCCCGGCGGGAAGCCTGAACCCCCCTCGGCTCACGACCGAGCCGGCGGCGGTTCCTCGGCGCACCACGTCGCGCAGTCCGTCGAGAACGAGCCACGCGAGCTGCGGTTCCATCACCTCGCGCTGGGTGATTTCGGGCTGCCAGAGGATGCGGCCCTCGCGGTCCTCCACCCGCAGAATGGCAATCGGCGCTACCGCCAGGCCCAGGTTGGCGAAGGTCGCATAGGAAGCGATCAGCTCCATCGGGATCACGTCGGCGGACCCGATGAACATCGAGGGCACCCGCGGGATCCTCGTGCTGATGCCCATGTTGGCGGCCTCGTCGGCCACCGCGTCCTCGCCGATCCGAAGCCCGACCTTTACCGCGGGGATGTTGCGCGAGTCGTAGAGCGCCTTTCGCATCGTCATCGAGCCGAAGAACTTGCTCTCGTAGTTCTTGGGCTCCCAGGTTGGCTGCTCGGGAATCTCAACCGACAGCGGAGAGTCCTCCACGATGGCCGACCACGGAATCCCAGCGCGAATCGCCGCGGTATAGACGAAGGGCTTGAACGCCGAGCCGGCCTGGCGGCGGGCCTGGGTCACCCGGTTCCATTTGTTGTCTTCGAAGTCGCGCCCGCCCACCATCGCCCTGATGTAACCGGTGCGGGTCTCCATGGTGAGCACGAGCCCCTGGAGATAGGGACTGAACGGCCCCCCATCTCCCTCGGAGTTGTTGTCACCCCGGCGCTCGAGATACTGCCGATAGGTCACATGCCGGTACGGGCCCAGCGATCCTTCTTCGATCGCGGTGAGCTGCGCTTCGAGCGCCCGCTCGGCGGCTTGCTGCACCTCGAGATCGAGCGTGGTGTGGATCCGGAGGCCGGCGCGATAGAGATCGGTGCCGAATCGGGCCTGAAGGATCTGCCGGACGTATTCCACGAAGTACTGCGCCACGCTGCTGTAATCCGAGCGGGACGACAGGTTGAGCGGATACGCCTTCCACGCCTCGGCCGATTCGTGGGAGATCTTTCCCCACTGCTCCATGAGACCGATGATGAGGTTGCGGCGCTGCACCGCGAGCCGCGGGCTCTTGCGCGGGTTATAGCGGCCGGGCGCCTTGGCCAGCGCGGCGAGCACCGCGGCCTCCGCCACGTTCACCGAGCTGGCCGATTTGCCGAAGTACCGCTGGGCCGCTGCCTCGACGCCGTAGGCGCCGTTCCCCAGGTTGATCTGATTGAGATAGAGCTCGAGAATCTTGTCCTTGGGATAGTTCCGCTCGATCTCGAATGCCATCCGGGCTTCGCGCAGCTTGCGGGTCAGGCCCTTGAAGCCTTGCCGCTGGCTCCGATCGATCTGCTCGGGCCAGAGATTCCCCGCGAGCTGCATGGTAATGGTGGAAAAGCCCTGCACCCGGCCGAGCAGCGTGTTCTTGAGCGCCCCGAAGACCCGGATCCAGTCCACCCCGTGATGCTGGTAGAACCGCTGGTCTTCCACCGCGAGGAACGCCGCGATCACCGCCGGTGAGATCTGCGAGAGCGGCACCACGGTCCGGCGCTGGAGGCCGTAGTCGGTGATCAGTCTTCCATCCGCGGCGTAGACCTTGGAGGCCTGCTCGGGGTCATAGTTGCTCAATCCCGCGATGGAGGGACAGGCGCCGCCGGCGCAGACCCGGTTCCAGGCGCCCACGCCCAGCGCGCCGACAAACAGTACCGCCGTGAGGAGAGCGAGGAAGACCTTTTTCCGGCGCCGGGGATAGTGCCACCAGCGGAGCTTGCGTTTGCGAGGCTTTGGGGAAGCCATACCGGAAACATAAGTGGCTCGGCACTCGGCGCGCGGCGCGCGGCGTTTGACAGCGGGGGAGGAGTAGCCGAGGTTTGCGAGACCGCTGAGGGTTGCCGGATGTGGGGCTCGGTTTCGCCTGAACAGAATTTCTTTTCACGCCGGCCGTTCATACTGGCGGGGTTCGCGCTGGCGGTAGCGCTCGGGGCCCTCGCGGTGGTGACCGCGGTAGGCCGGCGCACCTTCGATCACCTTATCACCGGCTCTGAGGCCCGCCAGCGCGCCTATGACGTGCTGGTGGCGCTACGCCGGCTCCGCCAGGATATCGGCGAGATGCGGGTCGGGGTCACGGGTTATGTCCTGACTGTTGACTCGATCTACTATGCCCTCTATCGCACCGGGCTCAGTCGGCTGGACCAGGATACCAGCGCAGTAAGATTGCTGACTGCCAACTCCCCTGTGCTCCAGGGCGAGCTCGACCGGCTCGGCGGCGCCCTCAAGGTCTATGTTGCCGATCTCGAAGGCGCGGTGCGCCGCGCGGGGGCCCGACCGGCTGGCGCGGCACCCGCGACGGTGGAGGCGGTGCCCTCGCGCAGTGCCATGCTGATCGAGGCGCTCCGCCCCCATATCGTGGCCATAGAAACGGAGCAGCTGCGGCTGCTCGGGACCAGCGCGCGCGAGGTCCAAACGGCGGTGCGGCACACCACTCGAATCTTTATCGCGGTCCTGGGAGCGGGTGCTCTGGTGATTGGGGGGACGGTGGTGCTGCTCTTCGCTCATCTGAGGGCTCGGGAACGCGCCGCCAGGCAGCTCGCGCGCGCGCAGGAGCAGCTCCACGAGAGCCAGCGGCTCGAAGCGATCGGCCACCTCGCGGGTGGGGTAGCCCACGACTTCAATAACGTCCTGACGGTCATCACCGGGCTAGGCGATCT
>JBQTHV010000193.1:0-2244 GCA_052389555.1 Gemmatimonadales bacterium | reverse complement strand
GGCCGGCCGGAGCGGCGAGCTCGTGTGGTACACCATGCCGTTCATCGAAGGCGAGTCGCTCCGGACCCGGCTGGCGCGCGAGGGCGAGCTCCCGATCTCCGATGCGGTGCGGATCCTGCGCGACGTGACCGATGCGCTAGCCTACGCCCACACCCACGGGGTGGTCCACCGCGACATCAAGCCCGACAACGTGCTCATGTCGGGCCGTCACGCGGTGGTCATGGATTTCGGCGTGGCCAAGGCGGTGAGCGCCTCGACCGGTGAAGCGTCGCTCACGTCCATCGGCGTGGCCCTGGGGACCCCGGCGTACATGGCACCGGAACAGGCGGCCGCCGATCCTCACGTGGATCATCGCGCCGACATCTATGCCACTGGGGCCCTCGGCTATGAGCTTCTCACCGGTCATCCGCCGTTCGAGGGAACCCCGCAGGCGGTTCTCGCCGCTCAGGTGACCCAGGTTCCCGATCCGGTCAACGCCCGCCGCGCGACGGTTCCTCCTGCGCTGGCTGCCCTGATCATGCGGTGTCTCGAGAAGAAGGCCGCCGATCGCTGGCAGAGCGCGGCGGACGTGCATCAACAGCTCGAGCTGATGGCCACGCCCAGCGGAGGCGCGGCGCCGACGACCGCAACCGCGATTGCGGGTCCGAAGTTGTCGAAACCGAAGCTCCGGGTGGTGGCCTTTGCCGGTGTGGCGCTCGCAGCCGTCGGGACTGTCGGGGCGCTGCTCCTCAACCGCAAGGACTCGGGGCCGGAGGGTGTCCGGCTCGATCCCAACGTGGTGGCGGTGCTGCCGTTTAGGGTCGCGGGAGCCGATCCAAGTCTCCATTACCTCCGGCAGGGAATGGTGGACCTGCTGCAGGCCAAGCTCACCGGGGAAGGAGGGCCCCGCGCTGCCGATGCCCGCTCGGTATTGGCGGCCTTCCGAGACGCGGGTGGGACTGACATTGACGACGTCGCGCGAGACGGGATGACCCGGATTGCCGATCGAGTCGGGGCCGGTCGGATTCTCCAAGGCAGCATCGTCGGTCCGCCTGATCACGTCGTGATCAGCGCTGAGCTCGTGGCGATGCCGGCCACCGAGCCACTCGCCCAAACCACCGTCGAGGGCCCCAAGGACAGTCTGTTCGCGATGGTGGACCGGCTCGCAACCCAGCTCCTCGCGCTGGGCGCCGGGGCGAGCTCTCAACAGCTGGCCCTTCTTACCACGACGAATCCCGAGGCCTTGCGGGCTTACCTCGACGGCGTGGTCGCCTATCGTCGCGGCAGCTTCGAGCTGGCGACCCGCCGGCTGGATCGAGCGGTGCAGATCGACTCGACCTTCGCCCTGGCCCTTTCCGCGCTGGTCGAAGCGGCGGGGTGGGCTTCCACCTCCCTGGACCTCGTCCGGGTCCGCCGACTGGCCTGGAGCTACCGGGAGCGGTTGAGCCAGCGGGATCAGCTCTTGCTCTCGATCCGGTTGGGGTCTCAATACCCGAAGAACACACCCTGGCACGTCCGGATCGCCGACCGGCAGCGGGCTACCCAGCTTGCCCCGGAGAGTCCCGAAGCATGGTACCTCTGGGCGGACGCGTTGTTTCATTACGGGCGTCTTGCCGATGTCCGCGATCCGCACGCGGAGGCGCGCCGAGGCTTCGAGCAAGCGTTCCGACTCGACTCGCTGTTCGGCGGACCGATCTCCCATCTCAGCACCCTCGCCTTCCTGCGCGACGACTCCAGCGAGGTGCGCCGCTGGTCTGAGCGCTTCGCTGCCCTGGACACGACGTCGAGCATTGCGCGACTGACGGTTTGGGAACGGGTCGCATCCTCGCGAAACGCCCACGCGATCGCCGCGCAACTCGCCCGATTGGATTCCACCGGCAGGGCCGCTGCGCCCGCAAGTATCCCGTTCGCTTATCCCCTCGACAGCGTGAGCGTGGCCCACCTCGACGAGTTCGTCGCCATCGCGCAAAAGGCTGCCACCAGCCCCACGGCCAGCCCCACGGATCGGCTGGGCGTGTTCCAGGGCCTTCGGCTCATCGCAGTGAATCGCGGCCGTCCCAGCGAGGCGCGGACCTGGCTCGACTCGGCCCGGGCCGTGAACCCGGAAGCCACCGCGTTCGGGGGCATGACCGGAGTGATGAGCGCGTTGGTCCGGGGGGAGGACACCCTCGGCGTCGAGACCGCCATCTCTCGACTGCCTCGGCCGGTGCAGGAGCGCGTCGTGGCGGTACTGGAGCTGGTTCGAGGACGGCCCGATTCGGCCGA
>JBQTHV010000192.1:0-2625 GCA_052389555.1 Gemmatimonadales bacterium | reverse complement strand
AGCCGGGAAGCGCGGGCTATCTCAGCGCCTTGCGCTATTACGTCCTGGACGATTGCCGGCAGTTTCTCGAGGCGCAACGCTATTACAAGGCGCCGACGGAGAACATGATTTGCGGCGATGCGCAGGGAAACATCGCGTGGCAGGCCTCAGCCGCGTCGCCCAAACGTCCCAATTGGCACGGACGGCTACCGGTTCCCGGGACCGGCGAGTACGAGTGGGACGGGTTCCGCGACGATCTCCCGAGAGAGCTCAATCCGGAGCGGGGCTGGATCGCCACCGCCAATCACGACATCCACCCGCCGGGTTATGATCCGCCGCTCTTCTTCAAGAACGGACCGCAGACCGCGCGATACGACCGGATCGTTCACTTGCTCACGACCGGCTCGCGGTTCACGGTCGCCGATATGCAGCGGATGCAGCACGATGCCTACAACGCGGCCGCTGTGCGTGATAATCCTCTGTTCCAGCGCTGGAGCGCCCCGGAGCCCGAGCTCGACCATGCTCGCCGCCTGCTCGCCGAGTGGGACGGTTGGCAGCGGAAAGAGAGTGCCGCGGCTGCGCTTTACGGTTTCGTCGCCCGCGGACTGACCGCGGAAGCGCGGGCAGCGAGCACGTCCCGCGAGCGGCGGCTGGAGCTCGCCTGGACCGCACTCGTGCAAGGGCTCGCCCGTTTGCGGGAAGCGCAAGGCAACGACCCGACCCAATGGCGCTGGGGCAAGCTCAACCGGAGCGCGCTGCCGCACTCGCTGGTAGGCGCGTATGACATTCCCGCGGTGGAGCGCTCCGGCGGTCCGGGGACGGTCGCTGCGACCGGCGCGACGTACCGGCAGATGGTAGACTTCGCCGATCTCGATAACTCGATGGCCACCAACTTCCCCGGGCAGTCCGGGCAGCCCCGGAGCCCCTACTACGCCAACCTGGCCGAGTCGTTCGGCCGGGGCGAGTATTTTCCGCTCGCCTTTACCCGCGCCGCGGTCGAGCGGGTTAGGGCCAACCGACTGGTACTGATCCCATGACGACACTCTCCCGCCGCCGGTTCGCGCATCTCGTGGCCCTGTCGGGCTCCGCTCTCTTGCTGCCCGATCGGGCCGCCGCCCTGGCGGAGCTCGGGCTTCGCGACGGGCCACTCCCCCCGACGCCTCGCGAGCCGGATGAGAAGTTCTGGCGCGAGGTGCGGTCCCGCTTTGTCCTGCCCCGCGACTTCGGGTTCTTCAACGCCGCGAACCTCTGTCCCACCTCGTTGCCGGTCCTGGAAGCCCTCGAGCGCAACACCCGCGCGCTCGACGCGGACCCGTCGTCGGCGACCCGCGCCCGGCTCGGTCAGGGCCGGGAAGCCGCCCGCCGTCTCCTGGCCGAGTTCCTCGGCGCGACCCCCGAAGAAATCGTGATCACCCGCAACACCAGCGAAGCCAACAACCTGGTGTCGAGCGGAATCGGGTTAGGCCCCAATGACGAGGTCGTGGTCTTCGGCGATAATCACCCGAGCAATCTGGCCGCGTGGCAGGAGAAGGCGAAGCGATTCGGCTTTGCCGTGACGGTGGTTCCCCAGGTTAACCCGCACCCCGGTCCCGAGTACTATCTCGACGCGTTCACCAAGGCGCTCACCCCACGCACTCGGGTCCTCGCCGTCACCCAGGTGACCAATTCGGTCGGCGATGCGCTGCCCGTCGCGGAGCTATGCCGGCTGGCTCGGGAGCGCAATGTCCTCTCGCTGGTGGATGGGGCGCAGTCGTTTGGGGTGCTCGAGGTACGCCTCGATCGGCTCGGCGCGGACTTGTATAGCGGCTCCGCCCACCAGTGGCTGTGCGGGCCCAAGGAGACCGGCGTGCTCTACGTCAATCGGGCCATCCAGGACCGGATCTGGCCCAGCGTGGTGAGCCTGTACCCCGGCGCGGTGGGTATCTCACGGAAGCTGGAAGGCATGGGCCAGCGGGATGAAGCCGCGCTAGCCGCGTTAGGAGAAGCGGTGACGTTCCAGACCGGCATCGGCCGGAGCGCGATCGAGCATCGCAGCCGCGAATTGGCCCGCAGGCTGAGGGAGGGCTTGCGATCGTTCACCGATGTGACCGTGTGGACCCACGCCGACCCTGCCCGCTCGGCCGGCATCGTTGCGTTCCAGGCTGGCTCGCTGGATCCCCGCCGGCTGTCAACGGCGCTGTATGAGAAGCACCGCATTGCGGTGGCCGCGCGCGGCGGGACCGATCGGCCGGGCCTCAGGCTCTCGCCGCATCTCTACAATACGATGGACGAAGTCGAGCGTGTCCTGAGCGCCGTCCGAGCCTACCTCAAATCGGGCGTGTAGGTCCCTGGCCCCCGGCCCCTGGCCCCTGGGCCCTACTTCATCCCGACGTTCTTCATGCCCTCGAGCTTGCCGAGGTCGATCCGGTCGAGCGCGGCCTTCATCTGATCCATCGACACGTCGTAGCCATCGATCTCGACTACAAAGCGATTGGCCACGATCAGGCTGACTTCGCCCGATTTGCGCGAACGATCGTACTTCTCGTAGCCCTTGTAGCCCTTCGTCGAGACCGTCCGCTCATAGCCGCTCTCGGTCTCCCGATCGATCTCCGCGGTGGCCCAGGCGAACGTGGCGAACGCGGCCATCCCGGCCATGGCGCCAACGTC
>JBQTHV010000191.1:0-7115 GCA_052389555.1 Gemmatimonadales bacterium | reverse complement strand
CGAACGACTCGTCCCAGGTGGGCCATGGCGCATCGAACACCGAGGTCGTGCCTCCGAGCCGCTCCCAGCATTCTTCCGCAAAATGCGGCGCGAACGGCGCCAGCATGATCACCAGGTCCTTTACGATCCGCCGCTCGGCGCAGTTCACCGCGCGGAGCGCGTTGAGGAGCTCCATCAGCGCGGCGATCGCCGTGTTGTAGGAGAGATTCTCGAGGCCGGCGGTCACCCGCTTGATCGTCTGGTGCCCCTTGACCACCGTGGCCTGCAGGACCTCCTGGCCCACCAGGGTGCGCTGCTCGGTCTGCCGCACCAGCTCCCAGACCTTGTCGAGGAACCGGCGCGGGCCTGAGAGCCCCTCGTCGCGGAAATCGCCCCCTTCCTCGTAAGGACCGAGGAACATGAGGTACATCCGGAACGAGTCGGCGCCCCAGCGCGCGATGTACTGATCCGGAATTACCACGTTCCCCCGCGACTTCGACATCTTGGCGCCATCCTTCACGATGGTGCCATGGGCGCGGAACCGCCGGAAGGGCTCCTCGAAAGGGAGAAAACCCTGGTCGTGCAGCACCATGGTGATGAACCGCGCATAGAGCAGGTGGAGCACCGCGTGCTCGTTGCCGCCGATGTACATCGAAACCGGCAGCCACCGCCGCATCCGCTCGGCATGGAACGGCTGATCCTCCACCTCGGTGGCGAGGTAGCGCAGGAAGTACCAGGCCGAGTCGAGGAACGTGTCGGAGACGTCGGTTTCCCGATGCGCCGGCGCGCCGCAGGCCGGACAGGGGACCTCGTACCACTCGCGATGGCGGGCGAGCGGCGGGATACCCGAATCGTCGGGCACGAAGTCCGGAATCTCCGGGAGAATGACCGGCAGGTCGCGTTCGGGAACCGGGACCGGCCCGCAGCGTTCGCAGTAAATGATCGGGATCGGCGGACCCCAGTACCGCTGGCGGGAGATGCACCAGTCGTGCAGCCGGTACCGGACCGTTCCCTTGCCCGTGCCTTGCGCCTCTAGCCAGTCCACGATCCGGCGGAATCCTTCGGCGGCGGGGAGGTCGGAGAAGGGGCCCGAGTTGACCATCCTGAGCTCAGCGCCGTCGGTCACCGCTTTGGTCACCGGAGTGGTCCCGTCTTCTCCCGGGCCTGCTAACACGCGGACAATGGTCAGCGCATATCGGGTCGCGAAGGCGAAGTCGCGCTCGTCGTGGGCCGGCACGGCCATGATCGCCCCGGTGCCGTACTCCATGAGCACGTAGTCCGCGATCCAGATCGGGATCGGCTGACCGGTCGCGGGGTTGATCGCCGTCGCCCCGATGGGGATGCCGGTCTTGTCCTTCTCGCCGATCTTTCGCGACACGATGTCCTTGGCGGCCGCGGTGCGACGATACGCCTCGACCCCGGCGCGGGCCTCGCTCGTGGTGAGCGCATCGACCATGGGATGCTCGGGTGCCAGCACCATGAACGTTGCCCCGAACAGCGTGTCAGGCCGGGTGGTGAACACCCGGATCGGCCCTGCGGGGCACGCGAACTCGATCTCGGCCCCCTCGCTCCGGCCGATCCAGTTTCGCTGGGCGGTGCTGGTCGAGGCGGACCAGTCCATTTTGGCCGGATCGTCGAGATTGGCCAGCAGCGGCTCGGCGTAATCGGTAATCCGGAAGAACCACTGCTCGAGGTAGCGCTGCTCCACCGGCGAGCCGCAGCGCTCGCATTCGCCGTTGATCACCTGCTCATTGGCCAGCACGGTCTTGTCGTTGGGACACCAGTTGACCGCGGCCTTCTTGCGATACGCCTTACCGGCCCGGTAGAGCTGGAGGAAGAGCCACTGGGTCCACTGGTAGTACGCCGGATCGGTGGTCGAGAGCTCGTGACGCCAGTCGAACATGCCGCCCAGGCGGGTGAGCTGGCGCCGGAAGTTCGCAATGTTGCTCGGGATCAGGCGGGCCGGATGGGTCCCGGTCTTGATGGCGAAGTTCTCGCTGTGGATCCCGAACGCGTCGAAGCCGATCGGCTCGAAGACCTGATGCCCGCGGAGCCGCTGGTACCGCCCGTACACGTCGGCGCCGGTGAACGCGAAGAAATTCCCCACGTGGAGCCCTTCCGCGGAAGGGTAGGGGAACATCATGAGGTTGTAGAACGGGCGCGTGGCGCCGTCGAGATCGGGCTCGTTGGTACGCCGCTCGGCCCAGCGCGCCTGCCACTTGGGCTCGACGACCTCGGGCTGGTAGGTATCGGCGAGATTCTTTGCCGTCATAGGGGTAACTTAATATCCGGCCTCCGATGCCCCCTACCAAGCGCAGCTCGCTCAGCCGCGCCATGCAGCTCGGTGGCGCCGTGGGCACCGTGGTGCTCACCGCGGTGGTCTGGGTCTTTCTGTCGGGGGACCTGCGCTGGCCCCTCGGGGCGATGCTGGGCGCCTTCGCCCTGCTGTGCCTCCTGATCCTCTGGGTGTCGCTCTCCTGGCTCAATCGGCGAGTGATCGAGCCGCTCCGGGCCGTGAGCGCGATCACGCTGCGGATTGCCGATTTCGACCTGGCGATCGGCCCCGCCGAGGTTGGCCGGATCGGCGGGGGCCCGGTGACCGACGCCATGGAGCGGATGGTTCGCGAGCTGAACCGCCTGGTGGGCTCGATCCGGCGCGCCGCGGCGGACTCCGCTTCGCTGGCCGCGGAGATCTCCGCCGCGACGGAGCACATGGCCGCCTCGACCGGCGAAGTCGCCACGACCACCGCAGCGCTGACCCGGCGCGCGGTGAGCCAGGCGGGTTTGGTCCGCGCAGTGGCGGAGGATGCCACCCGGATCCTCGCGATCGCCGGCGACCTCGCCAGCGGTGCGTTGCAGGCGGTGGAGCGCAATGCGGCGCTGGTGCAGCTCGCCCGGGGACATCGCGAACGGCTGGGCGCGAGTGTGAAGGCGCTCGACCAGCTCGCCGAAGAAGTCCGCCTGGGAACCGCCGAAGCGGAGGCGCTGGAAGAGGCATCGGAAGCGCTCGAGCGGTTCGTCGAGCAGGGCCGCACCGTGGCGCAGCAGACCCGGATCCTCGCGCTCAATGCCTCGATCGAAGCGGCTCGGAGCAGCGCCGGCAGTGGAAGCGGCGCCGCGGGCAATGGGTTTGGCACGGTGGCGGAGCAGGTCCGCAAGCTTTCGGGGCAAGCGGCCCTCGCGGCGACCGCAACGAGCGAGACGGTGCAGGTCATCGCCGGACGGGTGAGCTCGGCGCGAGATCGGTTGCTGCGGCTTGGGCAGGGTGGCTTGCTCGCGCGGGAAACCGCGCTCGCGGCGAGCGAGGGTTTGCAGGCGGTCGCCGCCGCGGCGGAAGACGTGGATCAGTGGAGCCGCCGGGTCTCCCAGGCCGCCGAAGAGATGCGGAGCCTCCTCGAGGGCATCGTGGAACGCACCCGGACGCTCGCGGCCGGCACCGAGGAGTTCGCCACCGCCGCGCAGCAGATCGCCGCCGCGACCGAGGCGGTCAACCTGTCGACCGAGGGGGTGACCGCCTCGGCTCAGCACCTCGCGGGATCGGCCCAGCGGCTTACCCAGGCCGCGGGGAACTTCCGGACGCTCGACTGAACTTGCGGGTTAGGGCGCGGAACACAAACCGGAGCCGGTCCGGCCAGGCCATCCGCGCCAGGTTGGTCCCCACCACGCCGCGGGTGAACCAGCTCGTCTCGCGGTAATCGATGGCCACGTCGACCAGGAGCGGCCGTCCGGCCGTGATCGTGGCGTGCGCGTCCCGTACGACGGCTTCGACCTCCTCATCGTTCGAGAGCGACAGCCACTCGACCCCCACCGCCTCCGCGAGGCTTCCGACGTGGAAATCGGGAAGCCCGCTCGCGGTGCGCCGGCCGAATGCGGTGCGCTGGAACTGGGCGATCTGCGCCAGCTCCCGGTCGCGCAGGACGAACCCGGCCACCGGAACACCGAAGCTCGCGGCGGTGAGCAGTTCCAGGCCGGTCATGAGGAACGCGCCGTCGCCGGCAAGGGCCACGACCGGCGTGCCGGGTTGGGCGAACCCGGCCCCGATGGCTGCGGGTATCGCGTACCCCATGCAGGAGTAGTCCACCGGAGCGAGAAAGCGGCCGGGGGCCTCGAGCCGAAGCAGTTCCATGGCGAGGAACATGCCGTTGCCGCTGTCGGCGGTGAAGATGGTTTCAGGTCCGAATTGGCGATGAATCGCGTCGAGCAGCCGCGCCGGGGAAACCCGATCCCGATTCACCGTGGCGAGCGCGCGCGCGCGAAGGGTGTCGTGCGCGAAGTGGATCTGGGCGGTGGACCGGGAAGGCTCGGCGCTCGGCACTCGGCGCTCGGCGTCCAGGTGCCTCAACAGGCTCTTCAGGAAGAGTGCGGCATCCGACGTAATCGTCAGTTCAGCCGGGAAATTCCGGTTGAAGACCTGCGGGTTAACATCGACGTGAATGAGCTTGCCGGGCGGCGTGAAGCCGTAGCTGCCGGTGCCCACTTCGCCGAACCGGCAGCCGATCGCCAGGGTCACCGTCCGCTCGTCCGCCGTATGGCGCACGAAGGGCGGCGCGGTCGCACCGAGGCCGTTCCAGAGAAACAGGGGATGCGATTCGGGAAATACCCCCTTGCCCTGTATCGTGGTGGCGACCGGGGCGTCCAGCCGCTCCGCGAGCGCCACCAGCTCGCGGCAGGCGCGCTGAGCGCCGAGGCCCACGTAGAGTAACGGGCGCGCCTCGGGGGCCGTCAGCAACTGGGCCGTGCGGGCGATCTCCTCCTCGTTCGCCGCGGGCACCGGCTCCTCGGCGGGCGCCCGCCACCGGGCCGGGTCGATGTCGTGGCGGGTTAGGTAGTGATCCACCGACACCTCGACCATGACCGGGCCGGGAGTCCCCTGCCGGGCGAACGCGCAAGCCCGCCGGATCAGGGGGTACAGCTCGGCCCCGGTTTCCGCTCGCCAGGCAGCCTTGGTGACCGGGGCAGCAATGGCGAGCTGATCGATGTCGTGAAGCTGATAGGCCCGCGCCTCCGGCCCCCGGCGGATGCCGCACCCCAGGACCAGCATCGGCACGCCGTCGAGGTAGGCCTCCGCGATGCCGGAGAGTGCATGGGTTAACCCGGCGCCGGGAACCAGGTTGACGCACGCCATTCGGCCCGACACCCGCCAGAAGCCGTCGGCCATGAATCCGGCGCTCTGCTCGTCGGTGACCAGCACGGGCTGTACGCGGTCGGATTCGCTGAGCACGTCGTACAGTTCGAGGTTATGAGTCCCCGGGATGCCGAAGGCGTGGGTGATCCCCTCCGCCTCCAGGGCCCTCCCCACGATTTCGGCGCCGGAGAGCTTCATGGGCCGGCCAGAACGCCTTCCGCCACGCGGTCCGCCAGCGCCATGATCGTCAGGTACGGATTGATCTCCAGAGCGTCGGGAAAGAGGCTTGCGTCCGCGACGCGGAGCCAGGGGCGGCCGTGCAGGCGGCCCCAGCTATCCGTCACCGAATCGGCAGCACTGCTTCCCATTCCACACCCCCCCATCAGATGCGCCGCCGAGACGGAGACGGTACCGGGAAGGAAGTGCTGTTCCTGAATCCGTTCGTCTACCCGGTCGGCTTCTCCGGCGTCGAGCAGCGGATGGTCGGCCGAGGGCGCGTGAACCCGGACCGCCCCCGCGGCGAAGAAGATTCGCGCTGCGGTACGGGTCGCCCCGACCATGGACGTCATGACCTGCCTGGTGAAGCGGTAGTGCACCACCGGATGGCCGTCTCGATCCACCGTGATGCGATTCTCCGGCGTGGCCCGGTCGCAGGCAAGCACCAGGATCATCTGCAGCCGGGGAAAGGCCCGCATCAGCGCGCTATGAGGAGCTCCGAATCCGGTGAGGTTCTTGGCGGTGGTGAACGGGAAATACATGCAAGTCTCCAGCACGAAGCCCTCGGCCTCGGCCCGGTCCAGATAGAAGCTCTTGGGGTGACCGACGTCGTTGGTGATCGGCTGGGGGTGTTCCCCCACCAGAATGTGCGCGGGGTGACAGGTAAAACCGGCCCCGACTCGCCGGGACAGTCCTCCTAACCCGCTGCGCAGGAGCAGCGGAGGAGTGCCCATGGTCCCGCCAGCCAGCACGATCCGTCCGGCCTCAACCCGATAGACGCCGGGCGCCCATTCAGGATCGGTCCCTTTCCCGCCCGCCGGTCGTTCGGACACGCGGACCTGGAGGAAGCGTTCTCCCACCCGCTCGACCGTGGCACGAGTCACCACCTCCACGCCGTTCCGCTCAGCGTTCGGCAACTGGACGCGATGGGTACCCTGTTTCGCCGCATTCGGGCAGCCCAGGTTGCACAGGCTCGATCCGCGGCATCCTTTGAGGTTGAGCGGGAACTGCTCGGCGTGATAGCCCGCCCGCGCCGCCCCCAGTGCGAAGAGCCGGTTGTTGTCGTTGAGAAGTGCGGCCGGCAGGAGATGGACGTTGTTCTCGGTGAGATACTTCCGCGCACGCGTCTCGAGATCGCTCACGTCGAGTCCCGGCACGTTCCACCGGCGAATCACCCGCTCGGGCGGAAGCAACGAGGTGCCGGTATAGACGATAGTCGAGCCGCCGTAGCCCTCGGCGTAGGCGAGGCTCATCGTTCCCTCGTCAGTCAGCACGCCACCCTCACCGGGGTACAGCACTCCGGCCATCTCCAGCTCGCGGCCGGTCATGTCCTGGTCCCGGAACCGGGGCCCTTTCTCGAACACGATGACCCGCTTGCCGTCTTTGACGAGCGGGATGAGGCCCTGGGCGACGGTTCCTCCGCCGGCACCCGAGCCCACGATCGCGACATCGCAGCGCACCGGGTTCATCGCCGCGCGTCCCAGCCGCCCGGACTGGCCCGATAGCCGATCGTCGCAGCGACGCCCGCCTGGGTGTACCAGCCCAGCATCACGAGCGTGCGCAAGCCCCAGATCCCGCGCCGGAGCAGCAGGACGCGCGAGCGGGCAAGGCCCTCGAGCAGGCGAGTGCGCTGCCTGGGAGCGAGCCGGGCCAGGCGGGTGCCATGTCGGAGGCGTGCGGCGATCTCGAGAAACCCGATGAGCGCATTGAGCTGGCGACGCAAGGCCCTCGGACGGGTCATGACGAACCGTTCGACGGTTGCTTCAGCCTCGGCCCATTCTGCCGATGAGGCGGC
>JBQTHV010000190.1:0-28064 GCA_052389555.1 Gemmatimonadales bacterium | reverse complement strand
CGAAAGTACGGGGTCTCCTGCAACCAGTGCCACGTCCTGCCACCCAAGCTCAACGCCTACGGCGAGCGGTTCCTGGCTCAGGGCTACTGGATGCCCGGCCTGGTCCCGCGCCGGACCTGGCCGTTCGCGGTCTGGGTGTCGGGACGCGCCGATCGGATCCCGCGATCGGATGAGCTAGGCCGCTTGACCAAGGCCTATCTCAACCGGATCGAAGTCATTTCGGGTGGGAAGGTGGTCGCCCCCTGGCTCTGGTACTTCGCGGAATGGCGGCCGGTGAGCTTCGAGACCCGCGGTGACGGAACCCTCCGCGACCGCTCGGGGCGGTTCGAAGATTTGTTTGTTACCGCCACTGCCGGGCCGCTGGAGGCCCAACTCGGCCAGTTCCGCCAGATCGCCCAAGTGGACGTCTCGCGCCGAGTGGGATTGAGTGAGCCGGTGACCCTCTCCGGGTCTCTACCCGGCGGCGGGGATGGGACCCCTCGCGAGATCGCACTTCGCGCCCTTTCCCCCGCCGGTCGCTCCCCCGCCGTACGCATGGCCTGGAACCCCGCGGTCGGGACGGGATGGCGGTTCACCGCCGCGGCGGGGCTCCCGCTCCCCGGGGAGTTCTCCATTCCTCTCACCAAAGAGGCCCGCGATGAGGCAAGCAACGAGATCGAGTGGGATCCGAAGGGCGTGGTCCTGGAAGCATTCCTGCGCCGCGGGCTCACTTCGCTGGGCGGACACGCCTTCCTGGACGGCGGTGGCCGCTTCCTCGCCAACGCCGTGATGACCGGCTCGCGCCAGCAGCTGCACTGGACCGTGGTGGCGGGGGTGGCGCGGTGGAGCGGGGTGACGCGTGGCCAGTGGTCGGCGGAGGGCGAGTACTACCTCAGTCAATTCATCGGCTTCGGGGGACGGGGAGAGAACCGCACGGATGATGGAGCCGGCACGGCGTTCCTGCCGCACCTCAACATCCACTTCCCCGGTAGCCGGTACACTTTCCGCCTTACTCTCGAACAGCGGATCCAGCGGGACCGAGGGGCCACTTTGCTGGAGTTCGGGACGGTATTCTGAGAGGGAGGTCGCGGGCTTCCGATCGGCGGGCGCCGCCTTGGCCTCGTGAAATCAGGTCTCACTGCGAGATCCTCACCCCGATCTGGAACTGATAGCGCTGGCCTCCCCGGGGCAGCACGCCGGCCTGCTCGTTGACCGCGTAACGAAACCGCAACGTCGCCGGATCGAACCCGACAATCCGGAGCAGGGGGATCCGGTTGACCACGGGATTCTGCGACGAGATCCCGAGCGGGAAGGCCCGTTCACCACCCCACCGGGCATCCAAGGCATTCAGCACATTGAAGAGGTCCACGATCAGGTCCACCCGCCGGCTCTCCTCTTCCCCTCGGTCGAGGGAGATCGGCCGGGCGATGCGGAGGTTGCTCTGGACCGACCAGGGAAGCCGGAGCGCGTTCCGGCTGGAGACCTGGCCTAGGTGACTGGCTATGTAGGGCGCAGCGAGGTTGGCGGGGTCGGCGAGGATCTTTCGCATCGAAGCCGCCACGTCGGCGGGGGTGTTCGGGTCGTCGGGATCGAACAGGAACGCCAGGTCGTTGCCACTGGCCTCGTCGCCATTCAGGTCGCCATCGACCACGAGCGAATAGGGACGTCCGCTCACGGCGAGGACTTGACCGCTCACCACGAATCCGCCGGGAACCGGCACCGACCCGGCGAACACGATCCGGTGCCGGATGTCGAAATCGGAGGGCCCCCACGTCTTGCTCAGGTCGCGCGGATCGGTCACAACCGGGGTGAAGGTGGTCGAGGTCCTCGCGAGGCAGCATCCAAACGTCGAGTTGTCGCGGGCGGAGGACCAGGTATAGGACAGGTCGAACCGCGACTGCACTCCCGGTCGGAGGTGCACCTCGGCGGTCAGGGCGTGCTGGCTGCTCTTGCCGATGGATTCGAGCGCGAGGACCCGGGTGAACAACGGCGAGACCACCGCGTCGCGATTGCTGGTCAGCCCCGTCCCCGCCGGAATCGTCGAAGCCGGGACATAGATGCCCCGCCCTCCCTCGTTCGCTAAGGTGAATGCCGGCGTGGGCCGCAGGTTCTGGTCGATGTAGTGGTAGCCTTTTCTGCCCCATGCGGCGGACAACGTGACGCTCGCGCCGGAGCGGCCGCTCGCCTCGAAGGCGTACGTCAGGCTGCTCTTCCAGGTGCTGGGGAGCGCGAAGCTCGAGCCCACGACGTTTACGAAGCCGGGGGGCGCGGCGCGGTCGGGCGGCAGGCCGGGAACGAGGCTCGGGTCCCGCCGGTAGGCGGTGTAGTCGGGCACCGGGACAGCCGGGCCGCGGAAGTCGACGTCTCCCAGGGTAAGACCGGTGTAGAGCAACTGGTTGTGGAAGGCGTAGGCCGGTAACTCGCCGATGAAGCGCCCGCCCCCGAGCCGGAAGAGATGGCGTCCGGCGCGGTCGGCGTGATACAAGAGCTGGGCCCGCGGCGCGAGCCCCGACCAGTCGGAGGGTCGGCGATCGGTGTGCAGATCGAGCGTAGATTCGAGGAGCCTATTGCGGGCCGGAGTGGAGAGGACACCGGTGCCGTCCCAGCGGAGTCCCAGGAGCATCGCCAGCGATTCGTTGGGCTTCCACTCGACCTGACCGAAGGCGCCCAGCGCGATCTCGGTGAGGTGCGACTCGGGCGACATTCCCGAGAGCGGCACCGTCCGCTGGTAGCGGCTCGGTGCCCTGGCATCGAGGGCCGCGATCGAGGGGAAGGTGAAGAGTCCCGACTGCGCCTCCGCGATCAGCGTGGTGAGCCGGGCCAGCGAATGGTCGGTGCCGAAGGTGATGAGGAGGTTGCCGCGCTGGAGGACGAGCTCGTTCCCCAGCTGCAGCTGCCATTCCCGGCTCAGGTCGGGGGCGAGCCGGTTGCCGCCGAACTGGATCGTCGCGTTGCCGGTCGATCCGTTGGGGAGGAGGCTCCGGGTCTGCACGAAACCCCTTGGCACCCCGGGGGTCACCGGGGTGAGCTCGCGCTTCGAGTGGGAGAAACCGAACTTCAGGTTGTGCTGGGAGCTTGAAGAGAAGGTCGAACGTAGGCGCAGTAGGCTCTGGTGCTCGGCGGACGCGAAATCCGAGCGTGCCTCGCGGAGGGCGATCGGTTGGTCCACCCCGCCGCTCAGCGGGTTAGTCCAGAAGCTGCTCGCCTGACGAATGGTGAGCAGATGACGCGTCGAGATCGCCCAGTCCGCCCGGCCGAAGAGGCTGGTCGCGGTGGGAGAACGGGGCAGCTTGCCGAGCTGCGAGCCGGTGGTGCCGTACTTCGATACGAGCACGCTAATGATCCGGTTCAGGGAATCGCGGGCGAGACCTGCGGCATCCTCGGCCGACGGCGTGTCGAGCAGCCCGACCAGAAGCGGCTGGCTGCCGTCCTGGCGCTCGAGCACGGCAAAGAAGTGCAGCCGGTCGCGAACGATCGGGCCGCCTACGCTGGCCCCCCATTGGATCGCGGTGAAGGGCCGGGCGCTGCGGGCTCGGCCGTCGAAGTCGGTCGCGGCGCCAAGCGATTGGGAGCGGAAGTAACTGTAAGCCGAGCCCTGCCAGCGGTTGGTGCCGGCGCGGGTGGCGGCGCTGACTTCGCCGGCGGCCTGCCGTCCCTGGGTGACCTCGTACACGTTGGTGTTGACCTCGAACTCCCGGATCGCTTCCAGCGACACGGCAAAGGGACCGCCGTTGGAGGTCCCCGCCCGCAACTGATTCCGGGATTGCACGCCGTCAAGGGAGAATCCGGTTGCGGTCCAACGCTGACCGGCGATCGAGAGCTGAGGCCCAACCAGCGAGCTCATGCTCGCGAGATCGGCGAAGTCGCGGTTCTGGGTAGGAATCGTGCGCACTTGGGCAAGGTCGATCCGATAGCTCCCGCCGACGCGGTCTTCGCGCCTGGGCCCCCCTGAGGAGGTCACCTCTAGAGGGGCGAGCTCTACGGCGGCCGGTTCGAGCTCGAAGGTGAGGTGGCGGCGCTCACCGAGCACCATGCGAATCCCGCCCTGGCTACTGGGGCGAAACCCAATTCGGCGCACGGTGACGAGGTAGGGACCGCCGAGCGGTACATTGAGAACCAGGAAGCGACCGCCGCGATCCGTGGTCACTCGGAGCCGGACGCCGGTTTCGGCATTGAGGACGTCGATCGCGGCATCGGCCACGGGTTCGCCGGTCGCGGTGCGCACGATGCCGACGAACGAGGCATCGCGGCCCTGTGCCTGGACCGACGCCGAGGGCAAGCCGTTTCCGAGGACCACCAACCACCAGAGTAGAGGGCGTCGCATACTGGAGGTGTTGTGTGGATTGACAGCCTGAAGGCAACCGAGTGCGGTCTAGTAGTAGATAGTTAGTCTGGACTCAGGGTGCCGGCCCGCTGCCGCGCCGCTTCCGCGAAGGGCCGGAGCTCCGGATCGCAGTCGGTCCATAGCTCGGCGAAGCGGCGGTAATCGCGCGCCGCGGCGGCACGTTTGCCCAGGCCCGCCAGCAGCTCGGCCCGACGCCACAGCACGTCGGGCAGGTACGCCATGTCGTAGACGGAATGCTCCGCCAGGCCGGTAAGCCATTGGATGGCCTCGCGACGCCGGCCGAGCCGCGCCAGGAGCTCCGCCCGCTCGAGCCGCTCGACTCCTCCCCTCTCATCTCTCATCTCTCACCTCTCACCTCTCACCTCTCACCTCTTACGATCTCACTCGCGGCCCGGACCTTCTCCAGATCAATCCCGGTTTGACCTGGGAACGCCCGCACCAGTGCTTCGGTCGCGACATTGCCGGGTGCACCGGGCGCATAGGGACAGCCTCCAATGCCGCCGGCACTGGCATCGAATGCGGTGATGCCAAGAGCCACGGCCGCATGCGCGTTCACGACGGCCTGGCCATAGGTATCGTGGAAATGGGCGGTCAGCCGGTCAGCCGGACAGACGGTCAGTAACAGATCGAACAGTTGGCGAACTTCCTCGGCGTTGGCTTTCCCGATCGTATCGCCGATCGAGAGCTCATCGCAGCCCAAATCGAGCAGGGCCTGGGTAACCGGGAGCACCTGGGCGGGGCGTATCGCTCCCTGGTAAGGGCAATGAAACGCGGTCGAGATATACCCTCGCACCGGGACGCCGGCCTGTCGCACGACCGGGCGAAACCGTTCCAGGGTCTCCGCGATCGAAGCGTTGCTGTTCTTGCGGCTGAACGTTTCGCTCGCGGCGGTGAACACGGCGATTTTGTCTGTCCCTGCCTTCCGCGCTCGTTCCAGGCCCGGTTCGTTGGGCACGAGCACGGAGTAGACCACGCCCGGGGCTCGCCGGATTCCCGCAAAGACCGCCTCGGCGTCAGCGAGTTGGGGAACCCACTTCGGGCTCACGAACGAGCTGACCTCGATTTCGCCGAAGCCACATTCCGAGAGCGCATCGACGAACGCGATCTTGCGATCGGTGGAAATCACCTCGGGGATGCTCTGCAATCCATCGCGGGGCCCTACCTCGACGATCCGGATCGGAGCACGGGAGGGAGCTCTCTTCATGTTGCCCGGATGCCACAAAGTACTTTCATTCGGGTCGATGCCTCGCTTCACTGGGCGCCACAACGTCAATCGCGGGGGGCAGACTTTCTGCGGGCCCCTGACGTGGTAGAACCCCAAACCTAGAGGCAAGACTGACAACATGCACTCGAGGACCAGGACGTGCTGGAGATACAGTACCAGTGCCCGCCCGGCGAAACGGACTATCAGCACCGCATGAACCAGGTATTTGCTCGAATGCTCCGTTGGCTCGGTTGCCGGCCGTTGCGCTGCATAGACCCCGGAGCCGGCAGCAGCGTTCATTACGCCGGGACGTTGCCGTTCTCGGACCGCCCGCTTCCCCTCGCGGTGAGTCCGAGTGGCCAGCTATGGGGGAGCCGGGCCGTTTACGTGGTGGATGCGGCGCCCTTCCGCTATTTGCCGGCAAAGGGCCCGACCTTGACGATCATGGCGAACGCCCATCGGGTGGCATCCGCCATCGCAAGAGTTCCCCGCACCCTCGATATCAGGACCCCTTCAGACTTCTAGCCCTCCGCACCGCCCGGAGGTGCTCGGCGTAGGTTCTCGAGAAGATGTGACTCCCGTCCGGCCGCGCCACGAAATAGAGGAATTGAACCGGTGCCGGCCGGAGCACTGCTTCGATGCTTTTCCGGCCCGGTGAGCCAACCGGGCCTGGCGGCAGTCCGGGATGTAAGTAGGTGTTGTACTGGGACGGGAACCGGTAGTCCTTCTCGAACAGCCGGGGCTTGCGCTCGCCGGTGGCAAGCTGGATGGCGTACTGGACGGTCGCGTCGGCCTGGAGCGGCATGCCGAGGCGCAGGCGATTCTGATAGACGCCGGCGATCAGCGACCGGTCCTGCTCCACTTTGGCTTCGGTCTCAACGATGCTGGCCAGAATCACCACGGCGCGCCGGTCGAGTCTGCGCTCTCGCGCCAGCGCGTTCCACTCCGGCCTCCAGCGGTCGGCGAAGGTGGCGGCCATAACCCGCACCATCTTGGCCGCGCTGATGCCGAGGGAAACCAGGTACGTCTCGGGTTGCAGGAATCCCTCGAAGCTCGGGCCGGGAATCCCGAACTCCCGGAGCAGGGCAGGGTCCCCCGCCGCCGCGAGGAAGCTGTCCCGCGGGATGCCGAGTCCCGCTTCCGCGGCTTCGGCGATGTCGAGCAGGGTGAACCCCTCCGGCACCGTGAATCGCTGGAGCAACGCCCGTCCCGAGACCAGGGCCCGTAGCGCGGTGAGGGAGCCGTCGCCGCGCCGGAACGCATAGACGCCCTGCTGGAGCTTACGGTCTTCGCCGCGCGCGCGGGTTAGGATCCGGAACCAGAGCGGCGAGCGGATGATCCCGTGGGCCGCGAGACTGTCGGCCACGACCCGCACCGTGGCGCCAGAAGGGATCGTGAGGATCTCCTGAGGGGCGGTCGGTGCCGGTTGGGTACAGGCGAGGGCGGACAGGGCGGACAAGGCGTACGGATACCTGATCGCCCCGATCGCCCTGTACGCTTTGTCCGGCCTGTTCGCCCTGTTCACGAGTTCCTCCGCTGCTCGAGGAACCCTTGCAGCAGGACCGCCGCCGCCACCGCGTCCAGGTCCCCCTTCCGTCCCCGAGTCGATCCTTCCTGCTCGCGAATCGCAGTCATCGCCCGCGCCGTGGTCAGCCGCTCGTCGACCAGCTCCACCGGCAGCCCGGTGCGCCGGCCGATTCGCTCCGCCAGGGCCCGAGCCGCGAGGGCAGCCTTCTCCTCCAGGCCTTCGCCAGTCAGAGGAAGACCGACGATGAGCCCGGCCGGACGATGCTGCTCGACCAGGGCCAGAAACGCCGGCATGGGGAACCGCTTGCCGGCCCTGCGGGTTAGGGTCGCGAGCGGTGCCGCGATGGTTTGGGATTCGTCGGACAGGGCCAGCCCGAACCGGCGCTCGCCCCAATCCACCGCGAGGATCCGCCCGGTCGGGGAAATCGCCACGGCCTACTGGTTCATCGTGGCGAAGAACTCCTTGTTGGTCTTGGTGCGCTTGAGCCGCTCCAGCAGGAATTCCAGCGCCTCCACCGGCGGCATGTCGGCCAGGAAGTTCCGCAGCAGATAGACCCGGTTGAGCTCGTCCTGGGTCATCAGCAGCTCTTCCTTCCGGGTGCCGGACTTCTGAATGTCGATCGCCGGCCAGATCCGCCGGTCGGCCAGCCGGCGGTCCAGCACCAGCTCCATGTTGCCGGTGCCTTTGAACTCCTCGAAGATCACCTCGTCCATCCGGGAACCGGTGTCGATCAGCGCGGTCGCAATGATGGTGAGCGAGCCGCCGCTGTCTATGTTGCGCGCGGCGCCGAAGAACCGCTTGGGCTTCTGGAGCGCGTTGGCGTCCACCCCGCCCGAGAGAATCTTGCCGGAGTGGGGGACCACCACGTTGTGCGCCCGCGCCAGCCGGGTGATCGAGTCGAGCAGGATCACCACGTCCCGCCCGTGCTCCACCAGCCGCTTGGACTTCTCGATCACCATGTCGGCCACCTGCACGTGCCGGTCGGCCGGCTCGTCGAAGGTCGAGGCGATCACCTCGGCCTGGACGTTCTCCTCCATGTCGGTGACCTCCTCGGGCCGCTCGTCGATGAGCAGCACGATCAGGATCACCTCCGGATGGTTCTCGGTGATGGCGTTGGCGATCTTCTGGAGCAGGATCGTCTTGCCCGCCTTGGGCGGGGACACGATCAACCCGCGCTGGCCCTTGCCGATCGGAGCCAGCAAGTCCACTACCCGCATCGAGAGATCGCTCTTGGTCGGGGTTTCGAGTCCGAGCTTCTTGTCGGGGTAGCGGGGCCGCAGGTTGTCGAACGCGATCCGGTGCTTGGTCTTCTCCGGCTCTTCGAAGTTGACACTCTCGACCTTGAGCAGGGCGAGATACCGCTCGCCCTCCTTGGGCGGGCGGACCTGTCCCATCACGGTGTCGCCGGTGCGGAGATCGAACCGCTTGATCTGGCTCGGACTGACGTAGATGTCGTCGGGCCCGTAGAGATAGTTCCAGTCCTGGCTCCGGAGGAAACCATAGCCCTCCGGGAGAATCTCCAGGACCCCTTCGCCCCGGATGACCGTGTCCGATTCGAGCAGTGACTGCTCGATCCGGAAGATCAGATCCTGCTTGCGGAGGCCGGAGTAGTTGGTGATGTTGAGCTGCTGCGCAAGGGCGTGCAGCTCGGCGACGGATTTCTGCTTGAGTTCTGAAATGTCCACTGAGGTCCTCGTGCGGATCGGTGCGGCCAGTTCCCGCGACCGGGTCAGGGCATCGAGATACGGGTCAGCGTCGGGAGTCTTCTATGGGCGTGCCGGGACGTCTAGGTGACGCGCCGGTGCGATAGACCTGCACAAAATACAGCCGATACTGCCCGCATCTTATCGTTCCACAATCTTTCCGTCAAGAGGCCCCCCTGGACCAACTAGTTCCCCTCCTCTCATCCTGGCGTGTCATGGACCTTGGCACTCGTGAGGTCATCGATGCGCTGGTGCTGTCGGCTCATCGGGGCGGATCGCCCGAGTTGCGAGCCGCCCTGACCCGCTGGCCGGGCCGCTGGTACTGGACCGACAGGACCCGCTCCCGGCTGGTGTTGGTGCGGGCCCATCCGGGAGGGCGCGGGCCCCGGTGGGCCTTGCATGGGCTGCTCCTGGTCCTTGCCATCATTTGCACCCTCGGCGCAGGAGCCGCTCTCGCGGGAGTGTGGGTTCCCTCCGCTCCTGATGGACTTCGCGGGATCGTGCTCGGCATGGGTCGTTTCTTCGAAGGCGTGTTCCGGGGAGACTGGCGACTCCTGCTGCAGGGATGGAGCTTCGCCATCCCGCTGCTCGTAATCCTGCTGGTACACGAGTCCGGGCATTACTTCGCGGCGCGGCGGTATGTCATCGATGTTTCACCGCCGTTCTTTCTCCCGATTCCGCCGACCATTTCGCCGATTGGGACGCTCGGCGCGTTCATCCGAATGCGGAGCCCCGTACTGGACCGGCGGCAATTGCTCGACGTGGGAGCCGCGGGTCCGTTGGCGGGGTTCGTCGTTGCGGTCCTGGTGCTGGTCTGGGGACTGCTGGTTTCCACGCCGGCGACCATGCCGGTAGGCCTCTCGCCCGAGGCAGGTACTATGCGGCTCTGGGTGAGCTTCGCGGGGGAACCTATCGCGCTGGGCGATTCCGTACTGACCTACGCGATGCGCGAGTGGCTGCTCCCGGGTAGCGAGGTGGTTCACTTGAGCTTGCCGGCCTTCGCGGGTTGGGTCGGCGTGTTCGTCACCGGGCTCAACCTGCTGCCCTTGAGTCAGCTCGACGGGGGCCACGTGCTGTATGGAGTATTGGGACGCCATCAACGGGTGGTGGCTGGAGCGGCCGTGGTGGCGCTGCTGGTGCTGGCCCAACGCTCCCCGCACTGGTACATCTGGGTAGTGCTGACCTTCCTGATCGGGGGCGGTCGGTGGAGTCATCCCTCGGTGGTGATGCCCCATCGCCCGGTTCCGCCGAGCCGGCGCTGGATCGGTGCGCTGTCCGTGGTGGTGTTCGCGCTGACGTTCATGCCGGTGCCGTTCTCAATTTGATCCACGCTGGTCTTCTCGGGTCTTTGCCCACAGATTACAGGGATTACACGGATTCGTCCGTCTACACTGGAGACAGCCGATTCGATTTTTCTATTCCTTTTGTTCTTTTTCTTCTGAGGTCACCCGGATCGTCCGGGAAACAGTAGGAATCCGTGTAATCCGTGTCATCGGTGGGCCTCTTCAAAGGCATACTCTGTGGGCCGCTTCTGATGTGGAGGTGGTGCCCGGCGAGACCGTCACCGGAGATAGCTCATGGCACCCCGCGTGTTAATCGTCTCCAACCGGTTGCCCATTACGGTCAAGCGCCGGGAGGGAGAATTCGAGATCAAGCACAGCTCGGGCGGGCTCGCCACTGGGCTTCGGGGCCCCCACCAGCGCGGCACCGGCTGGTGGCTCGGCTGGCCGGGACTGGCCGATCGCCTGGCCGAAGACGACCAGCGCAAGCTCACCGAGCTGCTCGCGACCGACCGACTCGGGCCCCTGTTCCTCAGCCGCACCGAGCTCGCTCGTTATTACGACGGCTTCTCCAATGGGTTCCTGTGGCCCGTGTTTCACTACCTCACCGGCCAGGTTCCCTATCGCACGCACGACTGGCCCGCATATCGAGAAGTCAACCAGCGGTTCGCGGAGCTCGTGGTGCAGCACTATCAGGAAGGGGACCTCATCTGGGTCCACGACTACCAGCTGATGCTGGTGCCGGCGCTCCTGCGCAAGCAGCTTCCTCGGGCCCGCATCGGGTTCTTCCTCCACATTCCGTTCCCGGCCGAAGAGGTCTTTCGGACCCTTCCGCATCGAGAAGATATCCTCCGCGGCTTGCTGGGGGCCGACCTGATCGGCTTCCACACCACCGTCTATCTCCGGCACTTCGCCTCGACGCTCCTGCTCCTGCTCGGCTTGGCGACCGAGGTCGACCAGGTTGGCCTGGGAACCCGCAAGGTCCGACTCGGCGTGTTCCCGATGGGGATTGACGCGAAGCGGGTGGCCGAGTTCGCGGAACGTCCGGAGGTGGCCGAGGAAGTCGCCCGGATTCGCGCGGGATCCCAGCGGGTCCTGGTGGCGATCGATCGGCTCGACTACACCAAGGGCGTCCCGCAACGCCTGCTCGCGTTCGAGCAGTTGCTGCACCAGCACACCGAGCTCCGCGGCCGGGTCAAGCTGGTGAATCTGGCGGTGCCTTCGCGCGAGCAGGTGGGTGCCTATCGCCGATTTCGCCGTGAAGTCGATGCGCTGGTAGGCCGGATCAACGGGAATTACGGGACGCCGTCCTGGGTGCCGGTGCACTACATGTTTCGCTCGCTGCCGGAGCAACGGGTCGTCGCGCTCTATCGGGCGGCCGACGTCCTGCTCGTGACGCCGGTGCGGGACGGGATGAACCTGGTGGCCAAGGAGTACGTCGCCGCCCGCAGCGACTTCCGGGGAGTGCTGGTCCTGAGCGAGTACGCCGGCGCGTCGGCCGAGCTGGTCGAGGCGGTCAGTGCGAATCCGTATGATGTGG
Source organism: Gemmatimonadales bacterium (assembly GCA_052389555.1). Lineage (GTDB taxonomy): Bacteria > Gemmatimonadota > Gemmatimonadetes > Gemmatimonadales > GWC2-71-9 > JABFSM01. The sequence goes on along the minus strand of JBQTHV010000190.1, from coordinate 16,485 downwards.
ACCGCTCCGCGGAGGCCTACTACCAGGCCCTCACCATGCCGCCGGAGGAGCAGGAGCGCCGGATGCGCAGCCTGCACCGGCGGGTTATGAGCAACGATGTCGATCGGTGGGCCGACAACTTTCTGCGAGCCCTGGCCGAGTCGGGCCCGGTCGAGGTCCCGGTAGCCGGGAACGGCGCGGTGCGCCCTGAGGCGGAGCTGCCCCGCATGCAGCGCGCCCGGCGGCTCATCCTGCTGCTCGATTACGACGGGACCCTGGTCCCGGTGGCGCTGTCTCCCGAACTGGCGATTCCCGACGAAGACCTGCTCGAGCTCTTGCGGAAGCTGGCCGGCCGGCGGCGAACCGAAGTCCACCTGCTGAGCGGGCGCACCACTGGATTCATGGAGCACTGGTTCGGCGAGTTGCCGCTTCACCTTCACGCTGAGCACGGGAGTTTCTCCCGCGCTCCCGGCGAACGCCGCTGGATCCGGCGCGATCACCCGCAGCCGGGATGGCAGGACGCGGTGCGCCCGATTCTCGCGGACTTCGCCCGCCGGACGCCGGGGGCGCTGGTCGAGGTGAAGGAGGCAGGGCTCGCCTGGCACTGGCGTGCCGCGGAGCCCGAGATCGGCCGCCGCCAGGCCAACGAGCTGGGCGCGCACCTCGGGCAGCTGATGAGCAATCAGCCGGTCGAGTTGCTGTGGGGCGACGAGGTTCTCGAGATCCGGCCTCACGGGGTGAACAAGGGGACCGTCGCGGCGGAGCTCGCGGCCGAGCATCTCCCGGAAGGGGTGCTGGTCGCGGCCGGCAACGACCGGACCGACGAGGACCTGTTCGGCGCCCTCCCTGACGCGGCGATCACGATCGCCGTGGGGAAGCGGCCCAGCCGGGCTCACTACTGGGTCCGTGACGTGTGGGACCTGCGGAAGCTGCTGGCGAGACTGAACGGGGATTGAGTCGTCAGTCGTCAGTCCTCAGTCATCAGACTTGCTCCCCCTCACTCTTGACGTTTCTCGGAGAGCGCCTCCCGTTCTCCAGCAACCAGCTCGTCGAGCCCGCCCGGTGCCCCGCCGGGCAGCGGGGTCGGCGGGGTGCGCCGGGTTAGGATGGCCAGTGCCGGCGGCGCCACCAGCGTGGTCACCATCACCATCAGCAACACGGCACTGAAGAGTTCCGCATCCAGCACGCCGCTCTCCCGGCCGAGCTGGGCGAAGATGAGTCCGACCTCACCGCGGGGAATCATCGCGACCCCGATGAGGGGGCGGTGCGCCGGAACCCACCACGGCGCAAACCCGGCCAGGAACTTCCCTAACACGCCGACGCCTGCCAGCGCCCCGCCGATGGCGAGTCCTCGCGGGTTGGCCAGGCTGGAGAGGTCCACCGCGGACCCTACCACGGCAAAGAAGATCGGCACGAAGAAATGGCCCAGCGAGGTCGTGGCGCGCTCGATCTCGTCACGCTGGGGCGTGGCGTGGAGGACCAGTCCCGCGGCAAACGCGCCGATGATGGTGGCCGAACCGGCCCATCCCGCGACGCCCGCGAAGCCCAGCGCCAGGGCCAGCGCCAGGGCCCCGAGCGCCCAGGCGAGTCGCAGCCGGCCGGCCAACCGCAGGAAGGGCGGCACGAACACTCTCCCCACCAGGAGGGCCGCCACGATGAACCCGATCGCGATGGCTGCGGTGGTGGAGACCCCCACGATCGTGAGGGCCGCGCCGCTCACCATGCCCGCCACGACCGAGAGGATGATGAGGCCGACCACGTCGTCGAGCACCGCCGCCCCCAGCACGATGCGGCCTTCCAGCGATTGCAGTCTTCCGAGGTCCGCTAACACGCGGGCGGAAATCCCGATCGAGGTGGCGGTAAGCGCGGCGGCGCACACCACCGGCACCAGCCCGGTGAACCCCAGCGCGCGCATGGTTAGAAAGCCCAGCCCGAATGGGAGGACGATCCCGGCAAGACCCACCGCCGTGGCCGGCAGCCCGACCCGTAGAATGCTACGGAGATCGGTGTGCAACCCGATCTGCAGCAGCAGCAACAGCACGCCGAGCTCGGCCAGCGCGGCAAGCACGGGATCGCCGGGGTCCAGCACCCCGAGGACCGAGGGCCCCAGCAGGATGCCGGCCACCAGCTCGCCCAGGACGGCGGGCTGCCCCATCCGCTGGGCCAGCTCGCCAAGCAGCTTGGTTGCGATGAGGATCGCAGCGAGCGCGAGGAGGAGCGAGGTGTAATGCTCCGGCATGCGCCATGCTAACCCGTCCCGCGTTCTGACGAAAGGGCGGTATCGTGTTCATCCTTTCGGCGTTACCTCGCGCACGAGTTTCCGCAGCGGATCATCTATCGCGCCGGGGAGCGGATTCCCTGGTGGCCAGGATCGAAGGCCCGGCGCCAGGCGGCGGGACCCGCGGAATCGACTTCCCGATGCGGCGAGCGCTCTGCGCAGCGCAGTAACCGTAGCAGGCGGGGTTTTCTCCCTTGAGTCAGCTCACCCGCGACAACGTCATGCAATTCACGGTGGCGTGGACCTATCACACCGGCGAACTGGACCCGCGCTTCACGACCCGCAACGAGACCTCGCTCGAGGTCACCCCGCTGAGGGTTGACGGGACGTTGTTCCTCAGCACTCCGCTGGGCCGGGTGATCGCGCTCGATCCGGAGACCGGTGCGGAGCGATGGATCTATGACCCGGAGATCGAGCGGGATGTCACCTACGGCGATTTCACCAACCGTGGGGTGGCGATCTGGCTCGACCATCGCAGCGCTGCGGGCGCACCGTGCCGGAGGCGGATCTACGTCGCGCCCATCGATGGGCGGCTGCTCGCGCTCGATGCGGGGAATGGCCAGCCCTGCCGCGACTTCGGCGACAATGGCATGGTGCACCTCAAGACCCGACTCCGCGTTCCGCCATTCGAGGAGGCGGCCTTCGAGGTGACGTCGCCTCCGGTGGTAGTCAACGGTCTCGTGATCGCTGGATGCTGTTGATCCCTCGGAGGAACGGGGCCGACCTCGCCTGTTGCGCGAACCGGCCGCTGGTGCTCCCTCAGCTTGTGGTGACGGACGGCAACGTGCAGGTTCGCTAGTCCTGAACCGTTCGTCACGAGGGTAGCATGCGCCCAATGATGCCTGTCTGGCTCCTCTTGTCGTCGTCGAGCGTAGGTCTGGCTCAAAGTGGACCGTGCCAAGGGCGGGAGTACCGGCAGTTCGATTTCTGGATCGGCGAGTGGCAGGTCACCGATTCGACCGGCCGGGTGATCGGAGAAAACCGGATCACCTCGGAGTATGGCGGCTGCGCGCTGCGGGAGCAATGGCAGGCGCGGGGCCGCCACGCCGGGTCGAGCCTCAACATCTACGATGCCGGGCGGCGGGTATGGCACCAGACCTGGGTCGATACCAATGGACTCTTGTTGCTGCTCGACGGCGGTCTTCAGGAGGGCCGCATGGTGTTGAGCGGGGCGACAACCGGGGCCGACGGCACGACGACGACGCACCGCATTATGTGGTGGGCGGAGCCCGGCAATCCTGATCTCGTGCATCAGGTGTGGGAGCAGTCACTGGATGAGGGCCGCACGTGGAAGGTGGTTTTCCACGGCCGCTACGTCCGGCGGCGCTGAGGTCTTCAACTCCGTCGCGCTCCTCCTGCTCAGGAGTCCGGTTTGCTTGTCCAATGGCGCGAGACCATGGAGTCGAAGCGGCGGAGCTCCAGGTGGAAGCGCTCCGGCTCCTCAAAGAACGGGAATTGCGCCGACTGTTCAAACCACACCACGCCCTTGAGCGGTGGAATGAGAGAATCGAAATACGCGCTCGCGACTGCTGAGGGGGTTACGTAGTCATACCGGCCGAGGAAGAGATAAGCCGGGACCGAGAGCGACGTCCCCGCCACAGGCAACGGTGGCCCCGGCGCGCGCGCGAAGGTCCTGCTGAGTAGCTGAGCGCCCTTTCGGACGTTCAACGCATCGAAGAGCGTGTATTCCGGCGCAAAAAGTCCGGTGCGCAGCAAGGGCCACAAGCTGGTAGCGTTTCGCAGCTCTCCGCCAACCGCAAAGAGATCGTCCTCCGTCACGCGCCCAGCGGGCCCAACAAGCCGTGGGGCGAGTGCTGCCTTGCCGCGGCGTCGGGCTTCGTCAAGAACGAGACGGCGTTGCATGGCGCGAGCGCTAACGGTGTCGGCGGCGACCTGGCCCATCCCCACATCGCCGCGATACCACTCGGGATGTTCGGTGAGGGCGACCAGCCCCAGGTAGGTGCCCCACGAGTGCGCGACGAGATAGATGCGATCCTGGTGAAACCTGACCCGGAGCAACTCGGTGAGGTCGTACAGGTCGGCAAGCGTCCGTCGCACCGTCAGCGACTCGGCCGGGAGCCGAGCGGCATAGGATTTTCCGGCCCCGCGCCGATCCCACTGTACCATCACGAAGTCATGCTCGAGTGGGCGCTGAAACGCGTGCGCCAGGTACATCGCTGGCATGCCGGGGCCGCCGTGCAAGAACAGCACGACCGGCTTGGTGGTATCAGCCCCCCGGAGAAGAACGGCCTGGCGGACCCCGCCCAACTCGAGCCACTCGAGCTTCGCGATGGCACGGCGGGATCGGCGGCCCGTCTCGTCCAGGATCGCAGGAGTGCCACCGCGGAGCCAGACGAGGGCGATCGCGATGGTGATGAGCGTCGTGAGCGGGACGAGCCCGAGGACCGTGGTGATTCGCCGAGTGTGCCGGCTTCGAACGGGACCTCCGTAGCTTGTGCCTCCTGCAGCCCTACGTTGGCCGAGCAACGCGGTAGATGGACCTATCGAGTCATTTGGGTACCTGCATGCGATTCGAGCCGTCGGCGTTCGCCACGAACACGTGAGTGTCAGGGAAGTCTCCGCCGATGAAAGCGAGCCGCCTGCCATCCGGCGACCATCTCGCGTACGCAATCCGCGTCCCAGGGAGCAGCCTTCTCACGCCGGAGCCATCTGGGCTCATCGTGAAGGCCCCCTCGCTGCCGCTGCCCTCGCGGTCGGAAACGAAGACGATTGCCTCGCCGTCCGGTGCCCCTGACGGGAAGACGTTGTTGGACCTCCCATCGGTCAGCTGTCTTCCTTCGCTGCCGTCCGCGTTGATCACGAACAGGTGGTCGCGGTCGCTCGGGGGCCGCTTCGAAAAGAACACGATCCGACTGCCGTCCGGTGACCAGGCGGGATGGTGGTTGATCGAGCCGGGAGGGGTGATCTTGCGAGGGACCGAGGCGCCTCCTTCTGACGCGATGACATAGATGTGGCGTTCAGTGCCTTCGGCGGCCACGAACGCGAGCTTCTTGCCATCGCGGGTGACCGCCGGCTGACTCACGCTACCGGTCAGTCCCTTCAAGGCCTGCCGATCCGTACCGTTTGCCTTGATGAAGTGCAGACTGGAAGACCGGTCCCTCTGCTCCAAGTTGTACAGGAGGCACTGGTATCCAGGCCACCACGTCGCCCACATCTCGTTGGCGGCTGAGTCCCCCACCACCGTAGGGACACCCCCGTCCGTCGGGATAACCTGGAGATCGAATTGGCCTCGGGCGAGCGCGGCGAACCGCTCTCGCTCCCAAACCGCGCGGTCCACCTGCATCGCCGACGCCACCAGGAACTTGCCGTCATCGGACCATTGGACGTGCTGGAAGAAGGTGATTTGCTCCTGGCTTCCGGTGGGTCGCTCGATTTCTTCGGAGAGCGGCGTGAAGAGGCCGATCCCTACTGCGAGCCCTGCAAGCATTTTGGACATGAAGCTCTCCTCGCGCCTATTCACCAAAGGTCGTCCCGGCCACTCACGAGGTCTTGGACAGAATCGCCATCCCAGCGGTTTATAGCGTACCAATCACGAGCATCAATTCGCCCACCGCCGAGACTTCGCCACCCGGCTCCATCAGATCGAAGCGTAACGCCGCTGCACCCATTTGCCGAACGAGGGGGATGATCGGATGCAGATCTACCTGAAGCTGGCGCTCGATGAGGGCTTCGCAGAGATCCTCATTCGCGTCATGGACCAGCCACAGCCGCGTGTACGGCGGATCCGAATCCCCGAAATCGGTTCCGGCTACCAAGGCGAACCGATGAGTCCGGCAGCCGCCGCCGTAGCGGACGAAAAGGTGCAGGATGGAGCCTTGCAGTGTGGCTGCCGTAATGGTGGCGGGGTCGTCACCCTCGCGGAGATGCGGTGACTCGAGTCCCGGGATGATTTGCAGGACGAATTGATCCTGGTCGCTCAGCGTGGGACCTGCGATCCGACCATCGCACGCCAGCAGCGAGGCGCCGACCAACCAGCCAAGCCGTACCCTGCCCTTCACTCGTTCGACTCTCATGCGGCGGCCTGTCCCGCCGACGATGCCTCGAGTAACCAGTCCAACGCCGCTTCCGAGATCGCCGCGGGCACCTCGTGTCCGCCGGGGAATTCCTCATAGGTCGTGTCATAACCCGCGCCACGGAGCTCGGGAACGATTTCGTTGCGGCTCGCCCGCACCGAGAGAATCGGATCAAAGGTCCCATGGGAGATGAACACCCTGGGCTTCCCGACCGGGTCTCCAATGTCGGCGAGAACGCCCGGAGAGTAGCCGATCAAGTGGGTGAACAAGTCGCCGTTGGGCAGGCCGAGCGTGAGAGCATAGGACCCTCCGTCCGAGAAACCCGCGAGGCAGATCCGTTGCCGGTCAATCCGGCAACGATCGAAGGTGTGGGCGAGAGCTAGATTGATGAAGAAGAGATCCGACCCAACGGTTCCCTCCCAGAACAGGTCCCAGGTCGCTCCCCGCGAGTCGGGAGCCAGCAGGACGAACCCTCGCGCCTCGGCGCGCGCGTGGTAGTTCACCCAGTCACTGTCGGCCCCTCCTGCTCCGTGCAGGGCGACGATCAACGGCGTGGAGACATTGGGATCGTATGAGGTGGGAACATAGAGAATGCCGTCGCGCTCGCCGCCAAGCCCCAGCGTGCTCAGACCCAATTGAGGGGTCTGAGTGGGTTCGCCGGGTCTGGCGGTGAGACGGACGATAGTCGGCTCGGTGGGTGAGCCGCATGACCAAAGAATGGGGGCGGCCGCGACCCCGACGCCGGCGCGAACGAAGTCCCGACGTGACCACATTGCGGTAGCCACCCGTTGGCCCTGCCCCTAGTTCCGAACTGACGCAGCGTACTGACCCGGCGTAATCCCCACGAGCCGCTTGAACCGCCGGTTCAGGTGGCTCTGGTCCGACAAGCCCACCGCGGTGGCGACCTGAGAGATCGGCCAGCCGGCCGCCAGCAGTTGCTTGGCCCGCTCCACCCGGATCTGGGTGAGGTACTGGTGCGGGGCCAGTCCCGCCTCGGCGCGAAACACCCGCAGCAGATAGAACCGGCTGAATTCGGCGAGCGCCGCGAGGTCGTCAAGCCGCGGACGGTCCGCCAGATGGGCGTCGAGGTACTCCCTAACCCGCTGGACCACCACTCGCTCCTGGCCGATGCGAGGTTCGGGGTGCTCGCCGTTGGCGTGCCGGGCCAGGAGCAGGGTGAGCACCGTGGTCACTTCCACCTCGATGTCGAGCGGGTTAACCTCGCGTTCGCAGCGGAGGTGGGCGCGCAGGAGCCGGACGGCCAACTCGGGGTCGTCGATGGGCGGCGACCGAAAGGCAGGAGCAGGAGCTGGCCGCCCGGCCCGGTCAGCGGCAATAGCCTGAAAGAGTTCCGCCGAGGGATAGAAGGCCCGATAGCGCCACGCCGTGCCCGCCACGGACTCCCCGGTGTGAACCTCGTTCGGATTCACGATCCCGATCTTGCCTGCCGGGACCGTGATCGTTCCGCCTCGATACCAGCTGCGGTGCGCCCCCTCCACGTTGACGCACACTACGAAATGATCGTGGGTATGACGCGAAAACCGTTGGTTGTAAAACGTGGCCCGAAGGAAACTCAGCCCGGAAACCACGTTGCTGGGCCAGAAGGTCTCCCTGGAATGCGTCATCCGGGTCCTCGTGCCGGTCGTCCCTCCCACCAACGCCTTCAGACTGGAGATGCGGGGGGAGCTGCTCGAGTTGCCGTTGCAGGGCGCGGGCCGCCGTGGTTCTGTCAAGCCAACTGCAAGGTGGGACCCCACTTGCAGTGCCGTCGCTCAATTCGTGGTGGGGTAGGCAAGTCGGTTTGATGTGAAAATGACGCGCGGCGAGGACACAGTGTCCGCGGGCGCGTTGGACATTCTTGCGGTGATGGGCCCGGCGCGATTCGAACGCGCGACCTCTTGCTCCGGAGGCAAGCGCTCTATCCAGCTGAGCTACGGGCCCGCAACTGCAGTGAGAAGTAAGAGGTGAGAAGTGAGAGGGCAAATCCCCGATGCCGTTCTACCGCTTACCTCTCACCCCTCACCCCTCACCGCGGTAGAGTCGGGGCGCCGGGATTTGAACCCGGGACCTCCTGCTCCCGAAGCAGGCGCGCTACCAGGCTGCGCTACGCCCCGTTCTCGGTTGTCGGACGGCAGGGCGGCCGGACGACAGGTGGTCTCCCCCGCCTGCCGTCATCTCCTGCCGTCTTGCCGTCCTGCCGTCTTGCCACCTCCAGCTAGCGCGCCCTGAGGGATTCGAACCCCCAGCCTTCTGATCCGTAGTCAGATGCTCTATCCAGTTGAGCTAAGGGCGCCGGACGGAATGGGCGGTACAAGATTCGAACTTGTGACCTCTACGATGTCAACGTAGCGCTCTAACCAGCTGAGCTAACCGCCCGCACCAAGACGGTCAGACGGACAGGCGGTCAGACGGACAGTGCAACACGTCCAAGCACTATGTCCGTCCGTCCGCCTGTCCGCCTGTCCGCCCTGCAGTAGCGGGGGTGGGATTTGAACCCACGACCTCCGGGTTATGAGCCCGGCGAGCTACCAGACTGCTCCACCCCGCGTCGTTTTCATTCAGTCAGCGAACCGGATTTCGCACCTGCCACCTTCTTACCGCGCCCTGTTCGCCCTGTTCGCCCTGTTCGCCCTGTTCGCCCTGTCGAGAGCGGGAAACGGGACTCGAACCCGCGACCCCAACCTTGGCAAGGTTGTGCTCTACCAACTGAGCTATTCCCGCAATCTCTGCGCTGCGACCCTAAAGTTACTCACCTGCCGTCCTGCCGCCCAGCTGTCCTTCCGACCGAATGGAGGCGAGGGGGATCGAACCCCTGACCTCGTGAATGCCATTCACGCGCTCTCCCAACTGAGCTACGCCCCCGCTATATTTTCGATCGCTTGCTGGGAGGGCTGCGCCGCCTTCCGCCGCCCCCGCCGCCCCCGCCGCCCCCGCCGTCGGCAACGCCCCGCCGCTCGGGCTGCACCCAACGCCGAGCGGCATACTAGCCGCCGAGGGTGGGCATGTCAAGCGAATTTCATACCATCCACGATGCGCTCGGCCACTGCACCGGCGCGATGCCTCCCTGACCGCTCACCGGTGATCACCTGATGCGCAAGCCGAGGTCAACCAGAGAGGTGTCTGCGGGCGGAGTCGTGTTCCGCCGGGTCGCCGGAGGCGGCAAGCCGGAGCTCCGATTTCTCCTGATCAAGGATTCCTACGGAAACTGGGGATTTCCCAAGGGCCATCTCGAGGATGCGGAGCCTCCGGCCGCCGCAGCGCTCCGGGAGACCGAAGAAGAAACCGGACTGGGCGGGCTCGTCCTGCACGGACCGATTCGGATCATAGACTGGTATTTCCGGTTTCGCGGCCGGCTCATTCACAAGTATTGCCACTTCTTCCTGTTCGAATCGCCGGAGGGAGAGCCGGTGCCGCAAGGCGACGAGGGAATCACGGCGTGCTGCTGGTTTGCCTTTGAGGAAGCCCTGACCGGTCTGAGTTACGAGAACGCGCGTGCGGTCCTGCGGCGTGCCGGCGAAATGGCTCGTACTCTCATCGCCACCGGAACGGGTCGGCCCAGCTCGGCTTCGAAAGGCTGAACCGGTGGGCGCGATCGCCGTCCTGCTCGAAGGCCGAGCGTATCCTCCTTCACTCAGGCGATCTCCCCAGAGCCACCTCCGGTTCCATCGATGCCGCTCCGCCCAGGATCTCGAGCGAATCCTGCAAAACCGGCTGACCGAAGCGATCGTTCTGGATGGGAGGAGCGCCCGAGCGGTGGAGCTGGAGACCCTTCGCTCGCATTATCCCGGTATCCCTATCGTCATCATGGGTCGGTTGCGCCCCGAGGAGGCCGGGCTTCTCCTTCGCTGGGACGAGCTCGGGGTGGCCACCGTGCTCGTGGATGGGATTGACGACGCGGTAGCCGGAGACCTGGTGCTCAGGCAGACCGTCTCCCGTCGCCGGCTCGCTGCCCTCGCGGAGTACCCTCGCCTGCTTCGTCTCTCGGAACGGCTCCAACTCAGGGCCTGGGATCGGCTGGTCGGCGATGCCGACTATCCCCCGAGTCCCAGGGAGTTGGCCCGCGCGCTCGAGGTGTCACGAGAGCATCTCTCCCGGCAATTCGCTGCAGGCGGCGCGCCGACCCTGAAGCAGGTCGCTGATCTGGTGCGCGTGGTAACCGCGCTCTTCCTTCTCCAGAATCCGGCCTACGACACCCGGACAGTTGCCCGGCTGCTCGGACTCGCGAGTGTCAGTCATCTGCACCTCGTGGTGCGGCGGGTGACGGGTATCAAGCTCCGCGAGGCGCGAGCGCTCACCCCCCGCGAGGTATTGCGCCGTTTTCTCCGGACCCGCAGGATCGGTCCGACCGCCTGACAGCCGAGTGCCGAGTGCCGAGTGCCGAGCCGTCCAGCCGCCGAACCGTCCAACGGTCCCCATTGCGCCGACGGCAGAGATTGTGATATTTTTCACAAGCACGAGGGGACTAGTTTTCTGGCCCCTGGGCCCTAGCTCCTTAGCTCCCTAGCCCCTGACTTCATGGCAACCGAATCCATTCTCCGCCCTGGTGAGCTGAAAGAGATCCTCCTTCGAGAGATCGAGGCCGCCGACCTGGCCCAGGCCGACACCGCCGAAGTCGGCACCACGCTGGAGGTGCGTGACGGGGTAGCGCGGATCTACGGCCTCAAGGGTGCGCTCGCCGGTGAAATGCTGGAGTTCACCTCCTCCGAGACCGGCGAAGTCATCAGCGGCCTGGTGCTCAACCTGGAGCAGGACAACGTGGGCGCCGCCATCATGGGCGATTACCTCAAGCTCAAGGAGGGCGACGAGGTTCGCAGCACCGGCCGCCTCCTCGAGGTCCCGGTTGGCTCCGCGATGCTCGGCCGGGTGGTGAACGCGCTGGGCGCTCCGGTGGATGGGCGCGGTGCCATCAAGGCAGAGGGGAACCGGCCGGTCGAGATGATCGCCCCGGGTATCATCGTGCGCCAGCCGGTGAAGGAGCCGCTCCAGACCGGTCTCAAAGCGATCGACTCGATGATCCCGATTGGCCGGGGCCAGCGCGAGCTCATCATCGGCGACCGGGGCACCGGGAAGACCGCAATCGCGGTGGATACCATCATCAATCAGCGGGGGACTGGCGTCATCTGTGTCTATGTCGCGATCGGGCAGAAGCGCTCGACCGTGGCGAGCGTGGTGGAGCGGTTCAAGGAAGCGGGAGCGATGGATTACACTATCGTCGTGGTCGCTTCCGCTTCGGAGCCCGCACCGCTTCAGTTCATTGCGCCCTATGCGGGCTGCGCGATCGCCGAGCACTTCATGTACCGCGACGGGAAGGCGACGCTGTGCGTGTACGACGACCTGTCCAAGCAGGCGGCGGCGTACCGGCAGATGTCGCTCATTCTGCGGCGTCCTCCCGGGCGCGAGGCTTTCCCGGGCGACATTTTCTACCTCCACAGTCGTTTGCTGGAGCGGGCCGCGAAGATCTCGGATGATCCCGGCGTGATCAAGCTCGACCCGAGGATCAGGAAACCGGGAGGCTCGCTCACGGCGCTGCCCATCATCGAGACCCAGGCGGGCGACGTTTCCGCCTACATCCCGACCAACGTGATCTCGATCACCGACGGCCAGATCTATCTCACCACCGATCTGTTCTACGCGAACGTGCGGCCCGCGGTGGACCCGGGGATCAGCGTGAGCCGGGTCGGCGGCAATGCGCAGATCAAGGCGATGAAACAGGTGGCCGGCAAGCTGCGCCTGGACCTGGCGCAATATCGGGAGCTCGAGGCCTTTGCCCAGTTCGGCTCCGAGCTCGACGTGGCCACCCAGCGGCAGCTCGCTCGGGGGGCTCGCCTGGTCGAGGTGCTCAAGCAGCCGCAGTATGATCCGGTACCGGTCGAGCAGCAGGTGGCCATCATCTTTGCCGCGACCAACGGCTACCTGGATGACGTCGAAGTGAAGCACATCCGGCAGTGGGAGCGGGACTTCCTGGAGTATCTCGCGAGCGAGCCACGCGGGGTATTCGAGGGCATCCGGACCAGGAAGGCGCTGGATGACGACCTCACCCAGAAGCTCAAGGCGGCGATCGAGACCTTCAAGCCGCTGTTCCGGCCCGAGTAATGGCGGGCAAGGGACGCCAGCTCCGGGCCCGGATCCGTACGGTCCAGAACACCCGGAAAATCACCCGTACAATGGAGCTGGTGGCCACCAGCAAGCTCAAGCGGGCCCAGGACCGGGTGGTTGCGGCAAGGCCCTATGCCGAAGCGCTTCGCCAGGTGCTGGGCGATCTGGTGACCCCCGAGCTGGCGGCGCAGTTCCCCCTGCTCAAAGCGCCGGAGCCGCCTGCCAAGGGGGGGCCGCGCCGGGCCGCCGTGATTCTGGTGACATCCAACCGGGGCCTCGCGGGCGCTTTCAACAGCAACCTGATCAAGGAAGGGCGACGGGCCATCGAGCGGCTCGAAGCCGCGGGTTATGAGGTCGACCTCTACGCGGTGGGGAAGAAGGGGGCCGGGTTCTTCAAGTACATCGGCCGCCCGCTCGCGCTCGACCGGCAGGACATCGGCGACCGGCCGACCGCGGACCACGCCGCAAGCCTGGTGGAGCCGCTGGTTGCCCAGTATGAAGCGGGCAAGCTGGCCAGCGTGGATCTCGTCTATGCCCGGTTTGTGAGTCCGCTCTCGACTCCGCCCACCACGCTGCGGATTCTCCCGGTCGAAGCACCGGCGGGCCGGAAGCGGACCCCGAACTACCTGTTCCGGCCCGATCCGGCGGCAATCCTGGAACAGTTGCTGCCGCTCTACGTACGGAACATGGTGTATCGCGGCCTGGTGGAGACTGCGGCGGGGGAGCATGGGGCCCGGCGGACCGCGATGAAGAATGCGACCGACAACGCCGGGGAGCTGATCCAGCATCTCACCCGGACGTACAACCGGCAGCGCCAGGCGGCGATTACGCAGGAGATTGCGGAGATCGTGGGTGGCGCGGCGGCGCTGGAAGGATGAACGAGGAATGACGACTGCAACTGCTACTGAGAAGAACATTGGGACGATCGTGCAAATCATCGGCCCGGTACTCGACGTCGAGTTTCCGCCCGACCATCTGCCCGAGATCTACTCCGCGTTGCTGGTCGAGGACCTCTCGGGAAAGATGCCGGTACGGCTTACGGCCGAGGTGCAGCAGCACATCGGCCAGAACCAGGTACGTGCCGTGGCGATGAGCTCGACCGACGGGGTGATCCGCGGCATGAAAGCGATCGACACCGGCGGGCCGATCACCGTGCCGGTCGGAAATGTGCCGCTGGGCCGCATTCTCAACGTGCTGGGCGAGCCGGTGGACGGCGGGCCCCCGATTCCTCCCGACGCGGAACGGTGGCCGATCCACCGCGAGACGCCCAAGTTCGTCGATCTCGAGCCCAAGACCACCATCTTCGAGACCGGCATCAAGGTCGTCGACCTCATTGCCCCGTTCGTGAAAGGCGGCAAGATCGGCCTCTTCGGGGGCGCCGGAGTGGGCAAGACCGTGGTGATCATGGAGCTCATCAACAACGTGCAGAAGGGGCACGGCGGCAAGTCGGTCTTCAGCGGGGTGGGCGAGCGGACCCGCGAGGGGAACGACCTCTACCTCGAGATGAAAGAGAGCGGCGTGTTAGGCTCCGCCGCGCTGATCTACGGCCAGATGAACGAGCCGCCCGGCGCGCGGCTCCGGGTCGGCCTCACCGGTCTCACGGTCGCCGAGTATTTCCGCGACGTCGAGGGCCAGGACGTGCTGCTGTTCATCGACAACATCTTCCGGTTCACCCAGGCGGGCTCCGAGGTGTCCGCGCTGCTCGGCCGGATGCCCAGCGCGGTGGGGTACCAGCCGACCCTGGGCACCGAGATGGGCGATCTGCAGGAGCGGATCACCTCGACCAAGAAGGGCTCGATCACGTCGGTGCAGGCGATCTACGTGCCGGCCGACGACCTCACCGACCCCGCGCCCGCGACCGCGTTCGCGCACCTTGATGCGACCGTGGTGCTCTCGCGCTCGATCGCTGAGCTGGGCATCTATCCGGCGGTTGATCCGCTCGACAGCTCGAGCCGGATCCTCGATCCGCAGTACGTGGGCGAGCGCCACTACAACGTGGCGGTCGGGGTGCAGCGGACCCTGCAGCGCTATAAGGCGCTCCAGGACATCATTGCGATTCTGGGGATGGACGAGCTCTCCGAGGAGGACAAGCTGATCGTGGGCCGGGCCCGGCGGCTCCAGCGGTTCCTCTCGCAGCCGTTCCACGTGGCCGAGCAGTTCACCGGCTTCAAGGGCAAGTACGTCAAGCTCGAGGACACGATCGAGAGCTTCGAGCGGGTCCTCTCGGGTGAGTTCGATCATCTTCCCGAGCAGGCCTTCTACATGCAGGGCGGGATCGAGGACGTGATCGCCCGGGCGAAAGAGCTGGCCGCGGCATGATGCGGGTGCTGGTGCTCGGCCCGGAGCGGACCAGGTTCGACGGCGAGGCCGAGAGCCTGGTCGCGCCCACCTACGACGGCCACGTCGGCATCCTGCCGCGCCATGCGCCGTTCATGACGCTGCTCGGCAAGGGAATCCTCTCGGTGCGCAGCGCGGGCGGCGGCACCAGCAGCTTCCGTGTGCGGGGCGGGTTTTTGCAGGTCGTCTCCAACACCGTTCGCGTGGTCGCCGAGTATGTCCAGGGAGAGACCAATGATTCGTAACCCGCTCGCAGGCATGCTCCTGCTCGCCCTTGTCGCGCCGGCCGCCGCCGCGCAGTCCACCGGCACCCCGGTGTTCCATGCGCCGTACCGGATCTTTGACCGCTACGAGGTCGGCGGCAACGTTTCCAACCAGGGAGACATCACAATTGAGGGGTTCTACGGGATCGCCCAGTCCGGCGGCCGCTGGGATTTCTCCTTCCGGGTCGGGATCGCGGATGATGTTGGGCCCGAGGACCGCACCGCGCTGCTTGCCGGCGTCGACGCGCGAATCCGGGTGATCGACCAGACCGAGGACTTCCCCCTCGACGGTGCGATCATCGTCGGGGCGGGGACCCGGCTGGTGCAGGACGGCTCGCGGTTGTTTATCCCGATCGGGCTTTCGGTCGGCCGGCGGATAGACTTCGAGAATTCCACCGTCAGCCTGGTCCCCTACGCGGAACCGGTGCTGGTGCCGAACTTCGGCGATGGCCCGGATGACGACGTCGCAGTAGCCCTGGGGCTGGGCGCCGATCTCCGGCTCAGCCGGCGCTTCGAGATCCGCTTTGCGATCGGAATCGGCGACATCGAGGACTTTTCCATCGGCGTCGCGTTCGCACGATAAGCAGGGGCCGGGGGCCGGGGGCCGGCGGCCAGGGTTTCTCGGCAGCAGTTCCTTACATTCCTAAAGGTGAGAGGTGAGAAGTAAGCGGTGAGACGCAGGTCAGGACCTCTCACCCCTCACCTCTCACCTCTCACCTCTCACCTCTCACCTCTCACCTCTTGCCCCGGGAGGAAGTCGGCATGACCGGTTGGGGGCGGCGGCTCGGGCTCGGGCTCGCAGTGCTGGCGGCGTACGCCGGCGGGTTAGGCGCACAGGTCGCTGGGCTACCGGTCCGAAACGCGGGAATCGGGACCGGGATAGGGATCGCGGCCGACGCGGGGTTTCCCAACGGCGACTACGGGAAGGGCCTCGCGTTCGGCGCGACCGGCGTCGTGGGCCTGGGCCCGCTGGGCGTTTCGGCCAGCGTGGCGCGCTGGGATCCGAGCGGCGCGGGGGATGCGATCACCTCGGTGGGAGGCGCCGGAAACTTCAAGGTATTTGGAGGGCCGCTCATTCCCTTCGGGGTGACCCTCCAGGCGGGTCTGGGCCGTTACCGGCAGAACACGATCGAAGGCGGCAAGCTGACGACCCTCCATGTCCCGCTGGGACTCGGCGTTGCGCTCACGATTCCTAACCCGGCCTTCAGCATCAAGCCGTGGGTAGCTCCGCGGATCGACCTGCGGCGGATCAGCGAGTCCGGCGGAGCGGTGAGCGGTACCGAGAGTGACACCCGGGCCAAGTTCGGCATCAGCGGGGGCGTCGATCTCGGGTTCCTGAGCGGGCTCTCGGTGCGTGCCATGTACGACCGCGTCTTTGCCGGCGACGGCGGGAACCCTTCCGTCCTCAGCCTGGGGCTCGGCTTCCGGGTGGGCACGTGAGGTGGTCCGCCCGGGGGCTGGTGCTTGCCGCGCTGCTCGCGGCGGGTGGATGTGCTCA
>JBQTHV010000189.1:0-3103 GCA_052389555.1 Gemmatimonadales bacterium | reverse complement strand
CCCGCACGCGAGCGCATAGCTCCGAAGTACTCGCATCGCGACCGCACGATCCGGATCCGGGATGCCCTGACCTAGGACCTCCTCCACTGCCGAAGGCGCCGACACGGTAACCGCTTCCGGGCGGGTTAGGGCAGCGGCGGCCAGGAGACGTTCGGCGATCGCGCGATCAGCCGGGCTCATGTGTTGATCCACGACCTTGCCGGCGCCGGGCGATGGTGCTTCAGGGTCGGTCTGACGGTCGTCCCTGCCACCGTCATCACCGGGATTCGAAGGAGCGCCTTCGGAGCGCGGCGCGCTCTGGGCCCGCCTGAGCTCGAGCAGCCGTCGCCACCGGTTCTCTGCCTCCGACTTGCGGTGTTGGGCGCGTTCGATCGCTTCCTTGAGGCCCCTCTGCTCGCAGCGCAGATCCCCACGCGCCGCGGTGAGGGCATAGAACGCTCGGCTTTGACTCATGTACTCACGTCGGGCCTCGGCCTCTTCAGCCTCAAGCCTGTCATCCTCCGGAGCCAAGGTGGCTCCGCGTTGCGTGTTAGCCGGCGTGGTCATCGGCTGCCACCGCGCGTCACGCCATAGTCGGCGACCCGGCGCCCATCCGGAAGCTCTTGGACGATCATCGGCCGCGGCCCTTCGGGTTCGGCCGGCGTTGGGACATACCGCGGCGAAGGAGGTGCGAGCAGCTCCGCCTCGGATCGTGCGTCGCGCGGCCAGTACGAAAACGCCGGCCCATGGTCCCGATACACCGATGGCAGCACTACCCCGTCCCGCTCATCCCAGAGCATCGCGAGCTGAGTCTCCGGCCGGCCTTCCTCCGTCTCCGCGGTGAGAGGTTGGAGCGCATCCGCTGAGAGGCCTGCGGTCTCGAGTTCGCGCCTCAGCTGCTGGCGCCGGCGCTCGACGTCGGCACATCGCGCCATTAGCGCTCCGATCTTCTGGGCCAGCTGCGGGTACTCCGTCAGCAGCGCCTTCCGCACCGAGGCGCACTCCGCTGCATACTCGGCCTCCCTGGTCCTTAGGGTTGCTTCGAGCTCTTGGCGCTCACGGATTTCGATCTCTGATCTGAGGCGCGGAATGAGGGCCTCGAGCTGGTCCTTCCGTCGTCTGCCCTCCGCTAGTGGTATGAAGCCAAAGTAACGTGCATAATAGCGCCGGGTGTGGTATGTTGGATTCCATGCCACTTCCCATTCGGATTACTCAGGTACAGCGCCGGGATCGCACCGTCCTGGAGCAGTGGGTGCGCGGCCGCACCACCCCGCGGCGGTTGGTCGAGCGGGCGCAGATCGTCCTGGCCTCGGCGGACGGGCACTCGGGCGCTCAGATCTGTGCCACGTTGGGGGTGTCGCGGCCCACGGTGACCCGCTGGCTCGAACGCTATGACGCGGAGGGCCTGAGCGGGCTCGAAGCGGATCGCCCGCGTTCGGGGCGCCCGAAGCAAATCACCCCGGCGGACGAAGCGGCGATTATTCGGAAGACCTTGCAGGACGCGCCACCCGATGCGGGCACGCACTGGAGTACCCGCCTGATGGCGAAGGTGACGGGCGTGCACCAAACCACGATCTCGCGGCTGTGGCGCGCGCACGGGCTCAAGCCGCATCGCATCGCCTACTTCAAGGTGTCGACCGATCCCGCCTTTCTGGCGAAGCTGCGCGATGTGGTCGGCCTCTATCTCGATCCGCCCAAGCGGGCCGTGGTGTTTTCGGTCGATGAGAAGAGCCAGATTCAGGCGCTCGATCGCACCCAGCCCGGTCTGCCGCTCAAGAAGGGACGCGCCGGCACCTTCACCCACGACTACCAGCGCCATGGGACCACCACGCTCTTCGCCGCCCTTGAGGTCGCGACCGGCAAGATTCATCATGCGTGTCTACCGCGCCATCGCCGCGATGAATTCCTCCGCTTCATGACCCGCCTCGAACGGCAGGTGCCGAAGGGCGTGAGCCTCCACGTCATCCTCGATAACTACGCGACGCACAAGACGCCCGAAGTCGAGCAGTGGCTCCACCGGCATCCACGGGTGCACTTCCATTTCACCCCGACCTCCGCCTCCTGGCTGAATCTGGTGGAGCGCTTCTTCAGCGAGCTCACCACCCGCCAACTCCGGCGCCTCGCGGTCACCTCGGTGCGAGAGCTTGAAGCTGCCATTCAGCGGTACATCACCCGCCGCAACGCCGACCCGAAACCCTTCACCTGGACCGCATCCGTGAAATCCATCCTCGCCAAAGTCAAGAAAGCGAACGATACTTTGGCATCGCTACACTAGTTGCTGCTCGATCTCCTGAACCTTGGCATCTGGAGCCCATATGAGCGCGTTGGCCCGCTGCTGCTCGAGTACAAGTAGCTCGGCTGCGAGCTCGTCCCTGGCCTTCTCGGCGCCGGCGACTTCTGCCTCGAGGTCGGCTGCCGGCACGCGCTGCTTTCGATCGCCCTTCAGCCGGGCGCGGATTCGTTCGATAACGTCGGTCGGTTTCATGGAGCTTCTCTCTGGTGAGGGTGGAGCCACTGCTGAAGCTCAGTGCGTCTGAGCTGCTCGATCGATTGCTTGCTGACGAACCAGCGGCTTCCCCGCTTTTCCGCCAGGAGATGGCCACGTAGCGCTAAGGACCATGTCACATGCCAGCTCCGTCCGAGGAGCTGCGCCGCTTCGCTCAGAGGTATGAAGGAGCCAAGCCGGCGTGCCGGCTTCACAGATACGGTCATTCGGACCTCGCATTACGGCAGAGTACTTATAGGCTCAATATCGTTACTTGCATCTTTGTGTGTCAACGGCTACGATTGTGTATTAACCGGAGGTGAGCCATGGATACGATTGGGAAGCGGCTCCGCTGGGCGATCAGAGAGGTCTTTCGAGGGTCCATCCGTCAATTCCAGCGGGGCATGGACGAGCGAGGAATCGCCGGTTCTAGTCCGCCGGCGGTCAATCGCTACCTCAAGGATCTCACTGAACCGTCGATCAAATGGCTCAGGGAGGCGGCTGGTCTGCTTGGGGTTTCTGAGGACTGGCTGATTCTGGGGAAGGGTCAGCCGACGAAGCTGATGGAGGCGGACGCTGCAGCAGCTCGGGAACGGACGAAGCCAGCCCGGGCGGCTTCACCGATCGACCTTACGGATG
>JBQTHV010000188.1:0-18082 GCA_052389555.1 Gemmatimonadales bacterium | reverse complement strand
TGCCGGCGGGGGTGGAGATGGTGATGCCGGGGGACAACATCCAGATGACGATCGAGCTGATCACCCCGATCGCGATGGACGAGGGGCTGCGCTTTGCGATCCGGGAAGGGGGCCGGACCGTCGGCGCCGGGGTGGTCACCAAGATCTTGAAGTAGGCTATCGGCTATGGGCTATTGGCTATTGGTTAACTGCTCTCCGGGTTAGGGCACTTTCCAATAGCCAATAGCCGATAGCCAATAGCCGAGGAGAGACCATGGCTGCGAAAATCCGAATCCGACTCAAGGCCTTCGATCACGTCGTCCTGGATCAGGCGGCGGCGGACATCGTCCGCACGGTCGAGAAGACCGGGGCCACGGTTTCCGGCCCTATTCCGCTCCCGGTGAAGAAGGAGCGGTGGACCGTGCTGCGCAGCCCGCACGTCGACAAGAAGAGCCGAGAGCAGTTCGAGCTCCGCACCCATAAGCGGCTGATCGACATCAACGATTCGCGGCCCCAGACGATGGACGCGCTGACCAAACTGGATCTGCCGGCCGGCGTCGAAGTCGATATCAAGGTGCGCTAGCGATGACGAACGGACTCATCGGCCGCAAGCTCGGGATGACGCGGCTCTTTGCCGAAGATGGTACCGCCGTCTCGGTCACGATCATCGAGGCGGGACCGTGCCGGGTGGTCCAGGTGCGCGATCGCGCGGTACAGCTGGGCTTCGGCGCGCGCAGGAAGAACCGGGCTACCAAGGCTGAGCTCGGCCACGCGCAGCGGGCCGGTCTCGAAGCGGCGCCCCGGGTGATCGGGGATTTCACGCTGGTCGGCGAAACGCCGGCTCCGGGCTCCCAGGTAACCGTCGGCATCTTCGCTCCGGGCGAGCTGGTGAAGGTCACCGGGATGTCGAAAGGCCGCGGGTTCCAGGGACTGGTGCACCGCTACCACGCGGGCGGGGGGCCCGCCTCGCACGGCAACACGCGGCACCGCAAGCCGGGTTCGATCAGCCCCGGGACCGATCCGTCGCGGGTGATCAAAGGCAAGCGATTGCCGGGACACATGGGCGCGCGGCGGCATACCGAGCTCGGCCTGCGCGTGTTAAAGGTCGACGCGGATCGGAATCTGCTCTTCGTACGGGGCGCGATCCCCGGCGCGAAGAACGGCATCGTGGCCGTCGCCAAGCAGGGAGGACCCAGCCGCCATGATTGAGGCCCCGCACTACTCCGCCTCAGGCACGCGGCACCAGCGCGGGTTCGCGCTGCCGGCGGACCTGTTCGACGGCACCGTGCACGAGGCAGCGCTGCACCAGGCGGTGAAGACCTATCTCGGCAATCAGCGTCAGGGCACCGCCAAGACCCGGACGCGGGCGTTCGTCTCGGGCGGCAACCGCAAGCCGTGGCGGCAGAAGGGTACCGGCCGGGCGCGCCAGGGCTCGATCCGGTCTCCGCTTTGGCGCGGTGGCGGCACCGTGTTTGGTCCGATCCCGCGCGATTACCGCACTTCGGTTCCCCGCAAGGTGCGCCAACTCGCCCGCCGTTCGGCGCTCAACGCACGTGCTCGGGAAGGCAACCTGGTGGTACTCGACCCGGTGAGCTTCGAGGCGCCCAAGACCAAACAGCTGGCCGGGCTCCTCGAGAAGATGGGGCTGGCCGATCGCAAGGTCCTGGTGCTGACGAACGGTGTCAACCGAAACCTGTACCTCGCGGGACGGAATCTCCCGCGGGCCGAGGTCATGCCGTTCGGGGAGGCCTCGGCGTACGATGTCCTGTGGGCCGACACGGTGGTGGTGGAACAGGGCGTATTAGGAGACGGTCAGACGGTCAGGCGGCCAGGCGGTCAGGCGGTCAGTGAGGTGGAGGGCGAGGCGGTCAGCCGGCCAGGCGGTCAGGCGGTCAGTGAGGTGGAGGACCTGGCTACGGCACCGAGCGCCGAGGGCCGAGTGCCGAGCGGCGAGGAGCCAAAGCGCCGGGTGCCGAGCCGCCGAGCGCCGAGTGCCGAGCCCAAGCGCAAGCCGGTTGCGAAAAAGCCCGCGGCCGCTAAGAAAGCCGCGGCCAAGAAGCCGTCCCGGCCCGTCGCCAGGCGCCCGGCCAAACCCGCGGCCAAGAAGCCGAAGAAGAAGGAGTAGGCCATGTCGTTGCGCGAGGTCGTGGTGCGGCCGCTGATCACCGAGAAGAGCTCGGCGGCCTATCAGAACCGGAAGGAGTATGCCTTCATGGTGCACCCGAGTGCCAACAAGCACCAGATCCGCGAAGCGCTGGAGCGGCAGTTCGGCGTGCACGTCACCGCGTTGCGGACCATGCAGGTCCGCCGGCGGGAAGTGATGCGAGGCCGGATCCGCGGCAGCACGACGGCGTGGAAGAAGGCGATTGTTTCTCTGCGGGAAGGCGAGTCCCTCCCGATCTTCGAGGGCTGAGATGAGCATTCGGCAATTCCGCCCGGTGACGCCGAGCACCCGCTTCCGCTCGGTGTCGGGCTTTGACGAGATCACCCGGGACACCCCGGAGAAGTCGCTGCTCGAGCCGCAGCGGAAGTCCGGGGGCCGGAACAACCTCGGCCACGTGACGACCCGCGCGTTAGGGGGCGGGCACCGGCAGCACTACCGGCGGATCGACTTCAAGCGCGACAAGCACGGCATTCCCGCGCGAGTCGCCCACATCGAGTACGATCCCAACCGCAGCGCCCGGATTGCGCTCCTGGTCTATGCCGACGGCGAGAAGCGCTACATCCTGCATCCGGCCGGCCTCCGGCAGGGCGACACGGTGATTGCCGGTCCCGGCAGCGATGCCCGCATCGGGAATGCGCTGCCGCTCGGTGAAATCCCTCTGGGCACGCCGGTGCACAACGTCGAGCTCAAGGTCGGCAAGGGTGGCCAGCTCGCCCGGAGCGCCGGCCAGCAGGCGCAGGTCGTGGCGCGTGAGGGCGACTATGTCACCCTGCGGCTCAAGTCCTCCGAAGTCCGGCTGGTGCATGCGCGGTGCATGGCCACGATCGGCGAGGTCGGGAACGCGGAGCACGAGCTGCTCTCCATCGGGAAAGCGGGGAAGTCGCGCTGGCTGGGTCGCCGGTCCAAGGTGCGCGGCGTCGCCAAGAACCCGGTCGATCATCCGCTGGGCGGCGGGGAGGGCAAGAGCTCGGGTGGCCGGCCGCCGGTTTCTCCTTGGGGCAAGCCGGAAGGCGTGAAGACCCGGAAGCGGAAGAAACCGTCCAACCAATACATCATCCGGGGCCGGCGCCGTGGCAAGGCGACCGGCGGAGCGTAAGCCATGGGACGAAGCGTCAAGAAGGGACCGTTCGTGCAGGAGGCGCTGCTCGGCAAGGTGCAGGTCCTCAACGCGAAGAACGACAAGCGGGTGATCAAGACCTGGAGCCGGGCGAGCACCATTCTGCCCGAGTTCGTGGGCCACACCTTTGCGGTGCACAACGGCAACAAGTTCGTGCCGATCTACGTGACCGAAAACATGGTGGGGCACAAGCTCGGCGAGTTCGCTCCGACCCGCACGTTCAAGGGGCACAGCGGCAAGCTGGTAGCGGACAAGAAAGCGAAGCCGGAGTGACCATGGCCGAGGGACACGCGATCCAGCGGGGGGTACGCCAATCGCCGCGGAAAATGCGGCTGGTGGTGGACCTGATTCGCGGACAGGATGTGAACGAGGCGTACGCGGTTCTCAAGTTCAACAAGAAGCACGCCGCGAAGCAGATCGCCAAGACGCTCAAGAGCGCGGTGGCCAATGCGGAGCAAAAAGCGCTCGCCGCGCGGGAACGCTTCGACGTGGATGAGCTGGTCGTGAGCAAGGCCATCGTGAATGGCGGGCAGTCGCTCAAGCGGATGCAGGCGGCGGCGCAGGGGCGGGGAACCCCGATCCTCAAGCGAACCAGTCACCTGGAAATCCACGTCAGGAGCCGGGAGGCATAATGGGCCAGAAGACCAATCCGGTGGGCTTTCGTCTCGGCATCGTGAAGCCGTGGGTATCGCGCTGGTTCGCCGGCAAAGACATGCCCACGCTGCTCAAGGAAGACGAGCTGATCCGCAAGTACCTGTTGACGCGACTCGGCCATGCGGCCATCGCGGAGATCCATATCGAGCGGCGGCCCGGCAAGGTGACGGTGACGATCCATACCGGGCGGCCCGGCGTGGTGATCGGCAAGAAGGGGACCGAGGTCGACAAGCTGCGCGATGAGCTGGCCCAGCTCACCGGGAAGGAAGCCGCCATCAACGTCGAAGAGATCAAGCGGCCCGAGACCTCGGCGCAGCTGGTCGGGGACAACATCGCCCATCAGCTGGAGCAGCGGATTTCCTTCCGGCGGGCGATGAAGCGGGCCATCCAGAGTGCGATGCGGATGGGCGCGCAGGGGATCAAGATTCGCGCCTCGGGCCGGCTGGGCGGCGCGGAGATCGCGCGGACCGAGGGCTATCACGAAGGGCGGGTGCCGCTGCACACGCTGCGGGCGGACATCGACTACGCGACGAGCACGGCCAAGACGACCTACGGTACCATCGGGATCAAGGTCTGGATCTTCCGCGGCGAGGTCGTGGAGGACCTGAGCGGCCGGACCTATAGCACGGGAAGCTGAGCGATGCTGGCACCCAAGCGGGTCAAGTTCCGCAAGATGTTCAAGGGGCGGACCAAGGGAATCGCCACCCGGGGGAATACCATCGCCTTCGGGGAATTCGGGCTGATGGCCCTGGAGCCGGGCTGGGTCACCAACCGGCAGATCGAGGCGTCGCGAGTCGCGATGACCCGCGAGATGAAGCGGGGCGGCAAGGTCTGGATCCGGATCTTCCCCGACAAGCCGATCACCAAGAAGCCGGCGGAGACCCGGATGGGAAAGGGAAAGGGGAATCCGGAAGGCTGGGTCGCGGTGGTCAAGCCGGCCCGGATTCTGTTCGAGATCGACGGGGTGACGCCGGAGCTGGCGAAGAAGGCCTTCGATCTGGCGGCGGCCAAGCTGCCGGTGAAGACCCGGATCGTGCGCCGCGCGGAGGTGTGAGATGGCGGTGACCAAGGCAAGGGAATTTCGGGAGCTGTCGGTGGATCAGCTGCGCCAGAAACTCACCGAAGCGCGGGAGGAGATTGCCCGGCTGCGGTTTCGCTCGGCGACCGAGGCGATCGACAATCCGATTCGGTTCCGGCTGCTTCGGAGAGAGGTGGCGCGGTTGGAGACGGTGCTGAAGGAGAAGGGAAAGTAACGTGAAGGGCTATTGGCTGTTAGGGGCTATTGGCTATTAGCTATTGGTCAAAAGCCCTCCGGGTTAGGGTAGTTACCAATAGCCGATAGCCAATAGCCAGTAGCCCAACGAGGAACTCACATGGCAACCGAAACTGAGAAGCCCCGCCATCAGCGGAAGAGCCGCACGGGCGTGGTGAGCAGCGACAAGATGAGCAAGACCGTGAGCGTGCTTCTGGAACGGCGGTTTGCGCACCCGGTCTACGGGAAGCAGATCACCCGAAGCAAGAAGGTGCTGGCGCGGAACGACCTCGGCGCGCGGGCCGGCGACACCGTCCGCATCATGGAAACGCGACCGCTCTCCAAGCGGGTGCGCTGGCGGGTGGACGAGATCGTGGAGCGGGCTCGCTGAGCCGGACGGGGAGTGAGGAGGCACGGCCATGGTACAGCAGGAAACGGTGCTCAGAATCGCGGACAACTCCGGTGCCCGGAAGGCGCTGGTGATCCGCGTGCTCGGCGGTTCCAAGCGCCGGTATGCCGGGTTAGGTGACGTGGTTGTGGTGGCCGTCAAAGACGCGATCCCCACGGGACAGGTCAAGAAGGGCGACGTGGCCCGCGCGGTGATCGTGCGCACTGCCAAGGAAACTCGGCGAAAGGACGGGAGCTACATCCGGTTCGATGAGAATGCGGCCGTGCTGATCAACGAGCAGGGCGAACCCCGGGCGACTCGCATCTTCGGGCCGGTGGCGCGCGAACTCCGTGACAAGAAGTACATGAAGATCGTATCGCTCGCGCCGGAGGTGATCTGATGAAACCGCTGGTCTTCAAGCAGCGCCGCCGGCTGCGGCATCAGCCCAAGCCGCGCTTCAAGCTGCATATCACCAAGGGCGACATGGTGCAGGTGATTTCGGGTGACGACGCCGGCAAGCGCGCCCGGGTACTGCGAGTGCATCCCAAGACCGGCCGGGTAACCGTCGAAGGGGTGAACGTGGTCAAGCGGCATAAGAAAGCGACCCAGACCATCGAGGCCGGGATCCTACAGTTCCCGGCGCCGATCCATCACTCGAAGGTGATGTTGCTCGATCCGAAGAGCGGCGAGCCGACCCGGATCCGGCGCCGGATCGACCAGGATGGAACCATGGAGCGGATCGCGCTGAAATCGGGTCAGCCGATTCCGAGGAACCGATAGGTGAGCGACGAGACCAAAGCCCCCGCGGCACCCGCTGCCGAGGCACCGAGCCGCACAGCCGCCCCGCCCAAGGGCGCCGGTGCCCCGAAGGGGAAAGCCGGGCCGGGAGCCTCGGGTAAGGGAGCTGGGAAGGAGAGGGCGGCCGGAGCGACCGATCCCGCGCCGAAAGTGCGCGAGGGAACACCCCGGCTGCACGCGTACTACGTGAACACGATCCGGCCCCGGCTGTTGGAGCAGTTCGGTTTGGGTAACCCGCACCAGATTCCGCGGCTCACGAAGATCGTGCTCAACGTGGGACTGGGTGACGCGAGCAAGAATCCGAAGCAGCTCGAGGCGGTGGTGGAGGAGCTCGGCGCGATCACGGGGCAGAAGGCGGTGGTCACCCGCGCCAAGAAGGCGATCGCGAACTTCGGAATCCGGGCCGGGGTGGCCGTTGGCGCGCGGGTTACGCTGCGGGGAGCCCGCATGTACGAGTTCCTGGACCGGTTCATCGCCCTGGCGGTGCCGCGAATCCGCGACTTTCGCGGCCTCCCGAACCGGAGCTTCGACGGGCGGGGCAGCTATACGTTCGGGATCAAGGAGCAGCTGATTTTCCCGGAAGTCGATTACGACAAGGTGGAGAAGATCCACGGTATGGATATCACGATCGTGACCACCACCCGGCGGGACGATCTCGCGATGGGGCTCCTGCGGGAGCTGGGCTGGCCGTTTCGGGGCGAGACCCCGCAGGCGGTGGTGGCGAAATGAACGGGAGTTGGGAGTCGGGAATCGGGAGTCGGAGTTTGCCTGTGAGACCCGACTCCCGACTCCCGATTCCCGATTCCCGATGAGGAGGGACGAACGATAGATGGCCAAGACAGCCTGGATCGAACGCGCCAAGCGAGTCCCGAAGTTCTCGACCCGCAAGGTCCGCCGCTGCCAGCGGTGCGGCCGGCAGCGGGCCGTGCTGCGGAAGTTCGGCTTGTGCCGGATTTGTTTCCGCGACCTCGCACTCAAGGGGCATATTCCCGGGGTGCGCAAAGCCAGTTGGTGAGAGGGCACCTGCATGAGCATGACTGATCCTGTAGCGGATATGCTGAGCCGGATTCGGAACGCCTGTGCGGCGGGCCAACGGCGGGTCGATATCCCCGGCTCGAAGCTCAAGGCCGAGCTGGCGCGGATCCTGACGGAGAACCACTTCGTCGCCGACTACAAGACGCTGGAGGACAACGGCAAGGCGGTCCTGCGCGTTTACCTCCGGTATCACGACCAGCAGCCGGTGATCCGGGAGCTGCGGCGGGTGTCGTCGCCGGGGCTGCGCCGGTACGTGAAGTCCCGCGAGATCCCCCGGGTGCGAAACGGACTGGGGATGGCGATCGTCTCGACGCCCAAAGGATTGATGTCCGATCGGCAAGCCCGGGCGGCCAATCTGGGCGGCGAGCTGCTTGCCGTGGTGTGGTGAACGGCGGTGAGAAGTGAGAAGTGAGAAGTGAGAAGTGAGAGTTCAACGGTGAACGGTAGGAGATCATGTCGCGGATTGGAAAGAAGCCGGTTGAGCTCCCGGCGGGTGTGACCGCCGAGATCACCGGGTCGGAAATCCGGGTGAAAGGCCCGAAGGGGGAGCTCCTCCGGCGGGTGCATCCCGACCTTACGCTGGAGCTCCAGGACAACCGGGTCGTGGTGAGCCGGCCCAGCGACGAGCCGCGCCACCGAGCGCTGCACGGCCTAACCCGCACGCTCATCGCCAACATGGTCGAGGGCGTGGTGAAGGGCTATCAGCGAACCCTGGAGATCCAGGGGGTAGGTTATAAGGCCGAGGCTGGCAAGGACGGCATTACCGTAGCCGTGGGCTTGTCCCATCCGGTTTCCTACCGGGCTCCCCAGGGGATCACCTTCGCGGTCGAAGGGGGCACCACGGTGCGGGTGAGCGGACCCGACAAGGAGCTGGTGGGGCAGGTCGCTGCCGAATTGCGGCAGCTCCGCCCACCGGAGCCGTACAAGGGTAAGGGGATTCGCTACCAGGGCGAGCGGGTGCGGCGCAAGGCCGGCAAGACAGGAGCGAAGTGATGCGCGCGGTTCACGCACCGAGGACCCGAGAACAGCGGCGCTACCGCCGGCACCTGCGAGTCCGCAAGCGGGTTATGGGAACGGCCGAGCGGCCGCGGTTGGTGGTGTTCCGCTCGCTCAAGCACATGTATGCGCGGCTGGTCGATGACGACGGCGGCCGGACCCTGCTGGGCGTCAGCGATCTGAGCGAGGGCAGCGAGTCCGACGGGACGGGCAAGCTGGCCCGGGCTCGCGCGACCGGGAAGCTGCTCGCTGCGAAAGCGAAGGCCGCCGGCATCACCAAGGTGGTGTTCGACCGAGCAGGATACCAGTATCACGGGCGGGTTAGGGCCGTGGCTGAGGGCGCCCGCGAGGGCGGATTGGAGCTCTAGGATGGCAGCGCAAGACCAGGAACCCACTCCGGCGGGTACGCCAGGAGCGCCCGGGGAACCGGGGACTGCGAGAGCACCGGAGGCCGCTCCGGAGCGTGCGCCCCAGGCGGCCCCGGCGCGAGCGCGCCGTCCCCGGGGAACCGGCAGGGGGGGCGGCGACCGCGGGGGACGGGGTGGTGGTGCCGGTGAGCGGGGCGGACGCCGGGACCGCGCACCCGGTGGAGCCCGCAACGAAGCGGCCAGCGAATTCGTCGAGAAGGTGGTCGATATCAACCGGGTGGCCAAGGTGGTAAAGGGGGGCCGCCGGTTCTCCTTCAACGCCCTGGTCGCGGTGGGAGATGGCAAGGGTCGCGTGGGCCTCGCAACCGGAAAGGCGAACGAGGTGTCCGAGGCAGTGCGCAAGGCGGTGGAAGCAGCCAAGCGGTCGATGGTCGACGTGCCGCGCACCGGTACCACGATCCCGCACGAGGTCATCGGGCGGCACGGAGCCGGTAAGGTTCTGCTCAAACCGGCCGCGACCGGTACCGGGGTCATCGCAGGCGGGCCGGTGCGAGCGGTGCTCGAGTGCGCCGGAATTACCGACATCCTCACCAAGAGCCTCGGCTCGACGAACCCGCACAACATGGTCCGCGCAACGATGCACGCGCTCGGATCCATGGTCTCGGTGCGGCAGGCCGCGCGGGAGCGAGAGGTCGAGGTCGATACGTTGCCCTATCGCGGCCGCCAGGACGGCGGCGGCCGGCGGGGAGGAGGGCGGGTTTAGATGGGGCGGAATCCGGCAGTGGGCCGGCAGGGCCCGGCGTTCTACCAGGCCACGCTCCCGAGCGAGGGTGAGGCCACCCAGCTCCGGGTTACCCAGATTCGCTCCGGCATTGGCCACCCCGATGTCCTGCGCCGCACGCTGCGCGCCCTCGGCCTGCGCCACCACCAGATGACGGTGGAGCTGCCGAACAACGCCTCGGTTCGGGGAATGCTGTTCCGGGTACGCCACCTCGTTCGTGTCGAAGCAGCGTGAGCGATGCTTTTGGAGTGAGCAGATGACCGACAACATCACCTTATCGACCCTGCGGCCACCGCGCGGCTCTCACCGCGACCGCAAGCGAGTGGGCCGCGGTCCCGGATCGGGGAAGGGCAAGACCGCCGGTCGCGGCCACAAGGGCCACAAGGCGCGCACCGGCGGGCTCACCAACCCGGGCTTTGAGGGTGGGCAGATGCCGATGTACCGCCGATTGCCCAAGCGGGGGTTCACCAACCCGTTCAAGGTCCGGGCCCAGACCGTCAACGTGGGTCAGCTTTCCCGTCTCACGGTCAGTGAGCTGAGTCCCGACACGCTCCATGCGGCCGGCCTCATTGGACGTCCCCATGATCCGGTGAAGTTGCTCGCGATGGGCGAGGTCAGCCGCCCGTTCACGGTACGGGGGGTGATGCTGTCGGCTGCCGCCCGCTCGAAGATCGAGGCGGCAGGCGGAAAGGTGGAAGGCTAGTGACTGCTCCCCGGGTTCCCGCGCTCGCGATCGACGAGGAGCTCAAGCGCAAGCTCCTCTTTACCCTGCTCGCGGTCTTGATCTACCGGATCGGCGCCCACATCACGGCCCCGGGCGTTATCCCGGCCGCACTGGTCGCCTACATCCAGAATTCCGCAGCGGAGGGCTTCTTCAATCTCTACGACACGCTGGGGGGAGGGCTTTACCGGGCCACGATCTTCGCGCTCGGGATCATGCCGTACATCTCGGCCTCGATCATCTTCCAACTCGCCGGCGGCCTGGTACCCACGGTCAGCAAGATGCAGAAGGAAGAAGAGGGGCGGAAGCGGCTGACTCAGTGGACTCGCTACCTCACCATCTTCATCGCATTCTCCCAGGCTTACACCTTCACCCTGTTCACCGAGGGGATTCCCGGCGCCATGGCGAATCCGGGCTTTGCGTCCCGGCTCACCATGGTGTTCACCCTGACCGCGGGGGCGGTGTTCGTGATGTGGCTCGGCGAGCAGATCACGGAACGGGGGATCGGCAACGGGATGAGCCTGCTCATCGCGGTGTCGATCCTGGAGCGGCTCTGGCCTTCGGCGTTCCAGCTGCTGAATTCCCTGCGCACCCGGGTCGTGTCCACCAGCGGCGCGATCTTTCTGCTCCTGGCCGCGCTCGCCGCGATCACTGCGGTCGTCGCCATGACGATCGCCGCGCGGCGCATCCCGATTCAGATCCCCCGCAAGGTCATGGGCCGGGGTCGCATTCGGGAGGGACAGAAGACCTTCATCCCGATCCGGCTGATCACGGCCGGCGTCATGCCCATCGTCTTCGCGCAGACCATCATCATCGTGCCGGGGACGATCGCCAACTTCAGCAACATCCAGTGGCTCCGGGACTTCGCCACGATCTTCAACCCGGGAGGCTGGGTATACAATCTCTCCTTTGCGGCGATGATCCTGTTGTTCAGCTACTTCTACACCTCGATCGTGTTCAACTCGGTCGATCTGTCAGAGAATCTGAAGAAGCAGGGCGGCTTCGTTCCGGGAGTCAAACCCGGTGCCGCGACGGCCGATTACATCGATGCGGTCCTATCCCGGGTTACCTTGCCGGGCGCGCTGTTCCTCGCCGTGATCGCAATCTTGCCGATCATCATCGCCGATCGAGTCGGCTTTCAGGCGGTATTCGGGGGGACGTCGGTGCTCATCGTCGTCGGGGTGATGCTCGATACCATCGCCCAGGTGGAACAGCATCGCACGCTCCGCAAGTACGACAGCTTCATGAAGGGCGGGCGGGTGAAGTTCCGCGGGAGACAGCAGCGGTATATCTAGGCTATTGGCTATTGGCCATTGGTTATTGGTTCAGCCCCTTACGGCGCGGCCCTCTGGTATCGGAGGGCCGTTGCGTGAGGAGCTACCAATAGCCAATAGCCAATAGCCGGGGTGGGAACCTAACTATGGATATTCTTCTGCTGGGACCTCCGGGGGCGGGGAAGGGCACTCAGGGGGCGATCCTGGCCGAGCGGCTCGGGATTCCCAAGTTCGCCACCGGCGACCTGATCCGTGACGCGATCGCGCGAGGCACCCCGCTCGGAACGGAAGCCAAAGCTGTTTATGACAGCGGGGCGCTGGTGCGCGACGAGCTGATCATGGGGATCGTTCGCGAGGAACTCGGGAAACCCGCCGCCGCAAACGGAGTCGTGTTGGATGGCGTGGTCCGCACCATCCCTCAGGCGGAAGGGGTGGCCGAGCTCTTGCGCGAGCGGGGGCGCCGGATGGACACGGTGCTCTTCTTCGACGTCCCCGACGAGGAGATCCTGGCGCGGATCGCCCGGCGGCGGACCATCGAGGGCCGGACCGACGACGATCCCCAGGCGGTGGAACGGCGTCTCGAGGCCTATCGGGAGCAAACCGCACCGGTCCTTGAATGGTACGAACAGCGCGGCGGGGTCATCAGAATACCGGCCACGGGGACGGTGGAAGAGATTGCGGAGCGGGTAAGGCAGGCGGTTGGTCGATGATAGTCAAAGAGGGAACGGGGAGTGGGGAATGGGGAGTGGGGAGCCTCGCGATCAACCCCCGTTCCCCATTCTCCATTCCCCATTTCATACTCCCCGGCACATGATCACGCTGAAATCGCCGAGAGAGATCGAGCTTATGGCCAGGGCCGGCGCTATCGTTGCGGGCACGCTCGAGCTCGTGGGTCAGATGGTGCGGCCTGGGATCACGACAGACGCGCTCGATAGCGAGGGCGAGCGCTTCATTCGCAGCCATCCGGGCGCTTCGCCGTCATTCAAAGGTCTCTACGGCTTTCCCAAGAGTCTCTGCATCTCGATCAACGAAGAGATTGTTCACGGTATTCCCTCGCCCAACCGGGTGCTCCACGAGGGCAACATCGTCAGCGTGGACGTGGGCGTATTCCTGAATGGGTTCCACGCCGACGGCGCGGCGACCTTTCCGGTCGGAGAGATTTCGCCGGATGCCCGGCGGCTGCTCGCGGTGACCCAGGAGGCCCTGGCCGCCGGAATCGCGGAGGCCCGGCTCGGTAACCACATCGGTGATATCGGTCACGCCGTTCAGACCGTGGCCGAAGCGGCGGGCTTCGGGGTGGTGCGCGAGCTGGTGGGGCACGGGGTCGGACAGCGGATGCATGAAGATCCTCAAGTCCCCAACCATGGGCAGCCTCGCCGCGGCCCGCGACTCCAGGAGGGGATGACCCTCGCGGTCGAGCCGATGATCACGATGGGTGCCTACGCCACCAAGATGCTGGACGACAAGTGGACCGTCGTGACCGCCGACGGCTCCCTCTCGGCGCATTTCGAGCACACGGTCGCGGTCACCCGCAACGGGCCGCGGATCCTGACCACAAGGAGTTAGCGAGTAGCGAGTAGGGAGTACTGGGGCGTGTCCAGCACCGATCTCCCTATTCGCTACTCGCAATTCGCCAACTCCGCGAGCAGCCACGCGTGAATTGCCGGGTTCCCCGCGACTACACCGTTGGCACCGGTTCCCACGGACGCACCGCCGAGATCCGTGACTTGCCCGCCGGCCTCGCCAATGAGCAGGACTCCGGCGGCGATGTCCCATGGAGACAGCCGCAGCTCCCAGAATCCGTCGAGCCGCCCGGCCGCCACGTCCGCGAGGTCGAGGGCCGCCGAGCCGGCCCGGCGAATGCCGCTGGTGGCCGGCGTAAGGCGACGGAACTGGGCGAGATAGGGCTCCAGGAGGTCGAGGTGCTTGAAGGGGAATCCGGTGCCGATCAGCGCACGTTCGGGTCGGCGTTCCTCCGAAACCGCCAGACGGGTGTTCCCGCAAAAGGCGCCGCCTCCGCGCACCGCGCCGTAACACCAGTCGCGGGTTATGTCCAGCACGACGCCCGCTTCGAGAACCCCATCGCGCGCGGCGGCGATCGAGATCGCGTACTGCGGATATCCATGGAGAAAGTTCGTGGTTCCATCGAGCGGATCCACGATCCAGGCCAGCCCGTCCTCTACCGGATCCGGACTGGTTTCTTCGGCCCAGAGCCGCGCACCGGGAGTTCCCTGGCGCAGCACCTCGGCGATGAGCCGCTCGGCCTCGCGATCGACATCGGTGACCCAGTCGTGGAAGCCCTTCGATTCCCACGCGGTTGGGCGGTGGCTCGGCACTCGGCGCTCGGCGCTCGGCCCTACTGACCGCCTGACCGTCTGACCGCCTGACCGTCTGATGTAGTCGCCGGCCCGTTCCGCCGCGCGCTTCGCCAACGCGAGTAATTCCAGGGAATCTTTCATCTTGCCCGTGAGTGACGAGCGAGGTAGCTTGCCCGCAATGGACCGGATCTTCTCCGGGATTCAGCCCACCGGCGAACTGCACATCGGTAACTGGCTCGGGGCGGTCCGGAACTGGGTCGCGCTCCAGGACCGGTTCGACTGCATCTACTGCATCGTCGACCTCCACGCCGTCACGCTGCCCTACGAGATTCCCGCCCTCGCTGCGAAGACGCGCGAGATGGCCATCGGGCTGGTGGCGGCCGGCATCGATCCCGAGCGGGCCATTCTATTCGTCCAGTCGGCCGTTCCGGAACACGCCGAGCTCAACTGGCTGCTCACCACCGTGGCGCCGCTCGGCGAGCTGGAACGGATGACCCAGTTCAAAGATAAGGCGGAGAAGTTGGAGAGCATTCCGGCCGGCCTGCTGCTGTATCCCGTGCTGCAAACCGCCGATATCCTGCTCTACCACGCGAGCAAGGTGCCGGTGGGCGAAGATCAGGTGCAGCATCTCGAGCTGGCCCGGGAGATCGCCCGGCGCTGGAATGCGGCCTATTCGCCCGACGAGCCGTACTTTCCGGAGCCGCAGCCGCTCCTCACCACCGCCAAGCGGATCAAAGGGCTCGACGGGCAGGCCAAGATGTCGAAGAGCCTGGGCAATACGATCGGGCTACTGGAATCCCCCGAGGAGATCTGGGCGAAGCTTCGTCCCGCGGCCACCGATCCCGCGCGGGTAACCCGCAAGGATCCCGGCACGCCCGAGATCTGCAATATCTACGCGCTGCACCAGCACTTCTCGACCCCTGAGACCGTGGCCGAGGTCGCCCACAAGTGTCGCACCGCGGGGTGGGGCTGTCTCGACTGCAAGCGGCGGCTCGCGGACGCCATGATCGAAACGCTCACCCCCATTCGGTTGCGCGCGCAGGCTCTCCAGCAGGATCCTGCCGCGATGGACGCAATCCTGGCCTTTGGCGCCGAGCGGGCCCGGGCGATCGCCGCCGCAACGATCGGGGGTGCGAAGCGACGCATGGGCTTTTACGGAGCCGCCTGATGGCCGGGGTCCCGTTGGAGCGAATCATCAAGGCCGCGGTCGAGCGCGGCGCCTCCGACATCCACATCAAGGCCGGGGATCTGTTCCGGGCGCGGATCGACGGCAAGCTGGTGCCGCTCACTAAGCAGCGGCTCTCTCCCGAGCAGACCCGTGCCATCGCGCTCAAGCTGATGACGACCGACGAGGACCGGGCCCGGCTCGACACGCTCAAGGACTACGACTGCTCGTGGGGGATGCCGGGGGTGGGCCGCTTCCGGGTCAATGTGCTCCGCCAACGGTCCTCCATCATGATCGTGATGCGGGTGATTCCCTTCGCGGTCCCCAGTCTGGAGCAACTCTCGTTGCCGCCGATCCTGGCCAAGCTCACCGAGCAGACCGCAGGACTCATCCTCATCAGCGGAGTGACCGGGAGTGGCAAGAGCTCGACCGTCGCCGCGATGCTCCACCACATGAACCAGGGCCAGCACCGGCATGTGCTCACCATCGAGAATCCGATCGAGTTTCTCCATCGCGATCTTTCCTGCTCGATGACCCAGCGCGAGGTCGGAGTCGACACCGAATCGGTAGGCACAGGCCTAGCCGCGGCGTTGCGGCAGGATCCTGACGTGATCGTGGTGGGCGAGCTGCGCGACCAGGAAACCATGGACTACGCGGTGAAAGCCGCGGAGACCGGCCGGCTGGTCCTGACCTCGGTTCCGGCGCCCGACGTGACCAGCACGGTGGGACTGGTCTATTCGATGATGCCCCCGGACGAACGCGAGATCGGCCGGTTCCGGTTTGCCGAGGCGCTGGTCGGCATCGTGGCGCAGCAGTTGGTGCCGCGAGGGGATGGGGCAGGCCGGGTCCCCGCGGTCGAGATTCTGCTCGCCACCCCGGCGGTCCGCGAAAGCCTGCGCGATCCGAGCCGGCTGAACGAGCTCAAGACGCACATGGCCGAGGGCTACGGGAAGAGCGGGATGCAGACGTTCCAGCAGCACATCGAGGAACTCGCCCAGGCAGACGTCATCTCGCGGGACACCGCCAAGGCCCTGGGGGCGCGGCGGGGCAAGAGCCGGAAAGGCTCGGCCGCCTAGTGTTTGGTCCCGATCTCACCTGCCTCGTCGTCGTGGGGGCGCAATGGGGCGACGAGGGGAAGGGGAAGATCGTGGATGTGCTGGCGGAGCAGGCGGACGTGGTGGCCCGGTACCAGGGGGGTGCCAATGCCGGCCACACCGTGGTGGTGGGCGAGTCCCAGTTCGTATTGCGGCTGATTCCCTCCGGCATCCTCAATCCCGCCGCGATCTGCGTGTTAGGAAACGGGGTGGTGATCGATCCGGTCGCGCTGTTCGAGGAGCTCGATGGGCTGGGGGGCCGCGGCGTCGCGGTCGCGGGCCGGCTCCTGGTTTCCGACCGGGCTCATCTAGTGCTCCCCTATCACAAGCTCCTCGACGTGGCCGGGGAGCGGCGCCAGCAGATCGGGACCACCGGGCGCGGGATCGGGCCGGCGTACGAGGACAAGTACGGTCGGCGGGGGCTCCGGGTGGGGGATCTCCGCGACCCGGCCGAGGCTCGCCGCCTGGTGCAGGAGGGTGTTGCCCGGGCCAACCGGCTGCTGCAGATGGCCGGAGAGGCCCCGGCGTCGCTCGAGGAACACATCGCGCTGATCGAGGCGGTCGCGCCTCGGCTGCTTGGGCTGGCGGCCGATACCGGAGCGTTTCTGGATCAGTCGGTGCGGGAAGGACGGTGCGTCCTCCTGGAGGGAGCCCAGGGTACCCTGCTCGACGTGGACCACGGAACCTATCCCTACGTTACCTCGTCCAGCACTACCGCCGGCGGCGCCGCAGTGGGGACGGGCATCGGCCCCACCGCGATTCACGGCGTGTTAGGAGTCGTGAAAGCCTATACCACCCGGGTGGGCAACGGGCCGCTTCCCTCGACCGCGGAGGAAGCAGCCGAAGGGCGACTCCGCCAGATCGGGGGCGAGTTCGGGGCGGTGACCGGCCGGCCCCGCCGGTGCGGGTGGTTCGACGCGCCCGCCGTTCGGTATGCCGCGCGGGTCAATGGGTTGACCGGGCTTGCCGTCACCAAGCTCGACGTGCTGGACCGGTTCGATCCGATTCCGATCGCCACCGCCTACCAGCTCGACGGGGAGCGGCTGGATGGGATGCCGGAGACCGCGGCGGCGCTCCAGCGGGTTAGGCCGGTGTACGCAACGGTGGCCGGCTGGAACCGCCCGACCGGCGGGGCCCGCACCCTCGCCAACCTGCCCGGGCCGGCGCGGACCTACCTCGACCGGCTGGAGGAGCTGGCGGGCGTACCCATTCGCTACGTCAGTGTGGGGAGCCGGAGAGACCAGATTATCGAGATCTAGGGGCCAGGGGCCAGGGGCCAGAGACCGGGGAGCCCAGCCTAACCCGCAGGACTATTCCCCTGGCCCCCGGCCCCTGGCCCTTGCTCCTACTGCTGGTAAATCGCAAACCAGGCTCCCACGCTGAAGCCGATCGGGTTGATCTCGTAGTACCGGTTCCGCGAGAAGTAGCCCGTCGTAGGAAAGTAGGGCGGCGGATCGGTGACGCCGCAGGTGTTGTACGAATAGCGCTTGAGGTTGCCGGTCCCCGCCGTGGTGCCCACCGCGCCACGGACTCGCTGGATGATGCCGCCGGTGAGCCGGAGGCAGCCCCGCCCCCAGACCGTCAAGTCGCAGTTTTCCTTGTTGGTCGGGCCGGTGTTGTAGTTCTGCACCGTGAAGATATCGAGCGCCAGCACGATGCCGTGGATGTATTCGTCCTGGTTCCCGACCGGGCGCATCGTCTTCCAGGTGGTGCCGGTCACGTTGACCGGGGCATTCAGGGTATTGTCGGCCACGATCACGTCGTCGCCGGCGTAGATGCCCAGGATGTCGTCGCAGACGCCCAGCGCGGGATCGATGGTCTGCTTGATGTTGTCCATGATGACGATGTCGCTCGGCGACGTCACGGTCACTCGCCCGCGCAGCGTGCCGCTGATCCCGACCTTACCATCCACGTAGATCACGCCCTTGAAGTTGGGATTCAGCCTGCGGGTGATCGGGTGGAAATAGGGCGCCTCGGC
>JBQTHV010000187.1:0-3074 GCA_052389555.1 Gemmatimonadales bacterium | reverse complement strand
CCGCCGCGAGGTAATCCATCTCGCGCGGCGAAGCGGCGGGCTTGCGCTTCGATTCGGCGAGGGTCGCCTGGGCCCGCTCGGCCCACTCTCGCGAAGGGCCCTGCCCGGCGATGGGATTCCCCATCAGGACCGACGCAATGCCCCAGTGCGCGATGAGGCAGCTGGAGTCGCGGGTTAGGATCTCCCAAAAGGCGCGCTCGCCGGGACCGTAGCGAAAGGAATGCAGCATGGCGATGGCGCTCTGGAGCTGTTCCTGCACGGCGGGGCCGCACGAGTTCTTGAACTCGACCGTGCCGAGCTGTTCGTGGCCCTGGGCCTGTAGCGGAGCGGAGAGGGAGAGGACGGCGAGGAAGGGAAGGAATCGCATGGGGCACCTCCTGGCGGACCGGCAGAAGATAGCGCGGTCAGCGGCCCGATGCGACCGACCATCTATTGAAGGTCGGTGCCTGCTCGACTCGAATGGTGATTCGGTAGTCGTCCGGATCGATCTCGACCTCGCTGAATCTTGCGGGAGCAACACCGACGATCTGCAGCCTTACCCCCTCAAACGTGGCCGGCGCTTCCGTGCTGACCATCAGGGTGGTCTCACCCGGGTCGGGCCGATTCCGGATTACCTCGAACTGCACGATGACCCTCCCCTCCCACACGCACAGGGCATTCACGGGGCAGCGGGAATCCTCCGCCACTTCTTCCAGTACCAATCGAAGATTCCGCCCCGGGAGCCGGAGCTCGTCGCCCACTTCCAGGGTAGCAGTCGCGGGGAGCTCGCTGACCGTCGTAATCCCGTCGCAGCCGGCCCCCAGCAGGACGGCCGCCAACCAGAGCAATCCTCGAGATCTCATTTGGTCTGAATCAGAACCCCGCCAGTCCGACGGTTCCCGTCACCTGCGACTGCCTCATGGGGACCCTCGCGGTGCGGTTGTCCCAAGCCAGCCGGGCAAGGACCATTCCCCGCCCATCGTGTCGCGTAATCGAAGGCCGCGCAGGGCCTCCCCACCGCCCAAGAGGATGGCGTTCGCGCGGCAACACAAAAGCGTGTCGATTCGACACGCTTTGGAGATCGATAATGCGACGGGTTTATCGGGTGAGAAGCTGGCGCCGAAGCTGTTTGAGTTTGCGACGCACTGAGCCGTCCCGCACCCGCTCGCCCACCCGAACCATCGCTCCGCCCAGGATCTCCGGCTCGACCGCGAACCCGGCCACCACGTCCTTGCCGAGCGTGGCCGACAGGGTCTCGGCGATCCGCTGCTTGAGCGCAGGGTCGGGCTCCCGGGCGAGGGTGATGCCGACCCTAACCCGGTTGTACTTGATATCGAGGAGCTGGCCGTACTGATCCGCGATCTCGCCGAGGAGAAGCTGCCGGCCCCGCTTCACCACCGCCTGGAGGAACCGTTTGAACTCGCCGGTGGCTTCCGGGACCGCCCGGGCAAGCAATTCCGCCTTCCAGCCCCGGGTCACCTTGGGCGACATGAGGACCGCCTCCACCCGGGCGGACGCGTGCACCGCGGCCGCGAGTGCCTGGATCAGGTCGCCGTACTCCTCGGTGCGCCCGCTCTTTTCACCCAGGGCGAAGAGCACCTCGGCGTAGTTCCGGGCGATGGTTGCGGCTCTCACTCCCGCCCCACCTGGCCCAGGTAATCGAGCACGATCCGCTGGTCGGTCTCGCTATCGAGCCGCTTCTCGATCACCTTGCTCGCGGCGGCGAGCGCGAGATCCACCGCCTCGCGGCGGAGATCGGCCATCGCCTTGTCGCGCTCGGCGGCGATCTCGGCCCGGGTCCGCGCCAGCAGCGCTTCCTGCTCCTGCCTAACCCGCTCCACCGCGGTGGCCCGCTCCTTGTCCACCACGGCCCGCGCCTCGGCCAGGAGCTGTTGGGCCGAGCTCCTGGCTTCGGCCTCGCGCTTCTGCGCCTCGGCCAGCACCGCCTTCGCCTCGCTGTTCATCCGCTCCGCCTCGGCGAGCTGATCGCGGATCTTGCGCTCCCGCTCCTCAGTCGCCCGGAGAATGCTGGGCCAGGCGTA
Organism: Gemmatimonadales bacterium; assembly: GCA_052389555.1. Lineage (GTDB taxonomy): Bacteria > Gemmatimonadota > Gemmatimonadetes > Gemmatimonadales > GWC2-71-9 > JABFSM01. The sequence continues at coordinate 1,053 of JBQTHV010000187.1, read as the reverse complement.
CTTCCAGAGCACGACCAGCAGGATCGCGAAGACGACCCAGGTCCAGAGGAAGAGCCCGAAGTTCACGTCGAACGGCGACGCCGGCCCCGCCTCCGCGCCCGCTCCGTGCTCCTGCAACGCAAGGAGGACCCTGACCATCATGTAGTTCCCCATTCCCTATTCCCCATTCCCCGCTCCCTCAGGGCATGAGCTTGAAGAGCAGCGCGAACACCAATGCGATAATCGTCGCCCCTTCGAGCAGCACCGCGAAGAGCAGCGCCGCGCCGCGGATCTCGCCACTCGCTTCCGGCTGGCGCGCGATCGCCTCGGCGGCCTGGCCGCCGATCCGGCCCAGCCCGATGCCGGCGCCCACGATCGCGAGCCCGATCCCGATCCCCGCGCCGAGCAGACCGTTGATGTTCTTGGCCGCGATATCCGAGAGCGGAGCGGCCTGGAGCAGTGCCAGCAGGTTCAGCATATCAACATCCTCGCACGTTCACGGAGTGTGCGTATCGATTGCGCCGCCCGCGCGCAGGGCCGTCTCTCCGGCCGGCCCATCTTGCGCGGCAATCCGCCCTCGGCCTAACCCGCGGGCCAGCGGACTTCTCCGGTCACTCGACCGGATACCCACCGGCGGCATGCGGCGCCATACCGCCTCTAATGTTCATGCTGCATGAGACCGATAAACACGGCGCTGAGCAGGGCAAACACGTACGCCTGCAGGAACGCCACGAACAGCTCAAGCAGCATGATCCCGACCACCAGCAACACCGTGGCCCCCGCGATCCCGTAGCTCCACACCCCCAGGTGGCCGAACAGGAACATGATCCCGAAGAGGGCCAGGATCACGAAGTGGCCCGCGGTCATGTTGCCGAACAGTCGGACCGCCAGCGCGAACGGCTTGACCAGCTTGCCGATGATCTCGATCGGCGCCATCGCGACCGACATGACCGCGGCACCGGCCCCGCCTAACCCGGGGGCCCTGGGGAAGATGGTCCGGAGGTATCCGTTCGGGCCCAGCTTGATGAACCCGCTGTGTTCTACGGTCAGGAAGGTGATGATCGCGAGCGCCCC
>JBQTHV010000186.1:0-2035 GCA_052389555.1 Gemmatimonadales bacterium | reverse complement strand
GCCAGCACCCCAACCACCATCCGGGCCTGCCCCCACAACCTGATCCGCTCCCCGATCGCGGGTCGCGCGCCGAAGAACCGCGCCCGGGCCGCCTGATTGATCATCACCACGGTGGGCGCCTCGAGGTCATCCGACGCCGTTAACCCGCGGCCTTCCACGATTCTCCCCCGGGTCACCGCGAGATACTCGGGGTCCATGAAGCGGATCGACGGCTCGGGCCAGTCGCCCGCTTCGGCCTCCCGCCCAATGACCAGGATGGAGCTCGTATAACCCGCTTCGAGCGAGTGGTTCCCCACGATCGAGACTGCCTGCACACCGGGAAGCGCTCCCACCCGCTCCCGCACCAGAGCGGCGAACCGCCGGATCTCGGTCCACTGGGGGAAGTCCGCCATTCGCTGGGGATAGTTGGGCGGAAGCTGGTAGTCCGCCTTGAGCACCGCTCGGGTGTCGTAGCCGGGATCCACCTGGCTCAGTTTCCAGAAGCTCTGGATCAGGAGCCCGGCGCCGGCCATCAGCATGATCGCCAGGGTGAGCTGGGCTACGACGAGAGTCGAACGGAGCCGGGTATGCGACCGACCCGCCGAGGCGCCGCGTCCGGGGCCACCCGAGGCGAGTCCCCCGAACCCGCCGCGGACCGCCTGGGTGGCCGGAAGTATCCCGAAGATCACGGCCACCACGATCGAGAGTCCCAGCGTCACGGCGAGCACCCGAAGGTCGATGGTCACCGCATCCGCTCTCGGCACGCTGGCGGGTGCCCACGCCACCAGGAGTTGAAGTCCACCGAGGGCCAACAGAATTCCGACCCCCGCGCCGAAGCCGGTGAGCAGCGCGCTCTCGGCGAGGAACTGCCGGGTTAGGCGAGCCAGGCCGGCCCCCAGGGCCGAGCGCACCGCGACTTCCCGGGCTCGGACCATGCCCCGCGCCAGGAGGAGATTGGCTACATTCGCGCAGGCGACCAGCAACACCAGTGCGACCGCGCCCAGCAGGATGAACAACGCCGGCTTCGATCCACCGAAGATCACCTGATTCAGCGACTCGACCTGCGCGCCTCGCCCGTCGTTCGGCGCCGGGTAGAGCCGCTCGAGGTCGCCGGTGATCGCGGTCATTTCCTGCTGGGCCGCGGCGAGGGTGGCGCCGCGGGCGAGCCGGCCCATGACGAAGATGGGATGGTTCCCTCGGTCGGCGTCGCGATTGGGCTGGAGCGGAAACCAGAGATCAACCCGGACCCGCCCCCCCTGGTCGGCGAAGCCGCGGCGGTAGGCGGCCTGCCGGAGAATCTGCAAGGTCCCGAAGTCAGCGGATCGGGGCAGTACGCCGACGACGGTGAAGGGCGCACCCTGGATCCGCAGGGTTTTCCCGACGATGCTCGGGTCCCGCGCGAATCGCTCGGTCCAGAAGGCCTCGCTGATGATGACCACCCGCGGTCCGCCCTGCCGATCCTGCTCCTCAGTAAAGCCGGAGCCGAGACGCGGCTGGATGCCCAGCATGGGGAGGAATTCGTGGCTTACCCAGAGGGCGGGGAGGCGATCGGGATCGCCCCGGTCCGGCGTGACCGTCGCGGTGATCGGGGAAAACGCGGCGAGCCGATCGAACTGCCGGCTCCGTTCCTGTAAATCGAAGTAATCGGGAATCGAGGCCGGCTCGCGCAGGGTGCTGCTCTTGCGATCGGTCTCCCACACCATCGCGAGCCGGTCCATGTCCCGGAAGGGGGCTGGGCGGAGCAGCACGCCATCGACGACGCTGAAGATCGCGGTGTTGGCGCCGATGCCCAGTGCAAGGGTAAGCACAGCCGCCGCGGCGAATCCCGGCGTGCGAAGGAGCGAGCGCAAGGCATGGCGCAGGGGATTACTCCGCGCGGAGCGCGATCATCGGGTCCACCCGGGTCGCGCGGCGGGCCGGCACCCAGGTGCGGTGAGGAGCGCCGTGAGCGTGAAGCCGGGCGATTTCGCGAAGCTGCGGAGCGCGTAGCGAATGTCCTGGAGCAGCGTGTTCATGCCGTAGCTCGGTTAGGGAATACTCTGTGAGATAGCCGCAA
>JBQTHV010000185.1:0-13055 GCA_052389555.1 Gemmatimonadales bacterium | reverse complement strand
CAAGAGGAACGATCCAGCCAGTACATGCAATGCCACGACATCACGCTCTATCCGGCCATTGGGCTGGCAGGGGGCGCCTGCGAGGGATTCGGATTCCTGATCGATATCAGCAACCCCACGCAGCCGGTGCGGCTAGACGTGGTGGCCGACTCGAACTTCTCCTACTGGCACTCGGCCACCTTCAACAACGACGGCACCAAAGTCCTGTTCTCGGATGAATGGGGCGGGGGTGGAGCACCCAAGTGCCGGGCGACTGACAAGCCGGAATGGGGTGCCGACGCGATCTTCACGATTGCGGACCGGAAGATGACGTTCGCGAGCTACTACAAGCTGCCTGCGGCCCAGACGGCGCTGGAGAACTGCGTGGCGCACAATGGCTCGCTAATTCCGATCCCGGGCCGAGATGTGATGGTGCAGTCGTGGTATCAGGGGGGCATCTCGGTGTTTGACTGGACCGATGCCGCGGGCCCCAAGGAGATCGCGTTCCACGACCGGGGTCCGCTGGATTCGACCCGGATGGTGATGGCGGGCTCGTGGTCGGCGTACTGGTACAACGGCGTGATCGTGAGCTCGGAGATCGCGCGTGGGCTCGACATCTTCGAGCTCACGCCGAGCGAGTTCCTGACCCAGAACGAGATCGACGCGGCGAAGACGGTCACGTTCGAGTACTTCAACACCCAGGGTCAGCAGAAACTCGAGTGGCCGGCGACCTTCGCGCTGGCCCGGGCATATCTCGACCAGCTGGAGCGGTCGCGGGGGCTCCCGGCGGCACGGATCACCTCGACCCGCACCGGCCTGGAGCAGGCGGAAGCGGCGAGTGGTGCCGCGCGGCGGAGGTCCCTAACCCGGCTCGCGACCCAATTGGAGAGCGAAGCCGGCTCCTCCCAGGACGCAGGCAAGGTGCGGATGCTTGTCGGAACGATGAAGGAACTCGCCGCAGCCCGCTAAAGGTTTCGGATGGCGACATGCCTGCTCTGGGTTTCCTGGGGCAGGCATGATTCTTTTCGGAAAAGCGACTCTATGAGCGTGGTCTCCACGACTCGACTTCTCGCGGTGCTGGCCTTCGTGAGTGCGTGTGGTAGTGTGGGCTCGACGGAGCCGGCGAGCGAAGTCGCGGGAGGCTCGACGCTCCGGCTATCCGATATCCAGGATGCCGGTCTGGTCACCTGCCCGGCTACGGGCACTGCGGCTCAAACCGGCGCTCGGAATTTCGTAGGAACCTACGCCGGCAATGCTTTGAGCTGCACCAGGCCGGCACCCCAGAGTCCGGTGGTATTCCTGCCGGCGCAAGGGAGCCTCGAATCCGGGAACATCGGCGGACAGGAGGAGTCAGCTTTGTGCTGATTCCCGGAGCGATCGGATTCGGGGGTCAGAAGAATGGCAATACGATGTCCGGCACGTTCCAGGGGTCGGTGGAGGTATTCGGCCCGGGCCAGGTCCAAATCACCGGAAGTTGGACCGCGACGCGTCATTGAGCGTCTGACCGCCTGTTCGCCCGGTTCGCCCCGTTCAGAATCCCGTACTCAGCGTGAAATGGAAGTAGCCGTTCCGGAGCGACCGCTGGAACGGCTTCACCCAGTAGAGTTCACCCAGGGCAAACCCCAGCAGGTTGATCCGGATGCCGGCCCCGGCGCTGGTGAGCGGCTTCCGGTCGCCGCCCAGGAACCAGGCCCGTTCATCGTTCGCCGTGGAAGGCTGATCGTTGGCCCAGGCCAGCCCGGCATCGAAGAAGCCGATCAGGTCGGCCGGCAGGAAGCTGTATCCTAACACGCCCACCGGCCCAAACAGCGAGAGCCGGAGCTCGGCATTGGCCACGGCGAGCCGGCTCCCGAACAGCCGGTCGAACACGGTGACCTCGGAGCAGGTCTCCAGGGGCTCATCGGTGGGGCAGCGGGTCAGGCTGAACGAACCGTCGTCGTATCCCCGAATCAGACTCGGGTAGCCCAGGAACAACCGGGTCAGCCGCTCGTCCTCGGCGTCCTCCAGGTAGCGGCCGAAATGCAGGCCGCGCAGCGCGAAGGTGACCGGTCCGGCGAGCCGCTGGTAGCCGCGCCAGTCGCCCAGTACCGAGACGTAGTTCAGGGTGCCGAACGAGGGCGACGCCTCGAACCGGTACCGGCTGCCGGCGAGTGGGCCGGTGGGACCTAACACGGTGCGATCATGCACCAGCGCCGCAGTCCCGCGGAACTCGTTCATTGCCTCGGGCCGGCAGAGATCGCGGCGGATCGAGAGCGAATCGCCGCAGGCGGGCGCGTCCCGGCTCTCTTGGGCGAGCTGCTCGCCGGTGAACGGGTTGAACACCCGTTCGTCGGTCTCGGCGTGAAAGCTTACCCGCTGGAACCCGGCCGAGAATTCAACCCGGTCGCTCGGTCCGAAGGGGTACTGAGCCAGCCCAATCGCGTGCCGGCTCACCGTCCAAAAGGTGAGGGTTCGCTGCACCAACTCCGGGGTGCCGTCGCCGTCCAGGTCGGTCAGCGCCTGTCCGGTGGCCTGGCTGATCTGGGGCGTCTGTCCCGCGAGCAGTCCCTAGTTGAGCCGATGCCGCCGGTTGAGGTAGAGCACCTCCGCGCCGATCCCGTTGAGAACCTCACCGCCCACCACCTGGGCCAGGAGCTGGGTGTTGAGCTCGTGATAGCCGAGCATGTCGCTGAAGCCGAGCGCGATGCCGCCGCCGACCATGGTACCGTATCCGCCCACCGAAAAGCCGAAGCTGGGCGGCGAGACGTAATCGAGCGAACTTGGGAGCATAGGCGCCGACCTGCGAGCGATCGAGGTCGGGAAGGGGCCCCGGTTGGGTCAGCATGGCGACCAGCTCGGTGTCGCGCCGATCGGGTGGTGGCAGCATCGCGGCCTCGCGAGCGGTGCCGGCCGGCCCGCCCGCCACTGTTTCCGGAGCATTCAGCCGGTAGAGATGATGCCCGCCCTTCTGGTACGCGGTGAACACGATCGTCCCGCTCTCTGCGGCCACATCGAACGCCGGGCTCAGCTCGCTGATGCCGCTCACGCCGGTAAAGAGCCGGGTTAGGGCGACGGGCGTGCCGCCCGAGATCGGCACGCGGTACAGGTTGGGAATGCCGTCGGGGTTGGCAACGAAGTACAGGCTGTTACCGCCGGGCCCCCACCGCGGGTTAATACTGGTCGCGCCCTCGAAGGTCGTCACCTGGGTCACGGCTCCGGTCTCCGGGTTGACCAGGGCCAGGTGATAACCGGGGCCGTAGCGGTCAGTGGTGATCGCAATGCGCCGGCCGTCGGGAGACCAGCTGGGGTGCAGCTCGGCCGCCTGATCGTTGGTGAGGCGGCGGAGCCCCCCGTTCGCGAGCGTGATGGTCCAGAGATCCAGGAAGCCGCCCTGGTTGGCCACGAACGCGATCCGGTCGCCGCTGGGTGACCAGGTCGGATTGTAGATCGCGCCGAACTGCGGAAGCTCGTACGTGGCGAGGCGGTCGCCGGTCGCGGCGCGCATGATCACGAGGGAGGGGTGCCCCTTGGCGACCGCGACGAACGCGATCCGCTCATTGTCTGGCGCCCATGAGCCCGACGAGTTGACGAACTCGAGGCTCTCGTAGTGGGGATCGAGCGCGCTGGAGGTGAGCCGGCGAAGCACTTCCCCGGTCGTCGCATCGGCGAGATAGAGATCGATCGCGAACGGGTCGCGGCTCGACAGATAGAGCAGCCGGCGCCCGTCCGGCGAGAGCGCCGGCGCGATGTCGTAAGTCCCGCGCTGGTCCTCGGTGAGCAGGCTGCCGGCCGCCGAGGCGGCAGTGGTTCGCTCGAGCAGCGGGCGATACTGGGCTTCGATGGCGCGGTGCCACATGGCGGTCAGGGTGTCCTTCGAGACGCGCAGGACCGAGTCGAGCGCTGAGCTCAAATCGCGACGGCGCGCGGCGGTGCGGAACACCGTCCAGACCGCTTCGTCTCCCCAGCGTCCTCCGATGAAGGCCCACAGGGCGTGGCCCCACCGGTAGGGGAAGTACTTGTAGGGGTTGTCGAGATCGCTCACCGAAGGGAGATCATTGGATCGGAGGCCGTCGCGTACCCACATGGCGGTAAGCGAGCTGCGCGGGCCGAGCGAGAGATATTCCGCCAACCCTTCCACCGCCCAGAGCGGGAGGTAAACTCACTGCCGGTGCGGCGTAGAGCGGCTGGGACGGGCCCACTCCGGAGAGATCGTACTGAAAGGCGTGAACCAGCTCATGGCCGATCACGTGATCGGTTTCGCGAACCGCTCCCTGCATCGGCAGGACGATGCGCCGCTTGAGCGCTTCGGTGACGCCGCCGGTAGCCTCGCCGATCTCGTCGGGGATCGTGGTGGTCTGAGCGAACTCGGGATGGCTGGCATAGAGAATGAGCGGCTGCTTGTCCTCGAGCTGATCCCGGAGCAGGTCCTCAAACCGTGCGTACCATCGCTCCGCCATTCTCGCCGCGAGCATGGCCGCGTTGCGCTCCTCCGGATAGAAGTGGACCTTGAGGTGCTCGGTCTCGAGGACCTGAAAGTTGAAATCCCTGTACTGGACCTTGTTGCGGCCGAAGTATTGTCCCGAGAGTTCTCCCGTGACGAGGAGACTCGCGATAGCGACGCCAAGCAGGACTCGACTTGCTACTTCACCAGTGTTCATGGTTCTACCCTCACCCGCCAACGTCGACCCGCCAGAGCGGTTGCCGGAGCGGCTCATGTCACTCAGGTTGACGGTCTATCGCCGGGCGGGCGCACAGGGCGCGAGCTGGTTTGCGCGGGGGATCGCCAGGTGAGATACCGTTCTCCGTCAGTCTCAACCAGGATTGGTCGTGGCCGGATCGGATTCGTTGCTTCGATACGAGGGGCGCAACGACCTCGTCCCCCTCTGTCCCTCTTGTCAGCAATATCGGGTTGGTCTCGGCCCGACCTATCCACCAGAGATCACATGAGCACGACGAGCCCCAAGCGCCTTGCCTATACGACCATCCGCGATACCAAGGCGTACGACGCGTTTGCCTCAGCGCTCTACCTGAAAACTCGGCCCACCCCGGAAGAGATCACGATTCCGCCGATTCGGGTAATCTCCATGACCGGGAACGACCCGCCGGCCAGCGAGCAGTTCCAGGACGCGATTGCGGTGCTGTATGGGATAGGATACGGGCTCAAGATGGGACTGAAGTTTCGAAAGTTGCCGCTCCCGAAGGGGTACTTCGACTATCGGGTCGGAGCGCTCGAAGGGATTTGGTGCTCCGACGATCGACGCGCTGCATGGGTACGTGGCCGACCGCGGCCTCGCGATCACCGGGCGCCACCACGAGATCTACCTCAGCGATCCACGGCGGACCAAACCCGCGACACTGAAAACGGTGATTCGCTATCCGGTGGGAAAGCGGTGACAAACCGGTTCACTGGCCGAAGCGTTTCCTAACACGGAGGGCTACCGCCGGCTGCGGAGCCGGTCCAACGCCCGTCCGAGCCACTGTTCGACGATCCGCGACGCGCGCGCTTCAAGCCGTTCGCTCCACTTACTCGCGGAGTCCCCGTCCCAGGGCCATTCGAACCGCAGGCACCGGGCCGCCGGGGGCTCGGTTCCCCTCAGGAAGACCTCCCGGTCGCCGCAATCCCAGGGCAACCAGTCGCCGGACGTGCGAACGTTCACGCCCACGATTCCCTCGGGGACCTCGAACTCGCCCCACGCTTCGCGCGGATACGCCGCGGCGAGCAGCTCCGCGACCATCGGGAGCGCCGCCATCGAGCCGGTCATCCCGAGGCTCTGGCCGTCATCGTAGCCCACCCATGCACCGATCACGATTGCCGGCGAGTACGCGACGAACCAGGCATCGCGCCACTCGTTAGAGGTACCGGTCTTGCCGGCTACTCCCGGAAACCAGCGGGAGGCCTTGAGTGCCCAGCCGGTTCCGCGGGTGACCACGCCCTCCAGCGCGGAGGTCACGAGATACGCGGCAGCGGGATCGGCGGCCTGCACCGGATCGGGCTGTTGCCAGGGAACGATCGGCTCCCCGTACCGAGCCTGGCCGTAGAGCGCGTGGGTTGGCGCCAGAGTCCCGCCCGCGGCAAAGACCCCGTAGGCGCGGGTTAACTCGAGCAGGGTCACCTCCGAGCTGCCCAGCGCCACGCTGGGCACCGCTCGCACCGGACTGGTGATCCCGAGGCGGCGAGCCGTACTGACGATCCGGCCGGGGCCAACGGTGAGCCCGATTCGCGCAAACGGAATGTTGAGCGACTGTTCCAGAGCCCGTCGCAGGGTGACCTGGCCGCGATACTGGCCGTCGTAGTTGGTGGGCTCCCAGGATCCGTTGCTGGTGCGGACGACCAGCGGCTCGTCTTCCACCGTCGAGGCGAGTGTATAGAGTGGTTGCTCGTCGTCGCCCCGTTCCAGCGCCGCGAGCGCCACGATGGGCTTGAAGGCGCTGCCGGGCTGGCGCAGTGCGAAGGCCGCGCGATTGAATTGCGACGCGGCGTAATTCCTCCCACCGACCATGGCGAGAACTTCACCGGTGCGCGGGTCGAGCGCGACCAGTGCGGCTTCGAGTTCGCCTCCGCGCAACCGGCGCAGCCCGTTGCGAACCGCTCGCTCGGCCGCCACCTGAAGCCGGGTGTCGAGCGTGGAATAGACCGCCGCACCCCGGGCCGGGAGTCCGGCCGGCAGGGCGCCAAGGGCAAAGTCGCGGAACCAGCGGCCATCGATCGCGACCGCCGGGTAGGCGCGAGTCGGCAACGCGCTCCGGCGGGCGCGGTCCGCGGTGTTGCGGGTTATGCGGCCCTGCTCCGCCATAACCTCGAGCACCAGGTCCCGGCGCTTCCGCGCCAGCTCAGGGTTTCGGGTCGGGGCGTAGCGGTTCGGCGCGCTGATCATCCCGGCGAGCAGCGCCGCTTCGGCGACGGTAACCCTTCGCACGTCCTTTCCGAAGTAATAGCGCGCCGCCGCGCCGATCCCGTGCATCGACCGAGCCCCGTCCTGGCCGAGATAGATCTCGTGGAGATAGGCGTCGAGAATGGTCGACTTGTCGTATCGCGCTTCGAGAACCAGCGCGAGGGCGATCTCCCGGAGCTTACGAAGCGGAGTCCGCCGCGCCGTCAGAAAGAGATTCTTGCTGAGCTGCTGGGTCAGCGTGCTGGCGCCCTGCGTAATCGTCCCCGCCTTGAAGTTGGCGAGCAAGGCTCCGCCAATCCGGCGAATGTCGATCCCGTGATGCTGGAAGAACCGGCGATCCTCGATCGCGAGCACGGCATCCACGAGATGCCGGGGAACGTCGGCCATGCCCACCGGCACCCTGGCCTCGAGCGGACCCCGATCCAGGCTGCCGAGCACCGAGGCGGGGGTGGTATCGGTGCCCCACGGGACCGGGCGGGTATAAAGCGCGCTGGGCACGCGGTTGAGCGGCGAGGTGAGCCTGCCGCGGGTGAGGGCCTCGATGCCGATCACGAGCAGGCCTGCGGCAAGCCCGGCGGCCGCGATCCTCCCGGCAAGGAGAAGTCTCCTCACCAGTCGACCGGCCGCGGGCACGGAGGTGGCCTCCTGGCCGCGAGAACTCGGTCCTGGTTCCTGCCTGGGGGAGTCTGGCTGTTCCATCTCGACTAGTGGTATTGGACGCTCGAAGGGCCCTCTTCGTTTCACTCCGTGTGTCCGAGGACTCCTGGCGGCTCGGTCTCCCCTCTGGGCAGGCGTACCGAAGCCTGGCAGTTTTTCGCCAGCGGGAGAAAGCGAGGCTGGTCATGAACCTGGGAACCGTGATTCTGCTCGCCCTCGTGGTCGGGGGGGTAGTGATGCTCTTGTGGCTATGGAGTCGCACCTGGAGTCATCCGGGCTCGACGGAGCCCTTGCGACCCCCGGCCGCGAAGCAGCGGCCACCTGTGGAATCGATTCCGAAAGCGCCGCCGTTCACCAAGTCGGACGGGATGGTAGCGCCCAAGTTCGGCTCGGCCGGAAGCGGCGGAGCCGAGCATGAGCCGGTGGGGGACGGGGGCGGGGGCAGGGGCGGGTCGCGGCGTCGCTGAGTGCGGATCGCCATCGGTTCGGATCACGCCGGCTACCGATACAAGACCCAGCTGGCCGGCTGGCTTCGTGATCGGGGGCACCAGGTTTCCGACTTCGGGACTGATTCGGAGGCGGTGGTGGACTACCCCGATTTCGTGAAGCCGGTGGCGCGCGCAGTTGCCGAGGGCGCCTTCGATCGTGGGATCGTGCTGGGCGGATCGGGGCAGGGCGAGGCGATGGCCGCGAACCGCTTCAAGGGTGTGCGGTGCGCGTTATGCTGGAACGTGGAGTCGGCCCGGCTGGCCCGGGCCCACAACGATGCGAATATGCTGGCCCTGGGTCAACGGCTCCTCTCGCTGAGTGAGGCCCTCGCGATTGTCGAAGCCTGGCTTGCGATGCCGTTCGAGGGCGAGCGGCACCAGCCGCGGATTGCCAAGCTGGATCAGGACTAGCCCGCGCCGATCCAGCGCCTCACCAGCCCGGTCCACTCAGTTCAAGAGCCCCGGCCGGTGCCCAATGGCAGCGTCCCGGGGAACCGCGTAGCTTTCTGGCCCTGCCGTTTCTGAACCGCCAAACCGCGACCACTGCCATGGCCGAATCGATCGGGAACACCGGGAAGGGCACGAAGCTCCATACCAAGATTCTGTTGGGACTCCTCCTGGGGGCGGTGCTCGGGATCACCGCCAACCAGACCCTCGGCGGGACCCACGCGGTAGTCGAGTGGGTGAACAAGTACCTTGCCGGTCCGGTGGGTCAGATCTTCCTCCGGCTCCTGTTCATGATCGTGATCCCGCTGGTCTTCGCCTCGATCTCGCTGGGAGTGGCGGGCTTGGGCGATCTCCGGCGGGTGGGCCGGGTGGGTGCCAAGGCCATCGCCTACTTCCTGCTCTCCACCGCCCTGGCGGCCACCCTGGGCCTCGTCGTGGTGAGCCTAACCCGCCCCGGGGAGCAGCTCGACACCGCAGTCCGGCAGGAGCTGCTCACCACCTACGCTGGGGATGCCGCCTCGCGAGTGGAAGCCGCGCAAACCTCCCGGTTCGGCATCGAGACCCTGGTGAACATCGTCACCCGGAATCCGGTGCGCTCCGCTGCCGATCTCGACATGCTGGGGATCATCTTCTTCGGGATCATTTTCGGCGCGGCGCTTACCCTCATCAAGGAAGAACGCGCCCAGCCGATGATCGGGGTCTTGCGCGCCCTCAACGACGTGGTGATCAAGATCGTGGAGATCGCGATGCGGCTGGCTCCCTACGGGGTGCTGGCCCTCATTTTCGGGGTGACCTCTCGGTTCGGGTTCCACCTGCTCAAGCCGCTGGCCTGGTATGTGATCACGGTGCTGGGCACGCTGCTGCTCCATCTGTTTGGCAGTATCTCGGTGATCGTGCGGTTTCTGGTGGGACTCTCTCCGCGGCAGTTCTTCTCCCGGATTCGTGCCGCCCTGGTGACGGCGTTTTCAACCAGCTCGAGCAGTGCGACGCTGCCCACCGCCCTGGCCACGGCGCAGCAGAACCTGGGTATTCCGCAGCAGATTGCGGGCTTTGTCCTGCCGCTGGGCAGCACGATGTGCATGAATGGCACCGCGCTGTTCGAGGGGATGACGGTGATCTTCCTCTGCCAGGTCTTTGGGATCCAGCTCGGGCTCGGGCAGATGGTGGTGGTGATGATCATGGCGGTGATTACCGCGGTGGGGGCGGCAGGCGTGCCGGGCGGCTCGATTCCATTGTTGGTTGGCATCCTGACGATGTTCGGGGTTCCGGCCGAGGGCATTGCGATCGTGCTTGGGGTTGATCGAATCCTCGATATGACCCGCACGATGGTGAACGTGGGCGGCGATCTTACCGCTACGGCATTCGTGGCCCGGAGCGAGCGGGTCTGGACCCCTGCCGACGTGCCGGCAGTCGAAGGACTCGACTTGGCCGGCCGGGATGAAAGCCCTGCGTGAGGAGGTGAGAGGTGAGAGGTGAGAGGTGACTAGCCGACGGGCAGCCGACCGATGAGGTCAGTCGAACGGAAGGGGCCGGCGTTGCGGATCAGCTGCCGAGCGGCGTCCACCTGCCCCCAGGTGTTCCAGAGCAGCACGCCGCGCACCCGGCCTTTCCTTATGTAATAGATCACGCCCTCGCGGAATGGCTCCTTCCAGTCGGCAACGACCTCGCCGCGCGGATCGAGCTCGCCCACCGCCTCGTAGCCCAGCTCGAAGAGATCCGAATAGAAGAAGGGAAGGTGCTCGTACGGCGTGGGGTCGCCCGCCATGGCCCGGCCGGCGGCCCGGCCCATGGTGAGGGCATTGTCCTCGTGCTCGACCCGGATCCGCTCGCCGAGCGCCGGCGCATTGAAGCGGGCGACATCGCCCGCTGCGAAGACGTCGAGGTGGGTGGTGCGTAATTCCGCATCGACCTCGATTCCATCTCCGACGGCAAGGCCGGTCGCCTGGGCAAGCTGCGTAATAGGGGTGATGCCGATGCCCGCTACAATGGCGTCGGCGGTGACGCGGCCGCCACTTTGCAGCTCGATCTCGGTAGGGGAGCCGTTCCGGGCGACGCCGGCCACCTGCTCGCCCGGACGCACGTCCACCCCCTTCTCTCGATAGAAATCCACCAGGAACCGGGCCAGATCGGCGGGAAACAGCCGGGCGCCGATACCAGCCTCGGGGAAGAGAAGCGTCACCCGACATCCATGCATGGCCAGCGCGGCTGCGATTTCCGAGCCGATGAAGCCGCCACCGATCACGGCCACATTGGGCTTGCCATCGGCAAGGGCGCGCAGCCGCCGGTAATCGTCGAGCGTCCGGAAATAGATGATTTCCTCGCCGCCAAAGGGAAACCGGCGCGGGGTCCCCCCGGTTGCAAGGAGCAGGCGGTCGAAGCGGTACCCGATACCGCGATCGTCAATCGCGGTCTTCGCCGCCAGGTCGAGGTTGGCGACCCGGCAGTTGAGCTTGAGATCAACCCCGACCTCGTTCGTGTTCCGCCACACGGACTCGAACGGCTCTCCCTTCCAGAGCGCCTTGGAGAGGGGGGGCCGGGCATAGGGAGGATCGGCTTCGGCGCTCAGCACCCCGATCGGGCTGGTGCCGTCGAGCTCGCGAATGCCCCGGACGGCCGCATCGGCCGTCATGCTGCCGCCGACGATCAGGTAGCGGTAGGCAGGCACGGGAGTGAGGGGTACGAGGTAAGAGGTGAGAGGTAAGAGGTGAGAAGTGAGAGATGAGCACCACGGGCGGTTACGCCTCACCTCTTACGTCTTACCTCTTACCTCTTACCTCTTACCGCTCTCTTCTTCTCGGGTTAGGCCGCTGGCGCAACGGCCTTGGCCGGCGGACCGAACCCGAGGTACCCCGCCACCACTGCCAGCCCGGCGTGCAGCCACACGTCCGCTCCATGGAGCGGCATGAGCCCGAACAGCGTATTGGTCGCGGCGATGAGACCGAGCACGGCGAGCAGTGCATAGATCACCGCGATCGACTTCATGTAGGTCACCGCGCCGCTCATCGAGTTGGCCGCCGCCAATCCCCAGAGCCCCAACACGATGTGCGCGATGTTGTGAAGGGTATTCACCGGGAAATAGCCGAGCAGGTTCCCGTCCGGCGTGAGGGAGGGGAAGAACCCGAGAATCCCGACCGCCACGAACACGACCCCCAGCACTCTCGCGAAGGTACCAACCATGGTCGCTCCTTGAATGGGGACCGGAGAGAGTACCGCCCGGTTCCTGAACCGGCAAGCCGCCTCGACCAATCCGTTTCGGTTTGAGCGGCGTAGCAGAGGAATGGAGGCGGAACCACCACATCAGGAGCGTAAGCCATGAATCGCGTGTCTGCCGGGTTAGCCATCGCGGCCCTGGCCCTGGGAACCGGGGCGGTCGTCCTGGCCTCGGATCACCAGGATTCACCGAACGTCGAGCTCAATCCGTTGCAGGACATGACGGACGTGTATGTGTTTCCGAGCCCGGCCGCCGGCCGAATCGTCCTGGTGATGAATACCCGGGCCTTTCTTACCCCCGGGGCGAGTGCTAGCGCGGGCTTCGATCCCAACCAGCTCTATCAATTCAAGATCGACAACACCGGTGACGCGAGCGAGGACCGAGTCATCCAGCTGACGTTCAACGGAACCGGTGCCTCGCAGACCGTCGAGGTCCGTGGACCGATAGCGCCGCCGGTATTGGGCGCGATGGCGAACACGGTATCCTCGGTCGATCCCGTCCTTGAGGGTGCTCTCAACGCCAATCTGGGCGGCCCGAACGGACTCCAGGTGTTTGTCGGCGTCCGGGATGATCCCTTCTTCCTCGATCTTGAGCAGTTCTTCCGGATCATTCCCGATCGGCGGCCATCGACGGGCCCCCTGTCGCAGCTCCCGGCCTCGCCCTCGGCCGGTGCCTTCCGGCCCGCCGGCCAGGCGCAGAACTACATCGCGGGATTCAACGTGCTGACGATCGTGGTGGAGTTGCCCGTCTCCCAGCTCACGGCGGGCGGCGGCGGCAAGCTCGGGATCTGGGGCACCATCAGCCGCTAACGACCAGGCGAACTCTTTCCATAGGAACCGACCAATGACGATGGCAACCCCACGTACCCCTCTTGGACTCGCCTCGCTGGCGCTCATGATGGCCGCTGTTGGCTGCAATGACGAGGCGACCGGGCCCGGCGGGCCGAGGATGTACGATCAAATCCAGCGGCTCGGCAATCCGCTCGTGAGCGAGGTATTCCTCGCCAAGCGGAGCCACCCCCAGCACGCCGCGATCGGCCCGGCCGAGGACGTGGCCATGATCGGTGACGAGTTCAAGAGCTTCGTGACCGGAGTGGCCGGCAGAAATCAGGCGCTGGCAAACACGCTGGCTGCCGTTCTGCTTCCCGACATGCTGATCGTGCAGACCGACAAGCCGGCCGATACCGCCGGCTGGCTCACCTGGTTGCCGCAGCTCGGCAACGGCTGGGGCGGGCGAAAGCTCAGCGATGATGTGGTTGATCTGGGACTTCTGGCGCTGTTCGGCGATCCGTTCGGAATCGATCCCGCCGGCGCTCAGGGAAAGGCCGGTCTGACCACCGACAACGTCGCCAGCGACAGTCCGTTCAGCGCCTCGTTCCCGTACCTGGCCCCGAAGAACTGA
>JBQTHV010000184.1:0-10142 GCA_052389555.1 Gemmatimonadales bacterium | reverse complement strand
GGGCACTACTTCTCGTTCAGCGGCATGGTAACCTTCCGGAACTGGCAGTCCGACGAGGCCATCCGGCGGGTTTCCGCCGATCGCCTGTTGATCGAGACCGACGCGCCATATCTCGCGCCGGTGCCGCACCGCGGGAAGCGGAACGAGCCGGCGTTCGTTATCGAGGTGGCCCGGCGCATCGCCGCGGTGCGCGGGGTGCCCTTTGAGGAAGTCGAGCGACAGACAACCGAGAATGCGATCCGGCTGTTTGGACCAAGACTAGGAGTTAGGAAGTAGGAGGTAGTAAGTAGGGAATAGCGTCTGCCTGGAGGCGGATCCAGCACCGGGGAGATTTGTCCCTACTTACTACCTCCTGCTCACTACCTCCTTGATAGGGGGCAACCGACATGAGCAGCGTTCCCACCGATATCGAAATTGCCCAGAGCGCCCGGCTTCGCCCGATTCAGGACGTAGCGGCGGAGCTGGGCCTTGCTCCCGACGAGATCCTGCCCTACGGCACCACCAAGGCCAAGATCACGGCCAGCGCGATGGGTGCGCGCCCGCCGCGGGGAAGGCTGGTGCTGGTCACCGGCATCAATCCCACGGCCGCCGGCGAAGGCAAGTCAACGGTTACCGTGGGCCTCGCGCAAGCGCTTCGGCGCCTGGGCAAGCGCGCCATGCTCTGTATTCGAGAGCCATCGCTGGGGCCGGTGTTCGGGGTGAAAGGCGGAGCCGCCGGTGGCGGGTATGCGCAAGTCGTGCCGATGGACGAGATCAACCTGCACTTCACCGGCGATTTCCACGCGATCACCTCGGCGCACAACCTGCTCTCGGCGATGCTGGACAACCACCTGCACCAGGGGAATGCCCTGGGGCTCGACGTCCGCCGCATTTCGTGGCCCCGCACCATCGACATGAATGACCGCGCCCTGCGGCAGATCGTAGTCGGGCTGGGCGGGCTCAACGGCGGCCCCCCGCGGGAGGAGCGGTTCGTGATCGTGCCGGGGAGCGAGGTGATGGCCATCCTCTGTCTCGCCTCCGACGTCGGGGACCTCGAGGCGCGGTTGGGCCGGATCATCGTGGGCCTAACCCGCGACCGGAAGCCCGTCACCTCGGCCGACCTCAAGGCCGCCGGTGCCATGACGCTCCTCCTCCGCGATGCCATCCTTCCCAATCTGGTGCAGACGCTGGAAGGCGGTCCGGCGCTGGTGCATGGGGGACCGTTCGGCAACATTGCCCACGGGTGCAACTCGATCGTGGCGACCCGCCTCGCGCTCGGACTCGCCGACCTGGTGCTGACCGAATCGGGCTTCGGGGCCGACCTGGGTGCCGAGAAATTCTTCGACATCAAGTGCCGGCTGGGCGGGCTGAATCCCGAAGCGGCCGTAATCGTTGCGACCGTGCGGGCGCTCAAGATGCACGGCGGCGTGAAGAAGGACGCGCTCGCCACGCCGGATGTTGCTGCGCTGCGCCGCGGCCTCGCGAATCTCGAGGCCCACATCCGGAACCTGGACAAGTTCGGGGTCCCGGTGGTGGTCGCCCTGAACCGGTTCGTGACCGACTCGCCGGAAGAGCTCGAGACCGTGCTCGCGTCGGCTCGGGAGTGGGGCGCGCGAGCGGCGTTGTCGGACGTGTGGGCCAAGGGTGGAGAAGGAGGGATCGCGCTGGCGGAACAGGTTCTCGCAGTGCTCGAGGAGAGACGTGCTACGTTCAAGCCCCTCTACGACGTCGCTCTGCCGATCAAGCAGAAGATCGAGACGATCGCCACCGAGATCTACGGCGCCGGCGGAGTGGATTACCTCGCTCCCGCCGAGCGCGGCATCACGCAGTGCGAGGCCATGAGGCTCGGGGAGACTCCGGTCTGCATGGCCAAGACCCAGTACTCCTTCTCCGACGATCCGGCCAAGCTCGGCCGGCCCACCGGATTCCGTATCACGATTCGCGATGTGTATGCTTCGGCCGGTGCCGGGTTCGTGGTAGCCCAGGCGGGAGACATTTTGACGATGCCGGGACTCCCGAAGAACCCGGCGGCCGAGGCCATTCGCATTCTCCCGGATGGCCGGATCGAAGGGTTGTTCTGATGCCAATAGATTTCATCGCCACCGACGGCGCGCCCAAAGCAATCGGCCCGTACAGCCAGGCGGTCGTCTCCGGTGATCTCATCTTCACCGCCGGACAGATCGCGCTCGACCCGTCCACCATGGAAATCGTCCCCGGCGGCATCGGGGAGCAAACCGAGCGGGTGCTGGCCAATATCGACGCCGTGCTGCGCGCCGCCGGCTCGGACCTCTCCCGGGTGGTGAAAACCACGGTGTTTTTGCGCGACATGGCAGATTTCGCCGCGATGAACGAGGTCTATGCGCGGCGCTTTGGCACCCACCGGCCGGCGCGAAGCACCGTCGCGGCGGCGGGCCTCCCGCGAAACGTGCTGGTAGAGATCGAGGTGGTGGCCGTGAGGGGTGAGAGGTGAGACGGTAAGAGGTGAGGGGGCGGATCGGGCCTGGTGGTCCGGCCGGTCTTCAAAACCGCGACGGAGACGCCTTCGGCAGCTCCGGTGGGTTCGATTCCCACACGCTCCCGCCACTGCCTCTCTCCCCTTAGTTTGCGCGCTCGACTCATGCGCGTGCTCAGGATCCTCCCGGCGTTGGTCATTGGCATCGGGTTGGCCGGGCCCATCCGGGCCCAGGACACCACGGCCCGTCCGGTACCGGTGCAGGGAAGGCCGGTGCAGCCCATCGATACAACTCGGCAGCTCCGGCCGCTTCCCGCGTTCTTCCACTCAGTACTCATCCCGGGCTGGGGTCAGGCCAAGCTCGACCGAAAGCTCACCGGGGCACTCTTCATGAGCTGGGAGGGATTAACCCTGGGCATGATGCTCAAGGCTGGCAGCGAGCTGCGCCACCTCGAGCGCATCGGGGCCGATTCGGCACGCCTGGAACAGAAGCGCCAGGAGCGCCAGGACTGGCTGGTGCTCCTGATCTTCAACCATTTCTTTGCCGGACTCGAGGCCTTCGTGAGCAGTCACCTGCAGGATTTTCCCGCGGATGTGAAGCTTCGCGCGGGGCCTGCTCCGGGTGGGCTCGGCGTGCAGGCGACCGTCCCCATTCGGTTGCCGTGAATCTCGCTCCGATTGGCATCTTCGATTCGGGCCTCGGCGGGTTAACTGTGGCCCACGCCATCATCGAGCGCCTGCCCGGCGAGAGCACCCTCTATTTCGGCGATACTGCGCGGGTTCCCTATGGGCCCAAATCGCCCGAGACGGTGCGGCGCTATAGCCTCGAGATCATGCAGTGGTTGCTGGGCGAGGGGGTAAAGGCCATTGTCATCGCGTGCAACACGAGCACGGCCCATGCACTCGAGGCGCTCCAAGCGGCCTCACCGGTGCCGGTGTTCGGGGTGATCGAGCCGGGGGCGCGCGCTGCGGTGGCCAAGGCTCAGGATGCGCCGATCGGCGTGATCGGGACGGCCGGCACGATTCGCAGCGGCGCATACCAGCGTGCTATCGAAGCGTTGCTGCCTGGCGTCGAGGTGGTGGTCAAGGCGTGCCCCCTGCTCGCCCCGATGATCGAAGAAGGATGGTTCAATCACCCGGCCACCCGGATGGTCGCTGAGGAATACCTTGCCCCGGTACGGGCCCGGAACATCCTGACGTTGGTTCTCGGCTGCACCCATTACCCGCTGATCAAGCCACTCATCCAGGAAGTCATCGGAGAGCGGGTTACGTTGATCGATAGCGCCGAGGAGACCGCCAAGACCGTTGTCGAAGCCATTCGGAAAGGCGAGGTGGAAGGGCGGGGTGGGAAAGGAGCAACCCATCGGTTCGTGGTGAGCGATGATCCCGAGCGGTTCCGGCGGGTCGGCACCGGGTTTCTCGGCGAGCGGATCACCGCGGTCGAGGTCGCTACGCTCGGAACTGGTTGAGCTCGAGCCGCTCGGGTGTGGCGATCGCGTACCGGTATCCATCGAACCACGCCCCCGGGTTAAGGTACCGCTGGCCGGGCCGGAGTTCGACGGCCACGGGCCGATGGCTGTGGCTCATGACGAGCAGCGCAAGGGCCGGGTCCGCCCGCAAATGCGCTTCCGCCCACGATTGCTGAAGCCTTGCGGTTTCTTTCTCCCGGCGGCGCGCCCGGTCGGACTGCGCGGGACGCGCCAGGCTTTGCGTGGCCAGGAACCCGAGCTCGGCGGGGAGCAAGCGATACACGCTGGATGCGAGTCGAGAGCGAAACAGGGCGTGCTTGATGCGGCTGGTCGTCGAGGTTTCGGGAACCTGGTCGCCGTGCCACGCGACCGCCGTCGTGCCCCCCAGCTTGAACCGGAGCGCGTGGGGGGCGTACTCGAGGCCCAGCTCGCGATTCCAGAACGGATCGCCCCAGCGGTCGTGATTGCCGCCGGTCATGAGGATCGGAACGCGGCGGGACAGCTCGGCGAGACCGACGACCACTCGTAACCCGGTGCGCGGGATCGCCCGCCGGTAGGTGAACCAGAAGCCGAAGAGATCGCCGTTGATGAGGAGGCCGTCGCCGAGGGTTGCGACCGCGTCGAGGAAGGCGAGCAACGCATCCTCGACCGATGGTGGCACCGCGCCCAGGTGGGCGTCCCCGACCACAACCAGGCGCTGGATAGGCATCGGGGGAAGATAGGAACCCGCTGGATCGGACACCATGATCGAAACGTTCGCGCGGGTCAATTACAGCGAGACCGACCAGATGGGGGTGGTATACCACTCGCGCTATCTGGTCTGGCTCGATGTGGCCCGCTGCGAATACATCCGGCAGGCTGGCGTGAGCTATGCCGAACTGGAGCGCCGCGGGTTTCGTCTGGCCGTCGGTGAGCTGCGCATTCGCTACCGGCAGCCCGCCCGCTACGATGACCTGGTGCGAGTGCGGTGCTGGGTGCGGGACGCCGTGTCGCGGCGGATCACCTTCGGCTACCTCCTCGATCTGCCCGATCGGGCGGTCCAGGTCGCCACCGCGGAGACCGCCATGATGGTCCTCAATGCCGAGCTCTCATTAGCGCGGCTGCCTGACGAGGTGTTCCGCTTGCTCACTCCTGAGCCGGATCCCGTCCGGCTGTTCTGACTGCCGTGCTTCGCCCCATTGCCGAGCCGCCGAGCGCCGAGCGCCGAGCGGCGAGTCGCCTGCCGTCCTGCCGTCCTGCCGTCCTGCTCCCGCTCCTCACCGCGTGCGGCGTCCGGCTCGAGCCGATCCCAATGCCGGTCGGCCTCGCCCATACCGCCCCGGCCGCCGCGGTACGCTGGGCTGATTCAACCCGACCATCCGAGTCGCGCGACATTCGGTTTCGATTCCAGTTCGAAAACGAGGACGGGGCCGGCGGTGGAGACGGGCGCGCGCGTTATGCATTCCCTGACTCGGTCCGGATCGACTTTCGAGGATCGCTGGGCATTGGCCGGGCCAGCGGTTTTGTGATCGGCGACTCGGCCATATGGACGCATCCCGAAAAGGAGCTCCGAAAGGTGGTCCGGCACTATCCCCTCTTCTGGGCCATGCTGGGAGTGGCCCGGCCGCCCGGAGCAGTGAGCGCGGTGCGGGGCTTCGCGGACGACCGAGTCACCGCCTGGCAATTCGTGGCCGACGGGGATACTGTGGAGTACGTTCGGGAATCTGGCCCCCGGCCCCGCCTGATCGCCGAGGTTCGTCAGGCCGGACGGCGGGTGGGACGGGTCGAGACGAGATTCGGTCCCGACGGTCTTCCGGAGCGCTCTCGGTTGATCGTGGTTCGGCCGGCAGCCAGACTGGACCTCACGTTCACCCAGCATGCGAAAGTGGTTCCCTTTGCGCCGGATACGTGGTCTCCTCCTGCGGGTCGTGGGCCTTAGCGGGTTAGGCCTCGCCGGGTGCCTCTATGGATTCAGCGGCGGCGGCCTGCCCTCCGGGATCAAGACCGTCGCAGTCCTCCCCTTCGAAAACCTCACCCCGGAACCGACTCTCACCAACGAGGTCACCCGGGCCGTGCGCGAGGCGGTGGAGAACCGGCTGGGCCTCCGTCCCGCCGGTGAGGAACAAGCCGATGCGATCGTGCGCGGCACCGTGCAGCGCTACAACCCAGACGTTCCCCTCACGTTCACCGGATCACCGGTACCCGGCGAGCCGGCCCGCGTCGAGGTGACCCGGCGCATGGTGCAGCTCAGCGTGGATGTCCGGATTCTCGACCAGCGGGCCGGGAAGGTGTTGTGGGAGCGGAACGGGCTCCAGGTCCAGGGCGAGTACGAAACGGCTCGCGGGGAAAGCGAGGCGGTAGGCCGCCGCAAAGCCCTGGAGAAGCTCATCAACGATATCGTCGAAGGGGCTCAGTCGCAGTGGTAAGCCGCGGCCGGGCCCGGCTGGGATGCCTCTTTTCTCTCCTGCTCATTGCAGTGCTCGTGTACTACGGAATTCCGCTGGTCGGGATGTATTGGGACTACTATCAGCTTTCCGACGAGATGCGAACCGCCGCGCGATTTGCCCAGACTACCACCGATGAAGAGATCCTGCGCCGGCTCCGGGCCAAGGTGAACGAGCTGGAGCTCCCGGCCGAGGCGAACCGGTTCACCATCCGCCGAACCCAGATTCCTCCCACGGTCGTGATTGAAACCCGGTACCGCCAGGCGATCGAGCTGCCGTTTCAGCAGCGTCGCATCACCTTCCGGCCCCGGGCTGAGGTCAGGCAGTAGTGGGTCGGCACTCCCGTGGCGCGCCCTGACGGCCGCTCCCCCGAAGCGCTCCGCCCCATCGTCCTCGAGCGGGGAGCCAATCCCTATGCCGAGGGTTCCTGTCTGATCCGGTGCGGCGGCACGCTGGTGCACTGCACCGCGAGTGTCGAAGAGGGGGTCCCTCTCCATAAGCGAGGAACCGGGGAAGGCTGGGTCACCGCCGAGTACGCGATGCTGCCCCGCGCCACCACTGAACGCACGGCCCGCGAGCGGTCGGGGCCCAGCGGCCGGAGCGCCGAGATCCAGCGGCTCATCGGGCGCTCGCTTCGCGCTGCGATGCAGACCATGCGGTTCGGCGAGTACACCGTCCGCATCGACTGCGACGTTCTTCAGGCCGATGGCGGCACCCGCACCGCGGCGATCACCGGGGGATGTGTCGCGCTCGCCGATGCTTGCGCGTGGCTCGAGCGCCGGACGGGACTGCCGTCACCCTTTGGCGCACTGGTGGCTGCAGTCTCGGTGGGCATCATCGACGGCGAGGTCCGGCTGGACCTGGTGTACGCCGAGGATCGCGACGCTCAGGTCGACGCCAATATCGTGATGCGGCACCCCGGCGAGTATGTCGAAGTGCAGGGTACCGCGGAACGAGGCACCTTCCCGCGCGGCGAGCTGGATCGCCTGCTCGACACGGCTCATCGCGGAGCGCTCGAGCTCTTCGCGGCCCAGCGCCAGGCCCTCGGCTGGTGAAGCTGCTCGCTGCCACCCGGAGCCCGGGAAAGCAGCGCGAGGTGCGCCGGCTGCTCGAGGGATCCGGGCTCGAGGTCGTATTCCCGGACGACCTCGGTCTCCTTCGCGAGCCGACCGAGGAAACCCTCGAGCTCGGAGATAGCTTTGCCGCTAACGCCCGCGCCAAGGCGGAGTATTTCGCCCGGAAGAGCGGGTTACCGGCTGTGGCCGACGATAGCGGGCTCGAGGTGTACTCCCTGGGTGGTGAGCCGGGCGTCCGCTCCCGCCGCTGGGCGGGGGCCGCCGGGAGCGAAACGGAGCTCGATGCAGCCAACAACGCCTACCTGCTTCGGCGGCTTGCCGGAGCTCCGGCCTCGAAACGCGGGGCCCGCTACCGCTGCGTGTTAGTGCTGTACCGTACCCCGCGCGGCTTTCCCGAGGTGTTCGAAGGATCCTGTGCCGGCCAGATCCTCGAAGCGCCGCGGGGGACCGACGGATTCGGGTATGATCCATTGTTCTTCTCGACCGAGCTGGGCAAGACGTTCGGAGAAGCTTCGCCTGAGGAAAAGGACGCCGTAAGTCATCGGGGACGCGCCTTCCGGGCGCTCCGGCAAGCCCTCGCCCCGACCGGGGAGGCCTGACATGTCCGATGGCACCGTTCCACCCAACCGGCTACGCGCCCGCCTGGCGGAAGGCCGGGTTCTCATCGGCACGATGGTCGTGGAGCTCCGGCAGCCCAGTGTGATGAGCTTGCTCGCCGACGCCGGCCTGGAGTTCGTGCTGATCGACACCGAGCATGGTCCTTTTTCCATCGAGACGATCGCCGACTTGTGTCGCGCGGCACGCGTCGCCGGCGTGACCCCGATCGTTCGAGTCCCCGAGCTCACCTACACCCACGTCACCCAGCCGCTCGATGCGGGTGCCCAGGGCATCATGTTGCCGCGGGTGACCGGTCCCGAACAGATCGAATTCTGCCTGGAATGCATGAAGTACGTCCCGCAGGGTCGCCGCGGCGTGGTGCTGGCCCGGGGCCACACCGGCTTCCGAGCCGGCCCGCTCGCCGAAGTGCTGGCCGCGATGAACCGGGAAACCTTTCTCGTCGTGCAGATCGAAACCGCCGAGGCGCTCGATCGGCTGGACGAGCTATTGCCCGTACCGGGGGTGGATGCCGCGCTCGTGGGGCCGACCGACCTGTCGGTTGCGCTTGGCGTGCCCGGCCAGATGGATCACCCCACTCTGGTGGGGGCGATCGAACGGACCCTGGAGCGCTGCACCGCCCATAGCGTCGTGCCGGCGATCCACACCAACGACGTGGCCCTGACAGCCGCGTGGGCGCACCGGGGCATGCGGATGGTGAGCATCGCGAGCGAGGCGGCGCTGCTGATGGCGGGGGTGCGACAGGCGGTGGGGACGATCAGAAGTGCGAAGTGAGAGGTAAAAGGTGAGAGGTAAAGAAGGTGAGAGATGAGAAGTGAGAGGTCCCCCCCTCTCACTTCTCACCTCTCACCTCTTACCTTTCGTGCACGGGGCGTAGCTCAGCCCGGTAGAGCGCCTGCTTTGGGAGCAGGAAGTCGCCGGTTCAAATCCGGCCGCCCCGATCTTCTCGTCGGAATCGCAGTCGCGAGCCGCCGCACCGATCCTAAGAGATCCTCCTGGGATTCGGCCATCCACGTTTCGAGCCCCGCGAAGGCGCTTTCTCCGTCTGCCCGGAGACGCCGCGCGAGCGCGATGAGTCCTGATCGCGCCGCGGCTGGGGGCGAGGGGCTTCCTCCCGCAGCCCCGTCGAAGGCAGGCCAGGGCAAAAGATCGTTCCCGGCCCGCCGGGCTCGCTCGGTCCCCGCTTCGATCAGCGCCTGACGAATCTCGTCGGCGCTGGCATGCGCGTCAGTGACCGCGCCCAGCATGTCCTGCACTTCACGCAGTCGGTCGATGATCCCCGGGGCGCCGGGTATCTCCCTCGCAAACGGCTCGAGCAGGTAACGCAGCCGCTTTGCTGCGATCCGGGTGGAGTGGATCGCGCTCCGGTCGGTCAGAGTTTCGATTTCGCCCAACTGGGCTTCGAGCTCGGCGGTTTCCCGCCGTACCAATTGACGAACGATCGCCCCCGCCAACGGCGAGTCCGATACTCCGAGATTGGCCGGAGGATTCGCCACCGCTTGCCGGAGCGCACTTCGCAATCGAGGGGAGCGCCGCTCGATCCGCCGAAGCATGCGCTGCTCCGCGTTTGCTCGCCGGAGCCGAAGCGTCGCGACAAACCAGGTCACCCCGACCTGCTGCCGAGGAGTGAGGTCGCCCATCTGGGTCGCGATCCAGGCCATCAGCACTTGCAGGTTCCGGGATTCGTTCGTCGCGCGCATTAGCCGCCGCAAGTGGCGGCGGGTGCCTCCCGGAACCCGCGGTAGCCAGGGTCGAAACACGCGGAGCAGGGTGCGCAGTCGCCGCAGGGCTACCCGGTAGTCGTGAACCGCTTCCGGGTCTTCCAGGCGTCCCAGGTTCCGGGTTGCTCGGGCCCACCGGCTGAGCTGTCGTTCGACCATGCGGCGAGCCGCAGGAACGATAGGCGTGTCGAGCAGGACGGTGGCCCGGGCCATCTGGAGAAGGTAAGAGGTGAGAGTTGAGACGTAAGAGCCCCCCTCACCTCTCACCTCTCACCTCCCCGGCCGGTACCCCCCTCGACTACTTTTCCCTCTCGCGCCCGTAGCTCAGTTGGATAGAGCAACAGCCTTCTAAGCTGTGGGTCGTGCGTTCGAATCGCACCGGGCGCATGCACTTACCTCTCAGTGAG
>JBQTHV010000183.1:0-3390 GCA_052389555.1 Gemmatimonadales bacterium | reverse complement strand
GATCCGGGACCGATGCCCGATGATGTGGGGATGCATGGTGAGCACGAACATGGTGCGCTCGTCCCACGCCTTGTCGAATTCGTCGATCCAGACCTGCGCCACTTCGCGGGGCGAGGCGTAGTTCGCCCCCTGGACGTTGAAGAGCGGCGCATCGTCGAGCATCCATTCCACCGGAATCTCCACCAGCCCGGTGGGTTGGCCGTTCTGGAGCAGCTCGTAGGGCCGGTCATCCGCCATCATCGAGCTCTCGTACAGGAAGCCGAGCTCCCGGATGATCGAAAGCGTGTTAGGCGAGAAGTTCCACGAGGGAGCCCGATAGCCGACCGGACGGGTGCCGGTGGCTTGGGTCAGGTGGTCGAGCGCGCGTTTCACGAGGTCCCGCTCGACTTCGCCCGGCAGGGTGGTGTTGGTCTCGTGGATCCAGCCGTGGACCCCGAACTCGTGGCGTCCCGAGCGCTTGATGGCAGCGGCCATCGGCGGGTTCAGCATCAGGCTCACGGCCGGAATGAAGAAGGACGCCGAAATGCGGTGCCGATCGAGCAGGTCGAGCACTCGTCCGAGGGCCACCCGGGCTCCATACTCGCCCTGGGACAGCTGGCCGATCCCGGGATCACCGGTTCGCAGCGCGAGGGTTTCGTTATCTACGTCAAACGAGAGCAGCACGGCGACCCGAGCCCCACCCGGCCACTGCCTGGGCTGAAGGCTGCGGCCGGCTCGAACCGCGTTCACCACGCGGGTTATGGTATCGGTGGACCACTCCCAGGGTGGGCGGCCCCGGAACTGAGGGGCTTGAGCGGGGAGCGAGGCGAAGGGCAGAAACCCCAGCACGAGAAGACCCAGCGAGGCGCGGCGCACGAAATTCTCCTCTTGGCGGTCCCCCGAATTTACCCTTAGCTTCCCAGGTCAGGCTTCCAAGGCATTCGTGAACGATCTTGAGAAGCGGCTGCAAGCCGCACTCGGCCAGGGCTACCGGCTCGAGCGAGAGCTCGGGGGCGGAGGCATGAGCCGCGTGTTCCTGGCCCAGGAGGTCGAGCTGGGGCGGAAGGTCGTCGTCAAGGTCCTTCCCCCCGACATGGCCGCGGGCCTCAATGCCGAGCGGTTCCGGCGGGAAATCCAGCTCGCGGCTTCGCTTCAGCATCCTCACATCGTGCCCCTCATCGCGGCCGGCCGGAGCGGCGAGCTCGTGTGGTACACCATGCCGTTCATCGAAGGCGAGTCGCTCCGGACCCGGCTGGCGCGCGAGGGCGAGCTCCCGATCTCCGATGCGGTGCGGATCCTCCGCGACGTGACCGATGCGCTGGCCTACGCCCACACCCACGGAGTGGTCCACCGCGACATCAAACCCGACAACGTGCTCATGTCGGGCCGTCACGCGGTGGTCATGGATTTCGGCGTGGCCAAGGCGGTGAGCGCCTCGACCGGTGAAGCGTCGCTCACGTCCATCGGCGTGGCGCTGGGGACCCCGGCGTACATGGCACCGGAACAGGCGGCCGCCGATCCTCACGTGGATCATCGCGCCGACATCTATGCCACCGGGGCCCTCGGCTATGAGCTTCTCACCGGTCATCCGCCGTTTGAGGGAACCCCGCAGGCGGTTCTCGCCGCTCATGTGACCCAGGTTCCCGATCCGGTCAACGCCCGCCGCGCGACAGTTCCTCCTGCGCTGGCTGCCCTGATCATGCGGTGTCTCGAGAAGAAGGCCGCCGATCGCTGGCAGAGCGCGGCGGACGTGCATCAACAGCTCGAGCTGATGGCCACGCCGAGCGGGGGCGCCACGCCTACCACCGCAACTGCGGCCGCCCGTCCGAAGAAGGCGAAACCGAGCCTCTGGATCGTAGCCTTCGCCGGGGCGGGATTCGTGCTAGTCGGGATCGCGGCGGTGCTGCTTTTCAACCGAAATGGGTCGGGATCCGAAACCACGCGGCTCGATCCCAACGTGGTGGCCGTCCTGCCCTTCCGCGTGGCCGGCGCCGATCCCAGTCTCCACTACCTCCGCCAGGGCATGGTGGACCTGCTGCAGGCCAAGCTCACCGGTGAAGGAGGGCCCCGCGCCGCCGATGCCCGCTCGGTATTGGCGGCTTTTCGAGACGCCGGTGGGACTGACATTGACGACGTCGCCCGGGATGGGATGACCCGGATTGCCGATCGAGTCGGAGCCGGTCGGATTCTCCAGGGCAGCATCGTCGGTCCGCCTGGTCACGTCGTGATCAGCGCCGAGCTCGTGGGGATGCCAGCCACCGAGCCGCTCGCCCAAACCACGGTCGAGGGCCCCAAGGACAGTCTGTTCGCGATGGTGGACCGGCTCGCAACCCAGCTCCTCGCGCTGGGAGCCGGTGCCAGCGCCCAGCAGCTCTCCGCACTCACTACGACCAATCCGGAAGCACTTCGGGCCTATCTCGATGGTGTGGTCGCCTACCGGCGAGGCGCCTTCGAGGTCGTGACGACGCGGTTGACGCGCGCCGCCCAGCTCGATTCGACCTTTGCGTTGGCGCTCTCCGCCCTCATCGAGGCAAATGGCTGGGTCCCCACGACCGGCCTGAACATCAGCCAGGTCCGCCGACTGGCTTGGCAATACCGGGACCGGCTGAGCCCGCGCGATCAGCTCTTGCTCTCGAACCGGTTGGGGTCTCAATACCCGAAGAACACTCCCTGGCACGTCCGGATCGCCGACCGGCAGCGGGCGCCTCAGCTCGCCCCGGAGAGTCCCGAGGCCTGGTACCTCTGGGCCGACGCTTTGTTTCACTACGGGCACCTTGCCGATTTCCGCGACCCTCACGCGGAGGCTCGGCGGGGCTTCGAACAAGCCTTCCGCCTCGACTCATTGTTTGGTGCCCCCATTTCCCATCTCAGCACCCTCGCCTTCCTGCGCAACGACTCCACCGAAGTGCGGCGCTGGGCGGAGCGGTTTGCCGTACTGGACACAACTTCGGGCGTAGCTCGGGGCTTGGCATGGGAACGGATCGCGTCCTCGCGAAATCCCCGGGCCATCACGGCATTCCTCGCCCGACTCGATTCCACCGGCCGGGGCGCCGTGGCGATCCCGTTCTTCTACCCTCTCGACAGCGTGACCGTAGCCCACCTCGAGGACTTGATGGCTATGGCGCGAAAACAGGCCACGAGCCCCGACGATCGGCTGAATGTGCTCCAGGGTCTTCGCGTCATCGAAATGGATCGCGGCCGTCCCAGCGAGGCGCGGTCCTGGCTCGATTCGGCCCGGGCCGTGAACCCGGAAGCCACCGCGTTCGGGGGCATGACCGGAGTGGTGAGCGCGTTGGTCCGGGGGGAGGACACCCTCGGCGTCGAGACCGCCATCTCTCGACTGCCTCGGCCGGTGCAGGAGCGCGTCGTGGCGGTACTGGAGCTGGTTCGAGGACGGCCCGATTCGGCCGA
>JBQTHV010000182.1:0-32651 GCA_052389555.1 Gemmatimonadales bacterium | reverse complement strand
GACCGAGGCCAGCTTCGCCTTGTCCTTGGTCGCGGCGAACTTGGGAATCGCGATCGCGGCCAGAATGCCGATGATCACGACCACGATCAACAGCTCGATCAGGGTGAAGCCCTTCCGGTTCAACATGGTCCTGCCCTCCCCGTGTATGGATGGTGTGTGCAGCGTACCGCCTAACCGACGCCACTCAAGAGCAACGATGGTGCCACCCTCCGCAGATTCCGCTAACCTGTTACGATTCAACGCGATCCCCATGACCAAACGGCCCTTTGAGGGCGCGCCGCAACGGACCGACTCGTTGGAGTTTGCAAGCCGGCGGCTGGCCGCCCTTGCGACCGGGCGAACCCGAGGCGGCAGGTGAATCCCCGTCGCTACCCCACTTGGCTTCCCGCCGCCGGGGTCGGGTTGCTCGCCCTCGCCGCTTCCATCTCCGGCATCACGAACCAGTTCGCGCAGGACGATTTCCCCATCGTCTGGAAGAACCCGCTGATCCACGACCTGGCCGGCAGCTGGAAGCTCTTCACCCTACCATACTGGCCTCCGCCGTTTACCCCGGATCTATATCGCCCGCTCGCCCTCCTTTCTTACGCGATCCAGTGGGCGGCCGGAGGGGGCTCGCCGCTCCTGTTCCGCCTGGTCAGCTATCTCCTGTATGCGGTGGTCTCGGTTCAGGTCCTGCGGCTGGCCCGCCTGCGGCTACCCGTGCCGGCGGCCTTTGGGGCCGCGGCGCTCTTCGCGGTGCACCCGGTGCACGTCGAAGCCGTGGCGCTGGCGGTGAACCAAGGCGAGTTATGGGTCGGGTTGCTGTCGGTCCTTGCAGTCCTGGCCTTCGTGCGGGCTCGCACCGCGGGGGGGCCGCTTCGGCCTCGCCTCGAGCTCGGCCTGAGCGGCCTCTATCTCGTCGCGTGTCTGTTCAAGGAAACCGCACTTATCCTGCCGGGGCTCCTGCTCGCGGCCGAGCTGTTGGTGGTGCAGTCCCGGGAATCGTGGCGGACCCGGATCGCGAATCTCCGCCGGCTGTTCCTGCTGCTGGCGCTGGTCGCGGTTTCGTTCTATGGGATCCGGACCCTGGTCTTGCAGGGCGACCTCCTCGGGACCTTCGTCGCCGAGGCGCTGGCCTACCTCTCCATGGGCGAGCGGGGCCTCACGATGCTGGCGGTGGTACCGTACTGGACCCAGCTGCTGCTCTGGCCCGCGCATCTGCAATCCGACTACAGTCCCGCCGAAATCGTCAGCCAGACCTCGTGGGGAACCGGCCAGACCCTTGGGGCGGTGCTCCTCGGGGCGGTCGTGCTGGCCGCTGTCCTAACCCGGCGTCGCGCGCCGGCCGTGACCTTCGGACTCCTGTGGACGGCGATCGCGCTCTTCCCGGTACACAACGTCCTGGTCCCGACCGGCATCGTGCTGGCGGAGCGGACCTTGTTGCTGCCCAGCATCGGGGCGATGATCGCGGTGGGCGGGGCGGCCCAGCTGCTGGTCGAGCGGGCGAGCTACGGGGCACGGATGGCGCTGGCGGCCGGGTTAGGCGCGCTGCTCATCCTGGGAGTCTACCGGAGCACCACCCGGCATCCGGTCTGGGCCGACCAGTTCACCCTGTGGTACGAGACGGCGAACCACGACGCCCTCCGGAGCTATCGCGCCCATCATGCCCTGGCCGAGCTCTACTTCCTGGGAGGCGCGGAGGGGCGGGCGGAGCGGGAGTACCGGCTTGCGATCGGGTACTCCCCTTCGACGGTCAGCCAGGCGTATCTCGACTATGCCAACAAGCTGCGGCTGCGAGGTCACTGTTACCCCGCCGCCGAGTTGTATCGCCAGGCGCTCCGGATTCGGCCCAACAACATGGCGATCCGTGCCTCGCTGGTGGCCTGTCTCATGCACCTGGGCGAATACCGGGAAGCGCGCGACCTGGCGCGGGCGGGAGTGTCCTACGGCTGGCAGGTGGAGAGCTGGATCCTCATCCGGCTCACCGCGGACTCCGCCCTGCGAGTGGAGGCACCCCCGGGAACCGTGAAGGTCCACGCGCCGAGTGATTCGGTGGCGGGCTATCTCAACATCGGCCGCGTCCCGTGATCCACCGATTGCGCAGATGGTAGGATCCACAGATGACCCAGATGACGCAGATTTGGAGCGCTATTCGTTATGCGCTATTCGCAATTCGCAACAACTCGGCGGTTGGGTTTCGAATAGCGAAAAACGAATAGCGAATAGCGTCTCATCTGCGTAATCGATGGATGAACCCTTCTGCGTAACCGGTGGATGAATCCGCGTAATCCGCGAACGACCTGGGGGGTCCTCGCGCTCGCGGCGGGCGTCGGTCTGACCTCGCTCGGCAACGGGTTCGTCTATGACGAGGTCCAGGCGATCGTCGAAAACCCGCTGGTGCATTCGCTCGCCCACTCGCCCCGGATCTGGATATCCAGCTACTGGCCGGCCGGACTGCTCTATCGACCGCTGACCATCCAACTCTTCGCGCTCTGGTGGTGGATCGGCGGCGGCGCGCCGTGGGTCTTCCACCTGATCAACGTCCTGCTCTACGCGGGCGTGACCGCGCTGGTATTTCGACTCGCCCGGCGCCTCGGGCTGGGTCCGGTCGGAGCGGCGACCGCCGCGGTGCTTTTCGCGGTCCACCCGGTCCACGTTGAGGTCGTCGCCAACGCGGTCGGCCAGAGCGAGCTCCTGGCCGCGCTCTTCGTCCTGCTCGCGGTCGAGCGGTACCTGGCCTGGCGCGCTCCGGAAGCGGGCGGGCTAGGAGCCTGGCGACGGGCGGCGCTGGCCGGCTGCTATCTCCTCGCCATCGCGGCGAAGGAGACCGGCTACGTCCTGTTGCCGCTGCTCGCCGCGGTCGAACTCATCAGCCCCGGGGCGCGACCCTGGCGGGACCGGCTCCGCGCGGTCGGCCCGGCGTTCGGTCTGCTCGCGGCGGTCGCGGTGGCGGGCCTGCTCGGCCGCATTGCCCTGTTCCACGGCTTCGCCGGTGAGGTGGCGCAGCTTCCGCTCCGAGATACCGGGTTAGGCGGGCGAGTCCTCATCCTGCTCGCCGTCGTGCCGGAGTGGGCGCGACTGCTCCTCTGGCCCGCGCATCTTCAGGCCCACTACGGCCTTCCCGGGCTGCCGGTCGACCCGCTCTTCACCGCACGTCACCTGATCGGTCTGGTCCTGCTTGGCACCGCAGCGTCCCTTGCCATCCGCTGGCGGCGCCCGGCGCCGGTCGTGCCGCTCGGCATCGTGTGGGTGGCGATCGCGCTCGCGCCGGTGAGCAACCTGCTCGTGGCGACCGGAGTCCAGCTCGCCGAGCGGACCCTGTTCCTGCCGAGCGTCGGGGCGGTCCTGGCGGCGGGAGCAATCGTTGCGCGGATCAAGGCCGGCGCGGCCATGCACCGGGCCGTCCGCCGCGGGACTGCAGCCGTGATCGTCGTGCTCGCCGGCCTTGGCCTAACCCGCGGCGTCGAGCGGGTGGGCGTCTGGCAGAGCCAGGACGCCTTCTTTGCCAGGCTGGTGCAGGACGCGCCCCGGTCCTACCGGGCTCAGCTCGCCGCGGGCACCTATTACCTGGGAACCCGCGAGTTCGACCGGGCGGAACCGGCCCTGGGCGCCGCGCACGCGCTTTACCAGAACGACCCCAGGGTCTATGAGACCTTCGGCCAGCTCTACCGGGTGCAGGGCCGGTGCGGACAGGCGCTGCCGATCTTCGAGGAAGGGCTCGCGCGCCACCGCACTGCCACCACCCTGCGAGCCCGGCTTATCGAATGCGCCCTCGCAGTAGGAGATACTGCCCGCGCCCGCGGAGTTGCCCTTGAAGCCGTAGCCCAGGGGCAAGAAGCCTTCCGGTTGGTTCTTCGGCGACTGGGGATTCCCCGGTCACCGTGATGGGTCATCCTGTGACGGCGAGCCTTGAGCCGACAACAGCGCGAGACTGCGCGCAAGCGTGCCGAGGTCCGCTTGCATTCGTCGCAGCCGCACTGCGGTGGTGGCGAAGTGAAAGAGGCTAAAAACTACGAAGAGGTACAGCACCAGGTCTGCCCCCCGGCCGATAGTGAGCTTCGCCGCAAGCCAGTTGCTCCAGTCAGGTCTTATCACCAGAATCCCCCCAACCACCGCCAGACTGAGGTAGATTATGCGATCCCGGAGCGTACTTCGGAGCCACAGTACGTACACAGCGTAGAGCACCATCAAACCAATCAAGACGATTTGGGATCGGAGCATCGCTCACCTCAGTTTGGCTGCCAACAAGTCCCAGAGAATGTTCACGGCGTTGGTCAGGCGCTGTCCCTTCGAGACGGAATACGGGGTATAGAGTACGCGGACGGGGACCTCCACGTGGCGAAGCGACAACCGAGCGATCTCTCGGTGGATCTCGGAGGCATGCGCCATGCGATCCTGCCGCAGTCTCATCCGTCGTATCGCATCGCGTCGGAATGCCCGGAGCCCATTATGAACATCCGTAATCCGGAGACCGCTTCGAAGCCGCGAGATCGACGCCATGAGTGGCAGCAGCCTGCGGCGGAATCCGGGTATTGCATACGTATCCCCAGGCCGCAAAAAGCGAGAACCCAAGGCCACTTCCGCCAGTCCGCCTGCGAGGGGAGCGACCAGCCGTTCGACATCGGCAGGATCGTGTTGCCCATCCGCGTCGAAGGTCACGATGTACTCTGTCTCGGCCCACGCCAGGGCGTAGGTGATTCCGGTTCGAAGGGCGGCCCCTTGACCAAGGTTGATCGCATGGCGCAGGACGACTGCTCCCGCCTGCACGGCGACGCCGGAGGTCCGGTCCGTCGATCCGTCATCGACCACAATTACCCTCCAGCCCCAGCGACGAAGGCCCGCAACGGTCTGTCCGACTGCGGCTTCCTCCTGGTGGGCCGGTACCACTACGACCGTCTTGTAAACGAGGTCCGATGCAGGACCAGCGGTCATGTCAACGCCCCGATTTGACCGGTGGGATTCAACCCTCGCTTTCTAGCACTGCTTGCGGGCCTGCTAACCGTGATCCTAGTGGCCCGCAGGTACCCGCACCTGGCTCGACTAGAAAGATTTGTGCCTCCCGGGTGGATTCTGCCAGCGGCAGCGGGAATCCTGACCGCAATCCTCACAGGATGGGTTTGGGGAGGTCTCCGGGCCCCCGCCGTTCTCCACGACGAAAGTGCCTATCTGCTGCAGGCCGGGCTGTTCGCAAGAGGACGTTGGGCCCTCCCGGAGCCGGTGGTTCCGGCGGCTTTCGCACAAGCAGCCGTTCTCGTTACGCCGGTGCTCACGCCAAAAATGCTACCCGGACACGCGCTCGTTCTCGTTCCTGGCGTGTTGCTCGGCCTGCCAGGCCTTGTGCCGGTCGCGTTGGCTGGCCTAGCTGGCGCAATGGTTCTCATCCTCGCCCGCCGGCTGGCCGGGTCCGGCACTGCCCTTCTCACTCTCGCAATCTGGCTCACCCAGGCAGGCCAGTGGCGCTGGCGCTCCTCCTATCTCTCAGAGACGACAACCACCGTACTCTGGCTCGCTGGCTGGTGGTTCCTGCTCCGCTGGAGAGAGGACCGGAAGCCTGGGTGGATGCTGGGAATCGCCATCGCCGCTGCGCTAGGAGCCATAACCCGACCGGTTACGATGCTGGCGTGGACCGTTCCGGTGGCGATCGTCATCATCCGGGACACATTTCGGTCGGGCCGGTGGATGCCGCTATTCTGGGGATTGGGTGCGGCGATCCCAATACTTCTCCTGGTTCCGATTCAGAACCACGCAACGCTTGGCGACTGGCACCGGAGTCCGCTCGCGCTCTATACCAGCCAGTATATGCCACTCGATCGGATCGGATTCGGTTTGGACTCGACCCCCCCGATTTTGGGTTTGCCGCTCGATCTCCAGCCGGCGATGGCCGGGTTTGTCGAACGCCATCGCGAGCACACCGTTAAGGCATTGCCTCGCATTGTGGCAACCCGCCTTGCGGTTCTCGGCCGGCAGGTTGCCGGACAGTGGCGGGTTTTGTGGCTACCGGCGCTGCTCTTGGGACTCATCCTGCTTGGCAGGCCCGGTTGGTTTGCTCTGGGGACTGGCATCGCCTTGTATGCCGGCTACTTGCTGTACGCCCACGAGCCCCATTGGACGGCGTACTACACGGAGATGACCCCGACTATTGCCTTCCCCGTCGCCATCGGATTGGGATGGGCGCTCACCAAGCTCATTCGAGCCCCGGGGGTGCCACTCGGACTCGCCGCACTGGTTGGGTTACTCATTCTCGGCCTGGGCGCACAGGACATAGCCTTCGCCCGCGCCGCCCGTGCCGCGGAACGAGCGCCGCTGCACGATTTCGAACGTCTCCTTCGCGCGAAGCATACCGGAACGGCACTGGTCTTTATCCGGCCCGATATGAAGGCGAACCCCCATTTGAGCTTCATCCGAAATGTGCCAGACCCGGAAACGGCGGTCATCCTCACGGCCCGCGATATGGGCGATGCCGGCAACCGAACAGTAGCCGCCGCTTATCCCGGACGAACTCCGTTTCTTTGGGACCAGCAGGCGGGCCGCCTTACCGCGATGCGGTTTGAGGCAGGCACGCCATAAGCCCTTCGGTGTCCGACTCTCTCGAACGCATTGTTCCACACGAGTTGGTCAAGGGGGAAACCACCGGGGAGGAGACGCTCCGGCTTCATGTCGAGCGGTACCGGTTTGCTTCTTCTCACGTGAAGGGCGGGATCGTGCTCGATCTCGCGTGCGGCGTTGGTTATGGCAGCGCGATGCTGGCAGACACCCCGCGAGTCCGGCGCGTGATCGCGGCCGACCGGTCGGCAACGGCACTTGCCCTGGCCCGGACGTTCTATACTCATCCCAAGGTCGAGCTGGTCCGCGCCGACGGAGCTTCCCCGTTTCGTTCGAAGACCTTTGACGCGGTCGTATCCCTCGAAACCCTCGAGCACATCGCCGATCCGGCCGCGTTCTTCCGAGCCCTCGTCGACCTGGTGGCCCCTGACGGAGTGTTGATAGCTTCGGTTCCGGTAACCCCATCAGTTGATGCCAACCCGCACCATCGTTCTGATTTCACCGACCGCGCATTCTTAGGAATGGGTGAAGCACATCACTTGGAGATGCTCGACGCCCTGCGACAGATTCAACCCTACTCGCCGTTGGCAGCTGTACTCCGCAAGGAGCGACGAACCAAGGACCTCCGCCAGGGACTCCTACGATACTACGGGCGTCACCCCAGCGCGTTGTTCCGCCGACTGGCTTCGCTGATGCGGTACGGCTTTACCAACCGGTATTTGACAATTGCCTGGCGCCGGCCCGGGACCTCAGCGGCCGGCGCGCCAAGCGCTCATGAGTGAGTCCGAATCCAGCCGATGGAACCGCGGCTCCGCACCTACCACACCGCTTCCGGGTTTGAGCAGATATGCTGGTCGGCCCGGGTAGTCCCGGAGCAGGAGGCTGTCCCGGGGTCCCAAATCGCGGACGTAGATGTTCCCCTGTGCGCGGGCGAGCAACAGCGGCGGGAACAAGGTGAAGCCGGAGCGATTTGCCTGAATCTTGGCGAGACACACCTGTGGATATTGGGTTCCAGGCGTCAACCGCAGCGACGGATCTCCGGTAGCCGCCTCGGCACCAAGGAGCCTCGCCGAGTCGCGCATCAGCGGTCGGAGGGCTCGCACTGCCGCCGCCCCTCTGACCGAAGCCGTCTCCAGCGCAAGCAGCGAGGTTTCCAGCCGACAAGCGTCAATCCCGCGGTACAGCGCGTCTGCATCCGGCCGGGGGATGCCGAGCGCCCACATCCGCGCGACCAGTTCGGCGCCCCAGCTCTCGCGCACCAACACGAGCGCGTTCCGCACCCCCGCCCGGGCGGCGGTCCGGTCCGCATCCCATCGCAGCGAGACCAGCCCGCTCCGATACTGGCTTAACCGGACCGGCAGGGCCGTGACCAGCCCCAGTGCCATTCCCACGACCAGCGCCGCCAGAGCCGCACGATAGACCAGGCCGCGCCAGGCTGCGGGCGCCTCGTCATAACCCGCTGACCCGTGCTTCGGTTTGCCGGCACGGGCCCAGTCGCGGAGCGCCGCGGGCAACCGCGCCGTCCACAGGGCCAGGAGCGGCAGGAGCGGAAAGAGGAACCGGGGCCCGAGGTAGAAGCCGTCGTGCCAGTAGGCAAAGTAGAGCCCGGCCAGGAGCGCCCCGGCGGCCAGGAGATACCGGTCGAACGGGGCGAGCTTGCGGGTTAGGCCGAGCCCGGCCAGGGCCGGCAGGAGCGAGGGGAGACCGGCCTCGAAGAGATAGGTCTGCAGCCGCAGGAAGTAGAGGTTGATCAGCTCGACTCCGCGCGCCGGGGTATGCACCGGCCCCCAGGGCGCCGGGTGAAAGCCCAGGTCGTGGCTCTCCCCCCAGAGCACGGCGTAGCCGAAACGCCACGGCGAGCCCGTGGTTTCCAGATTGACCCAGCCCAGAACCAGGAGCGGCAGCGCGACGCCAAGGCCGGCACCGAGGAGCGGCGCCAGGTTTCGCCTCGGCTGCCTGACCGTGCGCCAAGCCAGCCATGCTGCGGCCGGCAGGGCAAACGCCGCGGCGTCCGCCGGCCGGATCGTCGCGGCGAGGCCGAACCCCAACCCGGTGAGCAGGCCGTCGCGGAATCGCGGCTCGCCCGGCCCGGAGCGGGTTAGGCCGGCGGCGCGGGTTAACCCCAGCATGCCGACCAGGAGCCAGCCGAGGGTGGCGACGTGGTTCATGTGGGAGCCCGCCATGATCACCCCGAAGGGAGCCAGGGCGAACAGGGCGGTCGCGAGGAGCGCCGTCCCGGCCCGGGGCTCGATCCGGCGAGCCAGCATCCCGAACCCTAACACGCTGAGCCCGCCCAGCACCGGATTCACCAGCCACTCGGCCCGGACCAGGCGGCCCAGCGCCAGCATTGCGGCCCCCCCCACCGGGAATTGGCTATAGACCCGCCCCTCCTGCTCGACCAGGTGCAGGCTGCTGAAGAAGAACTGGTGCGGCTCGGCGGGAATCCACAGGCGCCCGCTCGCCAGAATGCGGGCCTGGAAGACCTGGATGATCTCGTCGATGAGGAGCGGCTTGCCACTGAACACCATCCGCGCGACCAGGATCGAAAGCAGAGAACTCAGAACCGCAAACCCAACGACCCAACCAAATCCCGGATCAATCGGCGTCATCCGGGTAATCGGTGGATCACTCTGCAAACGGAACCGACGGAGCAGGATGGCCGCCACGATCCCCGCCCCCACCGAGATACCTAACCCGGTGAGGAGATCGACGGCGACGACCCCGTACCAGGGCGCCTGATGCCCGCCGGGAATCCAGTTGGCCAGCGGCAAGAGCCCGAAGACGCCGAGGACTGCAGCCGCCAGCGCGGTGAAGACCCGGTCGGCGCGGAGCAGGAGTGGCGCCGTCAGCGGGACGGACGCCGACGCGGCGGGGCCAGATTGAACCGGAGGATGTGCCACAGCGCGGCCAGCCCGTCGCGCCAACCGATCTTCTTGCCTTCTTCGTAGGTCCGCCCGCTGTAGGTGATCGGCAACTCCCAGATGCGGGCCCTGGCTTGCGCGAGCCGGGCCACGATCTCGGGCTCGAAGCCGAACCGGTCACTCGTCAGGATGAGCGACTTCATCAGCGGGGCCTTCACCATCTTGTAACAAGTCTCCATGTCGGTGAGGTTCAGATCGGTGAGCATGTTGGACAGCGTGGTGAGCACCTTGTTGCCCACCGAGTGCCAGTAGTACAACACCCGTCCCCCCCCACCCAGGAACCGCGATCCGAACACCGCGTCGGCCTTTCCCTCCATGATAGGCGACAGCAGCCGGCCGAACTCGTGGGGATCGTATTCCAGGTCCGCGTCCTGGACCACGATGACGTCGCCGCTGGCGTGCGAGATCCCGCTTCGTAGCGAAGCGCCCTTGCCGCAATTCACCGGATGGTGCACCACAACGTCGACGGCCCCCTGGTCGTGAAGCCGGTCCACGATCTCGCCGCTCCCGTCGCTGGAGCAGTCGTCCACCGCGATGATCTCCATGGGAAGCGGCACCGAGCGGAGCCGTTCGACGATCGTCCCCACGGTATTGCGCTCATTGAAGACCGGGATGACGACCGAAAGCCTGGGGATCTCCATCAGGGCGCGCCGCGGGCCTCCTCGATGGCCGCATCGAGATACAGGAGACGCAGGTCGCCGGGAGCCCGACTCGAATAGGGGCGCACCGCACCGTAGGCGTCCCGGGCCCGGTCGGGCTCACCGGCGGCGAGCAGGGCGCGCACCGATCCATCGAGCAGGTCATCCGGCGGAAGCCACCAGCGCCCGGCCCGGGCCTCCCCGATCAACACGCGCGCGGGGGCCGCCGCGGCGCGGAGGTCCCGGCGGGCCAGCGCTTCGCCAAAGCGGACCGCCGCCCACACCGGGTCAGGCGCATGAGTGCGGGTTAGGAATCCGTTGGCCAGCGCGAAGAAGCCGCTGTCGAGAGGGGCGCCGCCGCCATGCAGGGCCCGCCGCACCGCCCAGAAATCGGCGGTCCAGCCGCGCCAGCTCACGGGCGGTACCTCACTCCGGGCTTGCCGGGTCCACACGCTGAACAGGTATCGCTCCGCGGTGCCCGGGCCGTCGCTCCACCCCGAGTCGATACCGGCGCGCCGCACCTGGGCCGCGAGCAGCAAGGCCTTGACGCCGGGGGCCGGGAGCAGAACGCTGGTGGTCGACATATCAAACGCGGCGGGGGACCAGCCGGCATCGCCGAAGTAGTCGACGACGCCGCTGCCCAAGCTCGCGACGCCAATGGCCGCCCGCTGAAGAAATCGGGCCGCTTCGGATCCCAGATCCAGCACCGGGTAGAAATCCGAGTTGGGACGGAGCGGCCGCGCGAAGAGCGGAGCCAGCCCGGCTCGGTCGGCGACCGCCACCCGGTCGAGCGCCGGCTCGGTCATCGGAAGGAACCGGCAGAGGTCCTGCCGGACCGCCGGCAGCCGGGTGACCGACCAGTCGGGCGGGGGGAGCCGCCGGTCCGGCGAAGCCATTACCAGCAGGTCGCCCCCACTGATCAGGAAGATGCGATAATCGGCAAAGTGCTCATGGAGCGCGGCCAGCACGCTGAAGACCAGGGCATCGGACAGCTCGTAGGTATGCAGCCACTGCCCTAACACGCCGCCCGGCGCGAGCGCCCGGCGCATCCGGGCGTAGAACTCGGTAGTAAAGAGTCCGCTCGAGCCGCTCACCCAGGGATTCGAGGGCTCCGAGAGGATGAGGTCGTACCGATCCGGCGAGGCCGCGAAGAAGGCCCGGGCATCGCCGATCACGATCCGGGATCGGGGATCGTCGAACACGCGGCGATTGGCCGGATAGAACAGCCGGGACCCTTCCAGCATCGCCGGTTCGATCTCGATGGTGTGGAGCCGGCCGAGCACCGGGCTCGCGAGCAGGATGTGCGACGACATGCCGGTTCCATGCCCGACCACCGCGGCGGTTCGCGCCGACGGCGCATGGGCCATGCTGAGCAGCGCCAGCATCGCCTGGGTCCCGTCGTCCGATGCGAACGGCTGCAGCGGAGCATTGGTATCGCACGGCTCGAACCAGGCCGGGCGCAGCGACCCGTCAGGTTTGCCATTGGTGGACAGCACCCGGATGCCGTTGGCGCGGAACCGGGTCGCATGCACCGTGGCGGTTCTGCCGTCGGCATGGAACAGGATGTCCCGCGCGTCTTCGCCGATCACGCGGCCAACCCGGAAGACACCGCTCGAGAGGAGCGCCTGGTCCCAGCGAACGCCGGCACCGATCACGAGGGCAAGCACGCCAGCCGCGAAGGTGGCGGCGATCAGGACGACCGGACGGCCGGACGGCCGGACGGCAGGGGACGCGGCGGCTCGGCGGCTCGGCGGCCCGGCGCTCGGCATACTGACCATCTGACCCTCTGACCGCCTGACGGCCAGGTACAACGCCGCGAGCAATACCAGGCCAAGCCCCATGTCCAGCATTCCGCCTAACACGAGGGCTCCCTTGAGGCCGAAGGCCGGAATCAGGAGCAAGCCAGCCGCGGCCGCACCGGCAATGGACCCCAGCGTGTTTACGCCATAGACCGCGCCGATGGCGCGCTCGCCGGCCCCGGCGCCGAGCAGAATGCGGGTCATGAGCGGCAGAGTCATGCCCGCGCAGAAGGTGGCCGGCAGCATGATCGCGAGGCAGATCGCATACCGCGCCATGGTGAAGATCAGGTACCCGGGCTCGCTTCTCGCGGTGGCCTGAATGAGCGCGGCGGTCCAGCCGAACGACTGGAGATAGAGCGGGAGACTCAGGAGCGCCAGCGTCCCCATGAGAAGCTGGATCGCGGCGAGCGCGCCGAGCGGGTTAGGAAACCGGTCGGCCCGGCGCCGCATCCACCAAGCCCCCAGCGCGAGCCCCAGGATGAACGCCGACAGCATCAGCTCGAACGAATGGGTGGAGCTCCCCAGCACCAGGGAGAGCATCCGGATCCAGCCCACTTCGTAAATAAAGGAGGCGACCGCAGTGCCGGCGGCCATCGTGAGCAGGAGGGTGGTCATCGAACGGAGAGGGAATAGGGAGTAGGGTGTAGGGAGCACGGAAGGGTTCTCCGCTGGCAGATCCCGATTCCCTACTCCCGATTCCCTCCTCCCTATTCGCCGCACTCGCGCCACTACGATCGTACCGAGCGCCACCACCAGATTCAGCATCGCCGCTGCGATCAGCGTCCCGGGCAGCCCGGCCAGCGCGTAGAGGCCGAATCCGGCGACCAGCACGCCGATCGCCGCGCCCAGGCTATTGGTGAAGTACAGCACCGACAGGGTGCGCCCCGGCTGAGCCGGCATCCGGCGTAACACCCCGGCCGTCATCAGGGGAAACGTCGCGCCCAGCAGGATCGATTGCGGCAGGATGAGCGCGCCGGCCAGCGCCCACTTGCTGAGGACGAGCGGGGCCCCGTTACCCAGTGCCGGGAACAGCCGCTCGTAGGCCCACTCGGTGACCGGGATATATAAGGTATCGTGGAAGGCGAGGCCCACGACGCCGATGATCAGCTCCACGATCGCATAGGCGAAGAGTGGATCGCGGATTCGCGCGGTGCGGCGGCTCACCACGAGCGCTCCCGCGCCCATGCCGCCGAGGAAGATCATGAGGGTGAGGACCTGCGCGTACGCGTCGTGTCCGACGAACAGGCTGAGATAGCGGCTCCAGACCGCTTCGTAGAACAGTCCGGCGGCGCCGGACAGGGCAAAGAGGAGCGCGAGGACCGCGATCACCCGGCTGCCGGCTGTTCCTCGTACCGGCTGAGCTTGCGGTACAGTGTGGACGGATCGATGCCCAGAACTTCGGCGGCGCGGGTCTTGTTGCCGCCCTCCGCCTGCAACACCCACATGATGTAGGCCCGTTCGATCACGTCGAGCGACGGATTGG
This sequence comes from Gemmatimonadales bacterium, assembly GCA_052389555.1. Taxonomy (GTDB): domain Bacteria; phylum Gemmatimonadota; class Gemmatimonadetes; order Gemmatimonadales; family GWC2-71-9; genus JABFSM01. The sequence continues at coordinate 19,288 of JBQTHV010000182.1, read as the reverse complement.
GCGACGACCGCTCCGCCACCAGGGGCTCGCGCCGCCGCCGGGTGATTCGCTCCGGCAGTGCGCCGGGCTCGATCAGCGGGCCCTTGCTCAGCACCACGGCGTGCTCCAGCGCATTCTGCAGCTCGCGCACGTTGCCGGGCCAGTCATAAACCATCACCGCATCGAGCGCCTCGGCGGTCAGGGCCTTCGGCGCATGGCCGCGCTCCTGGGCCAGCTCCTGGAGATAGTGATCGATCAGGAGGACCAAGTCGTCCCGCCGGTCGCGCAACGAGGGCAGCTCGAGCGCGATCACGTTGAGCCGGTAGAACAGGTCGGACCGGAACCGGCCCCGGCGCACTTCCTCCTCCAGGTCGCGGTTGGTCGCCGCGATGATCCGCACATCCACCGGGATCGTCTCGGTGGCGCCGACCGGAATCACCTCGCGCTCCTGGATGACCCGAAGCAACTTGATCTGGAGAGAGGGCGGCATCTCGCCCACTTCATCGAGGAAGAAGGTCCCGCCCCGCGCGGCGGCGAAGAGTCCCTGCTTGTCGCGCACCGCGCCGGTGAACGAGCCCTTCACGTGCCCGAACAGCTCGCTCTCCAGCAGGTTCTCGGGGAGGGCTCCGCAGTTGATGGAGAGAAACGGCCCTTCGGCGCGGTGGGAGAGATTGTGGATGTAGCGGGCCAACACCTCCTTGCCGGTGCCGCTCTCACCCTGAATCAGAACGGTCGATTCGTTCGGAGCGACTTGCTCCGCGAGCCGCAGGACGTCGGTGAACCGGCGCGACTTGCCGATCGGGCGTGCGACGGCGCCCTTCTCGCGGCGGCGGATCTCCTGCTTGAGCTGACGGTTCTCGACTCGAATCTGCCGGTACTCGCAGGCGCGCCGCAGGATGGCGAGCAGCTCGTCATTCGAGAACGGCTTCTGGATGTAATAGAAGGCGCCCTGGTTGACGGCCTGGATCGCGGTCTGGAGCGAGGCCTGCGCGGTCATCAGGATCACCGGTGTCATCGGGTCCTGTTCCTTCGCGGCGGTCAGGATATCGAGCCCGGTGACCTGCGGCATCCGCACGTCGGTGAGCACCATGTCGTGGTTCCCCGAGCGGATCTGCTCGAGACCGGCCTTGCCACCCTGAGCGGTGGCGACCTCGAACCCTTCCTTGCGCAAGAGAATGCGCAGGGTATCGAGAATGCCGGACTCGTCATCCACGATCAGGATCGAAGCCTGCTGGCTCATGCAGCGTCCTCCGCGCCCGCGGGGCGCTTCCCGTGCAGCAGAATGGTAAACGTGGTCCCCACTCCGGGGGCAGACTCAACCGTCACCAGCCCGCGATGCGCCGCCACCGCGCGCTGCACGATCGCGAGCCCGAGTCCGCTGCCGCCCGGCCGTCCGGAAACGAACGGCTCGAACAGGCGCGGCATCAGCTCGGGATCAATCCCGGGCCCGTTGTCCCGGATCCGCAGGCGCACCGGACGCTCGATGTCCGCCCCGCCGGCCCCGAGCGAACGCGGGTCAGGCTGATCCACGATGACCTCGATCCGACCAGCCCCGTTCATGGCCTGGGCCGCATTGAGGATCAGGTTGGTTCCCACCCGATGGAGGAGATCCTCGTCGGCCTCCACATCCACCGCCTCACCCCGGACCGCGATCTCGACCCCGGGGCCGGTGTCGGGATGCTCACGCACGAGCTGGGCCGCGCCCCGCATGACTGCGGCGAGATCCACCGCGACGAAGTGGCTGGCCCGCACCCGCGAGAAATCCAGGAACTCGCCCAGGAGCCGGCTCAGCCGGTCGGCCTCCCGCACGATCAGGTCCCCTAACACGCGATCATCGGGATCATCGCGGACCGTACGGGCCAGCTGCTCGACCGAGCTACGGATCGACGCCAGGGGATTGCGGATCTCGTGGGCCAGCGAGGCGGAGAGTGCCGCCACCGCCTCGAGCCGCTCGGCGCGCAGGTGGAGGGCTTGCATCTCCTGCAGATCGGAAATGTCGGTGAAGATCGCCGTGACACTGGGCAACGCTTCGGACGAGCGCACGAAGGTGGTGGTCGAAAGGCCGATGGGCACCCGGTGGCTGTCCGCCCGCTCGGCGGTTCCTTCGCCGCGCACGATCCGGCGTCCCTTGCGGATCCCGGTGGTGACCGCCTCCAGGAGCTCGCGGGAGCGCCGGCCCAGCTCTTCGAGAATGGGAAGCCCCAGCCACTGGGCGCCCGACAGCCCGAGCAGGTGCTCCGCGGCCAGGTTGATGAAGGCGAGCCGGCCCTGCCCATCCACCGTGATGACGCCGGACCGAATGCTGCGCAAAATCTCGTCCGCCTCGAGACGCACTCGCCGGAGCTCGATCTCGAGCTCGCTGTGCTCGGCCGAGGCGGCCCGCAGCCGCTGACCGAGATAGGCCACCAGGAGGGAGACCAGCGTGAACACGGCGACCTGGCCCCAGACCCAGCTCCCCCCGGGCACCTCCTGCCAGAGAAACGCGTCGACCAGGAAGAACCCCGCGCCGAGGGCGGCCGTCAGCGCGCCGAGCCGGACCGGCATCAGCAGCGCATACACCGCGATCACCGGGACGTAGAGAGCGGCCCACCCCGTTTGCGGAGTTCCCCCGAAGTGAACCAGTACGGTTACCAGCAGGAGGTCGGTAGCCGCATGGCAGACGAGGAACAGCAGGCCGGCCCGGATGCGCCGGATGAAGCTGACGTAAATGCCGTAGCCGGCGACCGCGATGGCCAGGACCGCGACGAGCTTTCCATACCGCTCCGCCTCGCCGGGTTCCGGAACCACCAGCATGCGCCAGAGCAGAATGGCCGCCAGCATGACGCGGCCCAGATAGACCCAGCGAAGGAAGTTGCGCTGCTCCAGCGGGCCAAACCGCCGCTCGCCCGCGTGAGGCGGGATGGTCGTGTCAGGGTACTCGCTGGGTGATGTGGGCACGGACGTGTGTTGGAAACTAAAAGGAGGACTTAGTAAGCAGGAGGTAGTGAGCAGGGACAAACCCTTCCGGGGCGAGGTCGTTGCACCAGCCAGGGCTGTTCCCTACTTACTACCTCCTACTCACTACCTCCTTATTGACTACCTCCTTATTGACGGTTGTACGCTATCCCCTTCTCCTGAGCCTTCTCGATCGCAATGACCATAGCCGGCACGGTGATCACGCCGGGAATCAGATTGGCGCGCAAGTCGCGCTCGATCTCGGCGGGATTGCCCCGGGCTCCGCTCCCCGAGAGGAAGCTGATCCACGCCATGAATGCGTTGTTGCACATCAGGAACGTCGCACCCAGCCGTTGGAGGTTCTCGATCCCGGCAATGGCCATTGCCCCGTTGAAGAGCACCGGATCGCCGGCGCGAGGTCGGAAGAACATGTTGCGCCTGGCAGGCGTCCGGGTATCAGGATTGGTGAGCTTGAGCAGCTCGCCGATCCGGTACTTCTGCCACATCGCATCATTCCAGGCCATCGGAATGCTGGCCGCAGGTCCCGGAGCGCCGTAGAACGTACCGATCGCATTCACGCTGGTGACCGGCTCGCCATAGGTCCTCCGGTAGGTATCGATGTAGTTGTACATGTGCACGAGGGGCACGCCTTCGCCATGATGCGGGAAGTCGAAAACGCAGCGATGGCGGCCCGTCTGCCGAGCCATCCATTGGTCGTGGGGAGATTCCCTGCCCTGACGACCCTGGCCGGCGAGATCGACCGGCAGCGCCGAGCCTGCCGTGAAAGCCGCCGCGGCACCGGCCGAGCGGGCAAGGAATGTTCGGCGTTGCATGATTACCTCCTCTTCCGGAGTGAATCGGAGCTCATCGTTCCTGAGTCTCGGCGGGCCGCCGCGCGGGTGGGGTACGCCACGTCAGGGGGCGGATCGCCGTTGGGCCAATCCTCCGCCTTTCGCGCGAAGTCCGGTCTGGGCTGGCCCAGAATGTACCCGGCCACATCAAACGCCTGCTGGTCAGTGAGCTCGACCACGCGATCGTTCGGCATGTTGTCCCGAATGAAGGACGCCGCGGTGTAGAGTCGGGCCATGCCGGCCCCGATGTTGAAGGACCGGGGGCCCCACAGGGACGGCGCCAGACCGGTTCCCTGCCCGTCAGGACCATGGCAGCGAGCACAGACCTCGCGGTACACCATTCGCCCTCGCCCGGTATCGGGAGGCAACGGCTCGAGCTTCCGAACCCCGAGCCCGGGAACCTCTCCCGGCGGCGCAACGCCGCGCGAGATGAACGCGAAGAATGCGATCAAGTCCCGCATGTCGGGGCCGTCGCGAGGCAGCGCCGTCCCGTTGAGACTCCGCTCGAAGCAATCGTTGATGCGATCCTCCAGCAGATTGATGATGGCGTTGCGCGCGCGATACTCAGGAAACCGGGAATACACCCCGACGAGCGGCAACCCGCCGGGCTGGGTCCCTTCGCCGAGATGGCAACTCAAGCAGCGGAGATCGGTGCGCACGTGACGCGGCAGGCTGTCCGGCGTGTGCCGCATCAGCGCCTGCCCCCGCCGAATCGACGCCCCGATAGGTCCAGGGGGAATCTCGGAATCGGCCGGAATCCGGAGCGCCAGCAACGTCCCCGAACCGGCCGCTCCGGTCGGCGGGGCGCGCTGCTCGATCCGGCAGGCACCGACACCCGCCAGGACTATCACCAAAATCGCCAGGACCTGCCGCACCGGAGCCCCGCGTGACGAGATACCGATCCCAGGTCGAACAATAGAGACGGGGCGACGGGCCGGCAAGCGAACCCCCGAGGGGCTTGTGACGGTTTTTCGCCCCGGCCGGCGCAAGGTGGAATGAACCTCAACCCGAGTGCGGTCCCCATGCGGCGGATTCCTTCATCCTGGGCCACGGCTGGTTTCCTGATTGCGGGCCTGCTCCTGAGTGGCTGCGGCAGCTCCACCGAACCCAACGGCAACAACAACGGCAACGGCGCGTACTTCATGCGGTTTCGCGCCAACGGGACGCTGGTCGAGTTCAAGGTTCAGGGTTCCCTCGTTGCCTCGCGCACGATGCGCGGCACGTTCCAGGGCACCATGAAGGCGGCCGGACGCGCCGACATCAGCGTCACCAACGGCGAATTCTACCTGCAGCGAATCAACTAGACCGAGCCGGCGGGGCACTATCTTCCCCGCATGCTCCGCTTCCCCAATCGCTTCCCTGCGCTCGCCCTCGCGTTGGCGAGCGCTTGTGCGTCCGAGGGAGAGAACGCCGGCTCGGCCGACTCGGTACCACCCGATTCCTCGATCCTGGCAGGGCCGGCAATCGAGTCTCCCCCTCCGCCGGCGGTGAGGGCGGCACCGAGCGCCGAGGTGCGAGGGCCGAGCGCCGCCTCAGGAGGACCGAGCGCCGAGTCCGGAGCGCCAAGTGCAGAGCCGCCAGGTGCCGAATCCCGAGTCCCGACTGCCGCGTCCCGATCCCGCTCCGATTCTGCTCGCGGGCTGGTGCGAACCGCTCTCCTTCCGGGACGAACCGCGCGCGACAGCATTTCGCTCGCCGCCGCTATTCGCCAGGCCCTGGGTCATCCCGGTTGGCCGGTGGCGGAGCCCAGCCCGTTGCCGGACGCTATTCTGCCGGCGCAGCGGATCGTCGCGTTCTACGGCAATCCCCTCTCGACCCGCATGGGTATTCTCGGCGCGCTGCCCAAGGATCAGATGCTGGCACGCCTCAGCCGCATCGCCGCCGAATGGGAAGCCGCCGATCCGGCGACCCCGGTCCGCCCGGCCCTCCACCTGATCGCGGTGGTCGCGCAGGAGAAACCGGGCCGCGACGGCCGCTACCGGCTCCGGATGGACACGACCCTGGTTCGGCGCGTGTATGGATGGGCGCAGGAGCACGGCGCGCTGCTCTTTCTCGATATCCAGGCCGGCCACAGCACGATTCAGCAGGAACTCCCCCTCCTGCGTCCCTGGCTCTCGCGGCCCGATGTACACCTCGGGATCGACCCCGAGTTCTATATGCACTACCAGAGTGCGGGTTATGCACCGGGACGAAGGATCGGGACCCTCAGCGCCGGGGAGGTGAATCACGCCATCGAGGAGCTGGGCCGGCTGGTTACCCAGTACCAGCTCCCCCCCAAGGTCCTGGTGATCCATCGTTTCACCGAGAACATGGTCCGCGATGCCGGTCGGATCCGGCTGGACCCTCGGGTCCAGGTCGTGATCAACATGGACGGCTGGGGAGCCCCCTGGCTCAAGTTCGACAGCTACGCCAAGTGCCAGGTCGCCGAGCCGGTGCAATTCACCGGTTTCAAACTCTTCTTCCACAACGACACGAAAAAGGGAGACCCGCTCCTGACGCCTCGGGAGGTGCTGGCGTTGAGGCCAAGACCTGGGTACGTGCAGTATCAGTGAAAGGGACCAGGGACCAGGGGACCAGGGGCCAGAGACCAGGGACCAGGGAGGGATCAATCACGACCCCAGAGCGTACTGCCTTCCCGGAGCCGGGTCGAGTACCTACCGTGACGTCGTGTAGATCAGGTCGAGCAGCTCGTCGAGGGTCGCGTCGGACTCCTCGCCGCCGGCCCGTACCGAGCGACTCACGCAATGGCGCAGGTGGTTCCGCATGAGCTGGCGCGCCACCGCGCGAAGCGCCTCGTGCACCGAAGCGATCTGCACCATGATCTCGGGACAGTAGCGGTCCTCAGCCACCATCTTCTGCAGTCCGCGAACCTGCCCCTCGATGCGACGTAGGCGTTTCTGGTTGTGCTCCTTGATCTCGGGATCGACGCCTGCGGGTTTGCGGACTCCGGCATCCTTGACCTCGCAAGCGCAGTAGGCACGTTGATGAGTGTCTGCCATGCGGGAAGCTCCTCGTAGGCTATGCGGACCGTAACCGCAGTGAGTTTCCAACCACGGAAACCGAGCTGAAGCTCATGGCAGCGGCAGCGATAACCGGCGACAGCAGCAGCCCGAACGCGGGGTAGAGCACGCCCGCCGCGATCGGCACGCCGGCCGAGTTATAGAAGAACGCAAAGAACAGATTCTGACGGATATTGCGCATCGTACGGCGGCTCAGCCGGAGCGCGCGGACGATTCCCCGGAGATCTCCCTTGACCAGCGTGACTGCGGCGCTCTCCATCGCGACATCGGTCCCGGTCCCCATCGCGATCCCGACCTGCGCCTGGGCCAGTGCTGGGGCGTCGTTGATCCCGTCCCCGGCCATCGCGACGAAGCGTCCCTGGGCCTGCAATCGCTTGACGATCTCGACCTTTTGATCGGGCAGCACCTCCGCGATCACCTCGTCGATCCCGAGCCGGCGGGCCACCGCCTCCGCGGTCGTCCGGCTGTCGCCGGTCACCATCACAATCCGGATTCCCTCCTCGTGAAGGGCGCGGATGGCATCGGGAGTGCTCTGCTTGATCGGATCGGCTACCCCAACCAGCCCCGCCAGCCGCCCGCCGATCGCGACGAGCATCACCGTCTGTCCCTCGCCCCGCAGGGCGTCGGCCCGCCCGGCAAGCGCGCCGAGCTCGACCCCGAGCTCTTCCATCAGGACGGAGTTGCCGAGGGCCACGGCGCGGCCATCCACCGTGCCGCGGACGCCCTTGCCGGTCCGGCTCTGGAAGTCGCGGGCCTCGTCCAGGCCTAACCCGCGCTCTTCCGCGCCCTGCACAATCGCCGCGGCAAGGGGATGCTCGCTGCCCCGCTCGAGGGAGGCAGCCAGCCGCAAGAGCTCCGCCTCGTCCATCCCCTCCGCCGGCACCACCGAAACCAGCCGGGCTTTGCCCTCGGTGAGGGTGCCGGTCTTGTCGGCGACCAGGGTGTCCACCTGGCGCAGGGTTTCGATCGCTTCGGCGTCGCGGAACAGCACGCCCAGGGAGGCCCCCCGGCCGGTCGCCACCATGATCGACATCGGGGTCGCGAGTCCTAACGCGCAGGGACAGGCGATGATCAGCACCGCCACCGCGTTGATCAGGCCGTGCGCCAGGCGCGGCTCGGGGCCGGCGAGGCTCCACACGATGAAGGTCCCGAGGGCGATCAGCATGACGGCCGGCACGAAATACCCGGACACCTGGTCCGCCAGCCGCTGAATCGGCGCGCGGCTGCGTTGCGCCTCCGCTACCATCGCGACGATGCGGGCGAGCAGGGTTTCCGACCCGATCTTCTCCGCCCGGATGATCAAGCCACCGGTCCCGTTGACGGTCGCGCCCACGACCCGGTCCCCCGGCTGCTTGGCGACCGGGATCGGCTCGCCCGAGACCATCGATTCATCGACCGCGCTGGTCCCCTCCAGCACCACCCCGTCGGTCGGAATCTTCTCGCCCGGCCTAACCCGCAGCCGGTCGCCCACCTGAAGCTGCTCGAGCGGCACGTCCGCTTCGCCCCCGTCGGGGCGGAGCCGCCGGGCCGTCTTGGGGGCGAGTCCCAGCAGCTTGCGGATCGCGGCGCTGGTCGAGGCCCGGGCGCGGAGCTCCAGCACCTGGCCCAGCAGAATCAGCGTGACGATCACCGCGGCCGCCTCGAAATACACGGGAACTTCGCCGTCCTGGCGGAACGAGGCGGGGAAGATCCCGGGCGCGAGGGCGGCGATCACGCTGTAGCCGTAGGCTACCGCCACTCCCAGCCCGATCAGGGTGAACATGTTGAGACTCCGGTTCACCACCGAGTGCACCGCCCGCACATAGAACGGCCCCGCCGCCCAGACACACACCGGTGTCGCGAGCAGCGCCTCCAGCGTCATCCGGGTCCGCATCGAGAAGAGGCGCCCGACGATGTCCCCCGGCAACAGGCCGCCCATGCCCAGCAGCAGTACCGGCACCGTCAGCGCCACCGAGACCCAGAACCGCCGGCTCATGTCGCGGAGCTCGGGGTTCTCATCCTCCTCGGCCCCGGCCGGGACCAGGGGTTCCAGGGCCATCCCGCAGATCGGGCAGGCACCGGGCTCGTCGCGCACGATCTGCGGGTGCATCGGACAGGTGTAGCGAACGGCGGCTCGGCGGCGCGGCGGCGCGGCGGCTGGCTGCGGCGCCGCCATCGGCTCCGGCCCGCGGGTTAGGTAACGTGCAGGATCGGCCCGGAATCGTTCCAGGCAACCGGCGGAGCAGAAGGAGTACTCGGTCCCGTCGACCGGGTGCCGCAAGGGCGAGGCGACCGGCACGGTCATCCCGCAAACCGGGTCTATGCGGGTGGGGGCGTCGCGCTGGGGGAGGCTTGGCATGGCGACTGAAGCTATATACCCCCTCCCCCTATGTCAAGGCAGCAGGATTCGCCTCAGGCGGGCAACCGCCGCATCGGCCGGGTCCCGCCCAGCGCCGCCTGCACACTCACGAATTCGCCTACGTTCTCCATCGTCACGAGCCCCACCAGCCTGCCGCGCCGGAGCACCGGAATGGTGGGACAGTCGCGGCCCTGGAGGCGCTGGAACGCCACCTCGATCATCTCCGACGCCTCCGCAGTCGGCACATTCCGCCGCATCACCTCGGCGACCGGCGACTGCTGGCCCTGCTTGGACAGCGCGACCAGCAGGTCCGACCGGCATAACACGCCCTCGACCTGGTCCCCGTCGACCACCGGGAAGTCCTGCTGGCTCCCGGCGAGGAGCAATTCGACCGCCCGGCCCAGGTTGTCCTCGGGAGACAGGGTGTGGAAGTCGGTAATCATGGCCCGCTCCAGGGGAATGCCGGAGAGGGCCGTCTTCATCTGGGTCATCGCGGCTTCCTGCGCCGCGCCGATCCACACGAACAGGGCGATGAAGATCAGAAACGGATTGAAGAAGAGCCCGATCACTCCGAAGAGCAGCGCGAAGCCTTGCCCGAGCTGTGCCGCGACCTGGGTCGCGCGGAGGTAATCCATCCGCATCGCGAGGATGGAGCGAAGGATCCGGCCCCCGTCCATGGGAAAGGCCGGCAGCAGGTTGAAGAGCACCAGCACCACGTTCACGACCAGCAACCGGCCGAGGAACGAGCCCCGGCCCACCGAGAACTGGGCGAGGTCGATCCGGGCATTGGAGAGGGCTAACCCGGCAAACAGGATTGCCGCGATCGCGACGTTCACCAGAGGTCCGGCGATCGCCACGATCAGCTCCTGGCGCGGTTCGTCCGGCATCCGCTCGAGCCGCGCCACGCCGCCGATCGGCAACAGGGTGATGTCTCTGGTCCTGATGCCGTAGCGCTGCGCAGTGAGCGCGTGGCCGAACTCGTGCAGCACCACGCACGCGAACAGCGCCAGGGTGAATCCGATGCCCACCACCACGGCGTCGACGCTTCGCTCCGCCTGCCAGTGCGCCAGACCCACCCACGCGAGCAGAATCAGGAAGGTGAGGTGCATGTACAGGGTGATCCCCCGCACCGTGCCCAGCTTGACGGCCCACTTCATCGTTGCCTCCCTATCCCTACTCCCTATCCTAGCTCCCTAGTTCCCTAGCTCCCTACTCCCAAAATGACCCGCCCCGGGCTCGCAGCACGCACAAGCCCGGGGCCGAATCTACTGTCAGGCCGAACAGGACGAACAGGGCGATCAGGTTGTCGGCTTCCGGTTCATCGGGTTCGCCCCGGTCGCCCGGTTCGCCCCGTTCGCCCTGGAGGCCTACTGAATCGTGTTCACCATGTCGAAGATCGGGAGGTACATGGCGACTACCATGCCGCCCACGATGAGCCCCAGGACCACGATCATGACGGGCTCCATGAGGGAGAGCAGCGCGCTCACCGCGACATCCACCTCGGAATCGTAGAAGTCGGCGATCTTGGTCAGCATGTCGTCCAGGCCGCCGGTCTGCTCGCCCACCGAGATCATCGAGATCACCATGGGCGGGAACACCCCCGACGCTTGCAGCGGGCCCGCGATCGTTTCACCGCCCGCGATCGACTGCCGGGATTGCATCACCGCGTCGTGAATGACCCGGTTGCCCGCGGTCTTCGCGGTGATCTCCAGACCGTCCAGGATCGACACGCCCGAGGAGACCAGCGTGCCGAGGGTCCGGGTGAACCGGGAGACCGCCGACTTGCGGAGCAGGTCGCCGATAGCCGGCGCCCGGAGCAGCGCGCCATCGATGGCCTTCCGGCCGGCCGGGGTGCGGTAGTAGGCCCGGCAGGCAAGCGCGATCACGGCCAGCACGCCCAAGATGGCCCACCAGAAGCGAAGCAGAAACTGCGATGCGCCCATCACGATGCGGGTGGGGAGCGGGAGCTCCATGTTCACCGACGCGAACATCGAGCCGAAGGTGGGGATCACCGCGATGAGCAGCACGGCCACCGCAATAACCGCGACGGAAAGGATCACGGCGGGATACACCATGGCGCCCTTCACCTTGCGCACCAGGGCGTCGTTCTTCTCGAGGAAGTTGGCCAACCGAAGCAGGATCGTATCGAGAATACCGCCGGCCTCGCCCGCGGCCACCATGTTGACGTAGAGCTCCGAGAACGCCTTGGGGTGTTTCCGCATCGCGTCGGCCAGCGTGTTACCGGCCTCGACGTCGTAGACGACCGCCTTGGTGATGTCCTTGAAGGTCTTGTTCTCGGTTTGCTGGGCCAGAATGTTGAGCGACTGCACCAGGGGCAACCCGGCATTGATCATAGTCGCGAACTGTCGCGTGAAGATCACCACGTCGCGGGTGCTCACGCCCTTCCGGAGCGCGGGAAGCTTGACCTGGGTCGGCGCCTCCCGGACGCTCACCAGAATCATCCGGTTCTTCCGAATGAAGGCGATGACTTCGTCGCGGGTGGGCACATCCATGGTGCCCTTGAGCAGCTGGCCCGAGGTGGCGTGTTTGGCGGTGTATTCGAAGAGTCCCATAGCGAAGTCCTCCGGTTACCGGCGGTGGCCCGCGGCGGCCTTGCCCACCTGAGGGATCGGCATCTCCTCGACCGGCTTTTCCCCGATCGCGCGGAGGAATTCGTTCGGGTCGGACGCCGCGTGGAGACATTCCTCCTTGGTGACCTTCCGGTTCATGTAGAGCTGGTAGAGGGAATCGGTCATGGTCTGCATGCCGTGTTTCTTCCCGGCCTGGAGGGTCGAGTAGATCTGGTGCACCTTGTCGTCCCGAATGAGGGCCCGGATGGCGGGCGTGGCCACCATCACTTCGCAGGCGAGCGCCCGGCCCTTTCCGGTGTTGCTCTGGAGCAGGGTCTGCGTGATCACGCCTTCCAGCACGAAGGCCAGTTGGGCGCGCACCTGGGACTGCTGGGTCGACGGGAACACGTCGATGATCCGGTTGATCGACTCGGCCGCGGAGTTGGTATGCAGGGTCGCGAGGACCAGGTGCCCCGTTTCCGCAATCGTAAGTGCGGACCCGATCGTTTCCAGATCGCGCATTTCGCCCACCAGGATGATGTCGGGATCTTCCCGCAGCACGTACTTGAGCGCCGACGCAAAGCTCTTGCTGTCACTGCCGATCTCGCGCTGGTTGACGATGCAGCCCTGGTGGCGGTGGATGAACTCGATCGGATCTTCGATGGTGATGATGTGGCCCCGGCGGCTCTTGTTGATCAAGTCGAGCATGGCCGCGAGGCTGGTGGACTTGCCCGAGCCGGTCGGCCCGGTGACCAGGATGAGCCCGCGCGGCCGCTCCACCAGTTTCCGCGCGATGGGCGGAAGGCCGAGCTCCTCGAGCGTGCGGATGGCGAACGGAATCATCCGGAGCACCATCGCGACGCAGCCCCGCTGCTTGAACACGTTGCCGCGGAAGCGCGCCAGATTCTCGATCCCGAACGAGAAATCGAGCTCGTCTTCCAGCTCGAAGCGCTTCTTCTGGTTCTCCGTCAGGACGGAATAGGCCAGCTGCAAGGTGTCCTTGGGGGTCAGAATCTCCTCCACGGACCCGTTGCCGATCTCGCCGTCGATGCGGAGCTTGGGCCGCTCCCCGGCCGTGATGTGGAGGTCGGAAGCTTCCCGCTCGATCATCTCTACCAGCATAGCCCGCAGGTTGAGCGTCATGCCGCCGTCTCCTTGAGAACTTCTTCCAGTGTGGTGATCCCCTGGCGGAGCTTGATGAGACCGTTGGCGCGCAGGGTCAGCATCCCCTCTGCGATGGCCTGCGGCCGCATCTCTTCCACCGACCCTTGCCGGAGCACCAGGCGACGCAGCTCAGGCGACATCGGCATGACCTCGAAGAGGCCCGCCCGGCCCCGGTATCCCGTCCCGCCGCAGATCTCGCAACCGCGGCCCCGGACGAAGGGAATCGCTGCTACCTCATCAAGACTCATGCCTGGGCCGACCAGGGCCTTGATCTCCTCGGGCCGGTGGTTGGCCGGAACCCGGCAGTCCCGGCACACCCGGCGCACCAGCCGCTGCGCGACCACCAGATTCACCGCCGCCGATACATTGAACGCCTCGACGCCCATGTCGAGCAGCCGGGTCACCGTGCTGGGGGCGTCGTTGGTGTGCAGCGTCGAGAGCACCAGGTGCCCGGTCAGCGCGGCCTTGACCGCGATGCCCGCAGTCTCCAGATCGCGGATCTCGCCGACCATGATGACATTCGGGTCCTGGCGCAGAAAGGCCCGGAGCGCCGTCGCGAAGGTCAGCCCGATGTCGGCATTCACCTGCACCTGATTGATCCCGTGAAGGTGATACTCGATGGGATCCTCTACGGTCAGGATGTTGGTCGTGATCGTGTTGATGCGCTGGAGCGCCGAGTAGAGGGTAGTGGTCTTGCCGGAGCCGGTGGGACCGGTCACCAGCACCATGCCGTACGGGTTGAGGATCGCCTTGAGCAACTCCTCTTCCGCCCGCGGCTCGATCCCGAAGGTGCTCAGGTCGAGCGCCAGATTGCCGCGGTCCAGGATCCGGAGTACGATCTTCTCGCCGAAGAGGCACGGCAGGGTGGAGACCCGGAAATCCACCACCCGGGCGCCCATCTTGAGCTTGAGCCGGCCGTCCTGGGGCACTCGCTTCTCGGCGATGTTGAGCTGCGACAGGATCTTCACCCGGGAAATGAGCGCCGCTTTCATGCGGAGGGGTGGCTTCATCACTTCCTGCAGCGCGCCATCCACCCGGTAGCGGACCCGGATCTCGTGTTCGAAGGGCTCGATGTGAATGTCGCTCGCGCCGCGCTGGACCGCGTCGGTGAGCAGCCCGTTGATGAGCTTAACCACCGGCACGTCATCGATCTGGGCGGTGTCGGGAGTCGGTTCCTCCTCCCGGTCGGCTAGGATCTCGACATCGTCACCCAGGCCCTCCATGTCCTTGAGGATGGCCTGGAGTTGCTGGTCGCTGGTGTCGTAGTAGCGGTCGATCAGGCTGCGGAGGGTGAGCTCCCCCGCGAAGACCGGGAAGAGATCGAAGCGGGTTATGAAGCGGAGTTCCTGCAGCAGGATCTGGTCGGTCGGATTTCCCATCGCGACGGTAAGCGTGCGGCCGTCGCGCTTGAGCGGAAATACCAGGTGTCGTTTGGCCAGATCGGCAGGGAGCAGCTTGAGCAGCTTCGGATCGACCTCGAACCGCGAAAGATCGACGGCGGGCACCCGGAGCTGGCGGGCGACCAGGCGGGTGACCTCCACTTCGGGGACGAAGCCCTGCTTGGCGACGATGTAGCCGAGCGGCATGCCGGTCGCGCGGTGCTCGACCAGCGCCTGCTGGAGCAGCTCCGGTGAGATGAGCCCTTCGCGAAGAAGGAGATCGCCCAGCCGATCGGCCGGCAGCGCGACGGCGGTCACCGTCATGCGGGCCCCCCGCATGCTGGCATCATGGGCTCGGGCTGCATCATCTGCGGGTTAGGTTCGTTGAAAGAATCCACAGATTAAACGGATTACCCGGATTCGCCCCGTGAATGGCAATACCCCGATTGCCGGCGTGATCGTCGAGTGAAACTCCAAAGCTCCGAAGAATCGGTTTCATCCGTTTAATCTGTGGCCCATCAGTTCGAATCTCCGTAATCCGAGGATCCACTCCGGTCTACCGCACCGTCACGAGTGGCCCGAGCCGCCGCACCAGCCCCTGGCTAAACCCTGGAACCGCTCGAAGATCAGACACTTTGGCGAATGGCCCCTTCTCCCGGCGATATGCCAGGATCGCCCGGGCCCGCACCGGCCCGATCCCCGGGAGGGCCCGGAGCTCGGCTTCGGTGGCGGTGTTCAGGTTGACTGGGGCCGGCTCGGCGCCATAACGCGCGGTACCGCGCCGACTTAGGTCTTCCCGCCCCGGAACTTCCCCGATCGGCACGATGCCGCCGAAGGTGAGCTTACCTTCGAGCCGGCCGAGGGTTGCAGGCCCCACTCCGGGAACCGCGTCCAGATCGCTTAAGGACCCAAAGGGTCCGTGAGCGTTCCGGTAAGCCACGATACGCTTTGCCAGGGACATGCCAACCTGAGGCAGCCGCGCGATTTCTTCGGCGGGCGCCAGGTTCACATCGACGGTCTCGCCGGCCTGGAGCGGGCGACTGAGCCGAATCGCGCGGTCACGATGGGCGATGGGATCGCCCGCATCCGGCCGCTCGGCGAGCACCTGTCCCGGAGGTTCGGAGGGACGCTGGAGTACTCGGTGTGCCGCGTGACCTGCGACCGCAAGACCGAGGAGTACGAGAACCGCATGCTTTTCCTGCATGGCGGCACGATAGCGGTTGCCCTGTCAAGAGAAGGGAGCCAACCAACGCGAAGCGGACCAGGAAAACGCGAACTACCGGGGAGTGGTGAATGGGGAGTGGGGAGTGAGGGTCTCCGGGTTCAGTGCCGTCCCCATTCCCCAATCCCCATTCCCCATTCTCTGACTACCACTTGCGCCTCACCAGCGCCATCCCCACATCCCCGACGGCCTGCAAACTCTCCGCGCTGATCTTGTCGATCGTATCGTCGGCGGTATGGTGCCATTGCCAGGGATAACCGATAATGTCGATGGCGCGAATGCCGGCCTGTTGGAGCGGGATATGATCGTCGGTGACGGTGGGGCCTTGGCCATCATCCACGAACACGCCCCCATGGCCGATTCGGCGGGCAGTTTCCCACACGAGATCCACCACATCCGCGGCCGCAGTCTGGGAATAGCCCTCGGGTCTGAACTTCATGTCCTTGGCACCCACCATGTCGAACACCACTGCGATGCGAGGCGCCGGCCCGGGCGGTTGATTGGCGGCGTAATAGCGCGAGCCAAGCAGTACATCTTCATCACGGCTGAAGTCACCGTAGTCTTCGCCGTCCACGAACAAGAGATCGACCCCGATACCGGGAGCCGGAGGATTCTTCTTGAGCGCGTCGGCCATGCCGAGGAGTACGGCCACGCCCGAGGCGCCGTCGTTGGCGCCGGGAACTGCGGCCGACGTATCGCGGCTTCCATAAGCGTCCGCCCTGGGCCGGGTGTCCCAGTGCGCCACGAAGAGCAGCCGGGTTTGGGCGGCGGGATTCCACCGGGCGAGGAAATTGGCCAGCGGCAGGGAATCGCCGTTGCGGGTCAGGTGGGTCCATCGCTGCACGATCACCGTGTCGGCGCCCTGGCGAAGCAGACTGTCGAGCCAGGTACCCATTTGCCGGTGCCCGGGCGAACCCGGGATGCGAGGGCCGAAGCCGAGCTGGATCGCCGCATACCGGAACGCCGCGGCGCCGTCGAACTCACGGGGTGGCGGCGGCTCCTGGCTGCACGCGGTGAGGGTGAGAACTGCGGCGATCAGTGGGCGCATGGTGAAGAGGCCAGGGGCCGGGGGCCAGGGACCAGGGCTACGAGTTGTCGGAAAGATGGTCGTGGCTCAGCACCGTTTCCAGCCTTTCGTCTCTGGCCCCTCGCCCCTGGCCCCTGACCCTGGCCCCTCGTTGCTAACTTTCATCGACATGCGCCTCATCCGTCGGCATCTGTTGCTCACCCTCGCAGCGCCCTTTGTCTACGCCTGGCTGGCCCAGACGGGTATGCTGATGCTGAATCAGCTCTCCCGCCGGCTCGGCGAGCTGGTCGGCAAGGGATTGCCCACTGGGGTAGTAGTGGAAGTGCTGGTGCTTTTCATTCCGTTCATTGTCGCGCTGACTCTGCCGATGGCGGTGCTCGTGGCCGTCCTCTATGGCTTCAGCCAGATGGGCGCCGACAACGAACTCACCGCGATGCGGGCCAACGGGGTGAGCGTCTTTCAGATGCTGCGGCCGGCATTGGTGGGCGGTATGGTAATCTCGGCCGGGTGTTTCGT
The DNA here is from genome assembly GCA_052389555.1 of Gemmatimonadales bacterium. GTDB lineage: Bacteria > Gemmatimonadota > Gemmatimonadetes > Gemmatimonadales > GWC2-71-9 > JABFSM01. The sequence goes on along the minus strand of JBQTHV010000182.1, from coordinate 2,288 downwards.
GTTCATCGATCAGGTCCTGCCGCGGAGCAATCTCCGGCTGCTCAATCTCCAGGCCGATATCGGCCAGAAGAAGCCCACCTTCGCCTTGAAGGAGCAGGCGGTCAACAACCTGCCATCGTCCCAATACTTTCTCATTGCCAGCCGGATCGAGCCGGGTAGTGGGCGGATGCGGGAGATCGTGATCTACGACCTGAGCCCACCGACCGGCCGCCGGGTCATCTATGCGGACAGCGGAATGATGGCGTTCCAGCGGGGCGGCCAGGACCTCGGCATTCTCCTGTACCTCGGGCGCGTGAACGAGTACAAGACCGGCGAGCCGGCCAGCATCAACGTCACCCGCTTCGCCACCAACACCGTCGTCGTCCGCAATGTCCAGAACGCCTTCCGGGAGAGCTTCGGGCAGGTGGAGGCCGGGGATCGCGAGATGACTACCTGCCAGATGCTGGACCGGGTGGCGAAATCCCGGGAGGATCTCCGCCGTGCGTCGGCGCAGCGGCAAGCGGTGGCCGAGAACGGCATTCGCGCGATGTTCCGGCTGCCGCAGCTCACCGTGAACGGCGAGAACGGCGAAGGGCTCCCTACCCCGCAGCGCCGCCAGTGCGCCGCGTTCTGGCTCCGGCTCGAGGAGTGGATCGGCCGCCTGCTCCTGCCCCAGCCGGCTTCGGCGCAGCAGGCCCGGCTCGATACCGGGTCGGCCCCGGTCATTGACCCGCAGCCGCAAGCGCCACCAGCCGTCCAGCCACCCAGCCGTCCCGCCGTCCTGGTTCCCGCCCAGCCGCCCACGATTTCCGAAGTCACCAGCGCGCGGGACTCCGAGGGGTTCGCCCGGCGGGACCTCAACCAGTATCTGGTCGAGATCCACAAGAAGCTTTCGCTGTCGGTGGCCTGCGTGAACTTCGTGTTGATCGGGATCGCCCTGGCGCTCCGGTTCCCGCGGGGCGGCATGGGCCTCGTGATCGGGGCGAGCCTGGTGATCTTCGCGGTGTTTTACGTGGGACTCACCGCCGGAGAGAATTTCGCCGACCGGGGCACGGTCTCGCCCGCCCTGTCGATGTGGCTACCCAATATCATCGTCTTCGTGGCCGGCGTGTTAGGACTGATCCGGGTGAACCGCGAGTTCGGCTCGACTAGAGGCGGCGACCTGGCCGATCTGGGCGATTGGCTGTTCGGCTGGATCCCCAGGCTCAGGCGTAAGCGGGCGTAACATGCGGCTCCCGACGCTCTCCCGTTACGTGTTCTGGCAGTGGCTCCGGGTGTTCCTCCTCACCGCGGTGGGGCTGCCGTTCGTCTCGATCCTGACCCAGCTCACCGACAACCTGCGCAAGCTGCTGGCCGCGGATCTGAGCGCCGGGACCATCGCCTTGAGCTATGTGTATGCGCTGCCCCAGAACATCGCCCAGATGATGCCGGCGGCCTGTCTCTTCGCGGCGGTGTTCACGGTGGGGCCGTTGGCCCGGCACTCCGAGCTCACCGCGGCCAAGGCGGGCGGGATCAGCTTCCACCGCGCAATGCGGCCCATCTTCCTGGCATCGGCAATTGCCGCGGTGCTGGCGTTCCTCATCGGAGAATGGGCGACCCAGACGACCACTCGGCAGCTCGAACTCCAGAAAGCCCGGATCGCGCGGACGGTCACCACCCGATACACCTTCGTGCATCGGTCGGAGAGCGGATGGTCCTACACGGTCCGCCAGCTCAACGCGGCCGAGAGTTTCATGCAACAGGTGGTCCTGGAGCACGCGGTGCGGGACCCGAGGGCACCGCTCTACTCCATTACCGCCGATACCGTCCGATGGGACACGGCGGGACGGGTCTGGCGATTCCGGAACGGCGCGAGCCACGTGCTCAGCCCCGATGGCGAGACCATGACCCTGAAGTTCGCCGAGTTGCAGCTGCCAGGCCTCCGGGAGACCCCGCGGGACTTGCTGGTCGAGGCGAAAAACCACACCGAGATGACCTACGGCGAGCTAGGCCGCTACATCGCCTCCCTGAAAGCGAGCGGAAACGACACCAAGAAGCTCGAGGTGGAACAGGCGGTGAAGCTGGCCCTGCCGGCGGCCTGTCTCATCATCGCGCTCTTTGGTGCCCCTCTGGCCATGTCGGCGCCGCGAGCCGGAGCGGCGGTGGGGGTGGCCATCAGCCTGGGCACCACGCTCGCGTATCTGCTGATGATCAACCTCTCCCAGGCGATCGGCGCCTCCGGGATCATGAACCCACTGCTCGCGGCCTGGGCGCCGAACGCGTTCTTCTTCGCGCTCGGGGTGGGGCTGCTGGCGACGGTGAGGACGTAG
>JBQTHV010000181.1:0-2926 GCA_052389555.1 Gemmatimonadales bacterium | reverse complement strand
TGCTCCTCGCGCTCGTCGCTCCCGCCCTGCTGGGCGCCCAGGTCACTCCGCCCCAGCGCCAGCCCTTCCCGCGGCGCACGCTCAACATCCCGCCCGACAGCCAGGCGCGGCCGGATACCGCCGACCGGCTCCGGCCCGGTCTCTTCGCCGGGCTCCGGGTGCGCCCCATCGGCCCCGCCACCGCCTCGGGACGGATCGGGGAGATCGCGATTCACCCGTCGAACCGGAGCACCTGGTACGTCGCGGTCCACTCGGGTGGCGTGTGGAAGACCATGAACGCCGGGACCACCTGGACCTCGATCTTCGACTCCCAGAACTCCTACTCGATCGGGACTATCGCGGTTGACCCGAATCGGCCCCTGGTCGTCTGGGTCGGCACCGGCGAGAACAACAGCCAGCGGAGCGTGGGCTACGGCGATGGCGTCTACAAGTCGACCGACGCCGGCCGGAGCTGGACCAACGCCGGCCTCAAGAACTCGAACCATATCGGCAAGATCCTCATCGATCCCCGCAACTCGGACGTCGTCTATGTCTCCGCGATCGGCCCGCTCTGGTCGAGCGGCGGGGACCGGGGCGTCTTCAAGACCACCGATGGCGGCAAGACCTGGACTCAATCGCTCAAGGGCGACGAGTGGACCGGCGCGTACGACCTCGCGTTCGATCCCCGTAACCCGGACATTCTGTTCGCCACGACCTACCAGCGGGCGCGCCGCCAGTGGGGCTTCATCGACGGGGGACCCGGGTCGGCCATCTGGAAATCCACCGATGCCGGCGCCAGCTGGGTCAAGTTAACCCGCGGTCTCCCGAACGAAGAGCTTGGCAAGATCGGGATCGCCGTGTCGTCCGCGAATCCCGACATCGTCTACGCGATCGTCGAGGCCGCCAACCGCACCGGCGGCTTCTTTCGCTCGACCGATGGTGGCCAGAACTGGGAGCGGATGAGCCCGGCGACCGCGAACCCGCCGTTCTACTACCACAAGCTCTACGCCGACCCGAAGGACCCCGAGCGGGTCTATTCCATGAACGTGCAACTCCAGGTGACCGAGGATGGCGGGCGCACCTTCCGCTCGATTCAGGGCCGGTCCCACCACGTCGATAATCACGCGCTCTGGATCGATCCCGACGACACCCGGCATCTGATCAACGGCAACGACGGCGGGCTGTACGAGTCGTTCGACCGCGGCGCGACCTGGCGCTACACCGCCAATCTTCCCGTGGTGCAGTTCTACCGGGTCGATGTCTCCCAGAGCGAGAGCCCCTTCTATCTCGTGTGCGGCGGGACCCAGGACAACAACACCTGGTGCGGCCCCTCCGGCACCGCTACTTCGCACGGGGTCGTGAACTCCGACTGGTTCATCACGGTGGGCGGGGACGGATTCGTGGCGCGCATCGACCCGGAGGACCCGAACACGATCTACTCCGAATCCCAGCACGGCGAGATGGTGCGCTACGATCGGAGTACCGGCGAGCGGATCGGGATCCAGCCCCAGCCCGACGCGGCCGAGCCGGCCTCGCGCTGGCACTGGGATTCGCCCCTCATCATCAGTCCGCACTCGCGCACCCGGCTCTACTTCGGGTCGCAAAGGCTTTTCCGCTCCGATGACCGGGGCGATAGCTGGCGGCCCATCAGTCCCGATCTCAGCCGCCAGCTCGACCGGAACAAGCTCCAGATGATGGGACGGGTTTGGAGCGTGGATGCCGTGGCCAAGAACACCTCCACGTCCTTCTTCGGCGCCATCGTTTCCCTGTCCGAATCACCGATGCGGGAAGGGCTGCTCTATGCCGGCACCGACGACGGGCTGATTCACATCACCGAGAACGCCGGCGGGGTATGGCGCAAGGCCGAGACGTACCCGGGCGTCCCGGAGATGACGTTTGTCTCGACCGTCGCGGCCTCGCGCCACGACCCGAACACGGTGTACGCCGGCTTCAACAACCACAAGGCGGGCGACTACAAACCGTACTTGCTCAAGAGCCCTGACGGCGGCCGGACCTGGACCTCGATCGCGGGGAACCTGCCGGAGCGCGGCTCGGTGTGGTCATTCGCCGAGGATCACGTGAGCCCGAACCTGCTGTTTGTCGGCACCGAGTTCGGCGCCTACTTCACGCTGGATGGCGGAAGACGATGGATCAAGCTCGGCGGGCTCCCCACGATTGCGGTGCGCGACCTCACCATTCACCGCAGGAACAACGACCTGGTGCTGGCGACGTTCGGGCGCGGATTCTGGATCCTGGACGACTACTCGCCGCTGCGTGACGCAGTCCGCACCATCGACCAGCGGGTGGCCCTGCTTCCCGTCCCCGAAGCGCGCGTTTTCGTCCCGGCAAGTCCGCTGGGCGGCGGGGCCCGCGGCGCGCAGGGCGACGCGTTCTATACCGCTCCTAACCCGCCGTCCGGGGCGGTGTTCACCTGGTTCCTGCGCAACGAGCTCCGCACCCTGCGGGCCCGGCGCCAGGCGGCGGAACGCGCCGCCGTCGGGCGTGGCCAGGATACTCCGTACCCGTCCTTGGACAGCCTGCGCGCCGAGGCCCGCGAAGAGCCGCCCGCGGTGATTCTCACGGTGAGCGATGAGCAGGGCAATGTGATCCGGCGGCTCACCGGGCCGACCGGGGCCGGATACCACCGGGTCGCCTGGGATCTCCGCTATCCGGCGCCTAACCCGGTAACCGCCGCTGCCCCTCCCGGGGGCGATGACGCTGACGGCGGCCCGCCCGGCGGTCCCCGCGGCCCGCTGGTTCCCCCGGGCTCCTACCAGGTATCACTGGCGCTGCGACAAGGAGGGCGCGAGGAGGTCGTGGGCACCCAGCGGTTCACCGCGGTCCCCCTCCGGCAGCCTGCCGGCACGGCTGCCGACCGGGCCGCGATTGCCGAATTCAACCGCCAGACCGCCCGCCTCCAGCGCGCCGCGTTAGGCACCAACTCAGC
>JBQTHV010000180.1:0-4324 GCA_052389555.1 Gemmatimonadales bacterium | reverse complement strand
GCGAGGATTACTTGTTCCCCCAGAGCTATTTCCATCCCATCGAGCTCCCGCCCGCCATAGCACAGCGCTACGCGGCGACTGACTCCTCACCGTAACGCTCGATACATTTCGGTTCCTTCGAGCCAGGAGGGCCGGGAATGAAAGGACGGAGCGCGGTCTCGCCCCGCACCCGGGTGCGACGGGTACCCAAGCGAGGCGTGTACGACCCCGAGACGATCAACGCCATCGTTGACGAGGCGTTGCTCTGCGAGGTGGGCTTCATCGTCAATGGGCACCCCGCGGTGACTCCCGTCGCGTGCGCCAGAGACGACGATGCAATCCTCCTTCATTGCGCTCGCGCCAGCCGCCTGGCCAAGGCGCTCAGCACGGGTGAGGAGATCTGTCTGGCGATCACCCATCTGGATGGCATCGTCCTGGCGCGCTCCGCGTTTCATCACTCGATGAACTACCGGTCGGTCGTGGTCTATGGCCGGCCCCAGGCGATCACCGAACCCGGCGAGCTGCGCCGCGTGCTGCACGTATTGACCGATCATCTCGCGCCCGGACGATGGACCTTAGTCCGACAGCCGAGCGCGCCGGAGCTCCGCGCGACCGTCGTGTTCCGCGTCCCGCTCGCGGAAGCATCGGCCAAGATTCGAACCGGTCCGCCCGCGGACGAGCCGAGGGATCTCGGACGTGCGGTGTGGGCCGGGGTGGTCCCAATGAGGATGGTGCGCGGCAGACCGAAAGCCCATGGGAACCCACCTTAACTCTTCGCGCCGACGGACGTCTGACCTCTCGAGACCCGAGAGGTCAACGTGCGATGTATTGCAGCCGTCGTGTAGCTCGAATCGGTACTCTTGTCGCAGCCGTCGGTCTGGCCGCGAGCGCCTGCGTGTCTCCAGCCGAGCCTACTGACGACGAGGACGACCCTCCCACTGAATCAGGGCCCGGGCTGCCGTTCGGCGCCTACAACGACGAGTTCACCGGCGCGCTGTCGGCCCAGTTCACCTCGGCCCATCTCAAGCTCGATAACCCGGCCGAAGCCACCAGCTTCCTTACCCAGGCCCGCGCCCAGGCCAAGCGAGTCATCATCATTCTCGGCGGGCCGAGATTCTCAGGCACCACTTGCGCGTTCGACCGCGCGATCTTCGCCGAAACCTTATCCCGCTTCGCGGGATTCGACTTCGGAGTTTATGCCGACGTCATCATCGGCGTGAACCTGATCGAGGAACCGCACGATCCGCAGGGGGTATGTGCCACCACCGGGGGCCGCTTCGCGCCGATTCCGCCCGCCGACCTGGACTGGATGGCAGAGCAGAGCAAGACCACCCTGATGGGCCTCGCCGCAGTCCCCCACAGCGTGCGCACCTCGTGGAGCTACCTCGCCGCCGCTTCCTGGCAGCACCTCGACTTCAACATCGTCTTCTACACCGAGAACCGCGACGGGCAGACCGCGGCCCAATTCCGTCCCGCCCAGGAGCAGCAGGCCCGCAGCCTCGGACTCGGCGTGGCACTCGGCTTCCAGGCCGTCCTCGGCACCGCGGCGCACGGCCCGATCACCGCCGCCATGTTCCGCGAGTGGGGACTCGAGTTAGCCCGCTCAGCCGAGTCGTGCGCCCTGCTGTTTTACCAGTATGATGAGGGCTTCCTCGCGCAGGCAGGCATGAGCGAGGCGATGCAGGCAGTCCGCGAGGAAGCCGCCGCCCGCACCCCACCGCCCTGCGCCAGACCCTAATTAGCTGAGCTCGTCGGTCGTGGGCTCGATGACGGTCTTGCCCGACGCCTCATCGTAGTGATCGCCGGCCCCATGGAAGTATCGGACGCTGGCGCCGCCGCGGCCCGGAGGGTAACGTCTCCAGCGCCGGTCGGTGCCCCCGGTCAACCCCAAGTTGTGGGACCGCGAATACGGAGGAGGTCAACCATGTCACTCTCGGGAAAGCATGCCCTGATAACGGGAGGCTCGCGAGGCATCGGCCGCGGGATTGCACTCCGCCTGGCCGAGGAAGGTGTCAAGATCGCGGTGCACTACTACCAAAACGAGCGCGCGGCTCGGGACACGCTGGGCCAAGTGCGCGCGCGGGGATCCGATGGGGTCGTGGTCCAGGCTGACGTCACCAGTCCCGCCCAGATCACCGCGATGTTTGGCAAGCTCCCAGCCGATTTCAAGACCCTCGACATCTTTGTCAGCAACGCTCGACCCGAAGTGCCGGCGTTCTTCCAGGCCCCGATGGACATCACCCTCGAACAGTGGGACGCCGCCTTCAATTCGCAAGCGAAGGCCTTTCTCGTCGGGGTGCGGGAAGCGGTTGCGCTGATGCCGAACGGAGGAAGGATCTTTGCGATCACCTATGCGGAGGGAAGCCGCACCGGCGGACTACTGCCATGGGTGGGGATGGGTTCCGCTAAGGCCGCGCTGGAATCTCTGGTTCGGTACTTCGCCGTGGCACTAGCCAAACGGACCATTACCGTCAACGCGATCAGCCCCGGATGGACCGAGGACAGCGTCTTGAATACCCTGCCGACTCAGGCCCAGGACTTGATTCGAGCCTGGCACACCCGCGGCTGGACCCCGATGGGACGATTGGGAACCCCAGCGGACGTTGGCAACACCGTGGCGCTTTTCTGTTCCGAGCAGGCCGGCTGGATCACCGGCCAGGTGATCTACGCGGATGGCGGGGCTTCGCTGATGAATCCCGAAGTTCCGCCGGAAATCCAGCTCGGCTAGGGAGCGCCTACACTCAGCTCGGCGGTCGTCGGGTCGATCAGCGTCTTGACCGAGGCAATGTGGTTCGCCGGGAACCCGCCGATCCGCGCGTGCTCCCGCACCATCTCCTCGTTCGGCGCGATATACACGCAATAGACCTTGTTGTCGGTCACGTAGCTATGGACCCACTGGATCCGCGGACCCAGCTGATTGAGGACGTCGCAGGACCGCTGCGAAACCGCCTTCAGTTCTTCGGGAGACATCTTCCCAGCGCCGGGAATCAGGCGCTCGATCACGTACTTGGGCATAGGTGTGGCCGCCTTTCGGGGGTAATCAGGGCTCCAGCATACCGCGCTCACTCGAGTTCGGCAACCAGTGCGCGAAAATCAGGATGGTGGCGAAGCGAGTCGAAGGCACTGTCGGCCTTCACGGAATGGATCACTCCCCGGAACCCGCACTCGAAGGCGCGGCGCAGAAACAGGAGCGCGTCGAGCTCCTCGCCCAGCAGCGCGTACGCACAGGCACAGTTGTAGAGGGCCAGGCCGTCGGTGGGGTCGAGCTCCAGGACCCGCCGCAGCACGGCGTGGGTTTCCTCCTTGCCGCCGTAGCGAGCATAAGCCTCCGCCAGCCGGCTCAGGAGCACCACATCCTCGAGACTCGCTTCGAGCTTCCGAGTCGTTATCTCGATGACCTTGAGCGCGGCCTCGTGGGCGGCATCAGGGTCGCCCAGCTTCCGATACAGGCCGGCGAGCGCTCGCCAGGGATCGTCGTCGTGGGGACGGAGCTCCGCGGCCCGCCGATAAGAGGTCAGCGCCGACTGAGGATCGCCGCTCCCGGAGCGCTCGGCGAGCGCGCCCAGCCGGAGGCAGGCCGCGAAATGCCGGGGATCGGCGTCCAACACCGCGAGGAAGGTGCGCTTCGCCTCCGCAAATCGGCGCTGGTGGTAGTAGATCATCCCGATCGCAAACTGGGCCTCGATGGAGCCGGGATCGCAACGCAAGGCCTCCTGATTCGATTCGATGGCCCGGGCCAGCCAGACTGAATCACCGTCGTACCATTCGTACATGTAGGAGCAGGCTTCGCCGAGTCCGGCAAAGGCCCCGGCGAACTGGCCGTCGATCGCCAGGGCGCTCTCGAACATCCGGATTGCGTTCTCGGTGTTCTTCTTGCCGCGCCGGTTGAGGTATTCCCGGCCTCGCAGGTAGAAATCGTAGGCCCGGAGATCGTCGGTCGGCTTCTTCTCGAGCGAGGCCCGTTCCGACTCGCTAAGAGAAACCTTCAAGGCCTCCGCGATCTGGCGGGCGACCTCGTTTTGCACATCGAAGATGTCTTCCACGAGCCGGTCGAATCGATCGGCCCAGAGATGGTACCCGTCCCGCGCGCTGATGAGCTGGGCGGTAATCCGGATCCGGTTCCCGGCCTTCCGAACGCTCCCCTCCAGGACGTAGTTCACCCGGAGCGCGTCGGCGACCCGACGGATGTTGATCTCCTTGTTCCGGAACGGGAGGACATCGGTTCGCGACACGACCCGGAGCCCGCCCAGCTTGGAGAGATCGGTGATGATGTCCTCGGTGACCCCGGCGCAGATGTAGTCGCTTTCCTTCTCCGAGCTCAGGTTCTCGAAATAGAGGACGGCGA
>JBQTHV010000179.1:0-10819 GCA_052389555.1 Gemmatimonadales bacterium | reverse complement strand
GATCCAACATTCGATTGTACTGAGAGGGACCGCTAATCCGATCTACGCGAGTTGTACCTTGTTCACGCGGGGTGCCGCCGAGCGCCGAGTGCCGAGCAACGAGCCACCGGACTCACACGGAAGCTGCGGCGTCGCTCGTCGCCACGATCCGATTCCTGCCAAGCGCCTTCGCCTGAAACAGGCGGGCATCGGCGATGTAGATGAGGTCCTCGGGGTTGTCGCCCTCTTCCGGCCAGGACGCAACGCCGGCACTGATCGTCACCGACACCTTTTCCGCCCGTTTGGGCAACTGAATGGCCTCCTGCGCCACCGCCCCTCGAATCTGCTCGAGCCGCCGGCTGGCCTGCGCCAGGCCGGTGCGGGGCATGATCAGCACGAACTCTTCGCCGCCGTATCGCGCTACCAGATCGCTTCCCCGCACCGAGCTCCGCACCACCTCCGCCACGGTGCGCAGCGCCTCGTCGCCGGCGGCGTGCCCGTAGGTGTCATTGAAGTGCTTGAACCGGTCGAGGTCCAGCATCGCGGCAGCGAACGCGTCGCCGTAGCGCTTGGAACGCCGGATCTCGGCGGCGAGGAACTCATCGAACGAGGCCCGATTGTAGAGCCCGGTGAGCGGATCCCGGCTCAGGCGGGCCCGCTGGCGGCGCAGGCGCACCACCACCACGGCACACAGGACGCTAAAGAGCCCGAGGACGAGGAGCCGCGCCACCTGATCGGTCCACTCGAAGCGGCCATAGGCCCACGGCGCGTACGCCGCCGAACCCAGATCGTGCCCCAGCACCGCCCACAACACGATGGCTGCGTATTGCAGCATCGCTCCCCCGCCGGCAATCACCGCGAGGCGTGGGTCAAACCGGAGGCAGGTGGCCCCGATGGCCAGGAAGTAGGTCTCGAAGGCGATCTTGTTGTTCACCGACTGGTGGGGATCTCCTAACACGCCGAAGCCGATGAGCGGCAAGCTCACCAGGGTGACGTCCATGAGGCTGGTGACGAACGGGACCCAGCGCTTCCCGTGGACGCGCGCCGTCAAGAGATTCGCCCCGGTGGCGAGCAGCGCGGCAGCGAGGATGACGCCGAGGCCCACGAACTGGGCCCGCCCCTCGTCCGGCAAGCCCAGCACCAGGTTGGCGAAGGGAATGATCAGCAGGGCCAGGGTGAGGCCGAGCCGGGCCGGCGCAATGAGCGGCTCGGCTCCTTCGCCGGTCTCCGCCATCACCAGATCCGGCGGGGTCCAGAACTCGGGGGCCGGCTGCTTGGCGGTAGCCATCACATCAGCCGGTAGCGGGGGCCGCTGCCGCCCTCGCGCGGCATCCAGCGCGGCCCCAGGACGTCGGTGGCCTTGCAGTCGATACAGTTGGGCGGGTTAACCCGCAACCCGTCCGGCGTCGCCTCGTAGACCCCCGCCGGACAGAGGTGGGCGTAGAACTCGGCGACTCGGGGGGGCACCACGGCGGGGGCCACCAGATGAGAAGGGATGGTGTCACGGGTGGCGTTGCCCGACTTGAACACCGCATCCAGCTTGCTGAAGGTGAGGGTGCCGTCGGGCAGGAACCGCGGGGCGGGTGACCGGGCCGGCGAGCGCCGGGGTTGGGCAGCATCCTCCCGGATCCGCATCCGCCAGCCGGGAAAGGCGCCGCGGGTTAGGGTCAGCGCCGCGTTGGTCAGACCGGCCAGCACCACGCCCTGCTTGAAGGCGAGCCGCATGTTCCGGGTGCGCTTGAGGTCCCGGAAAATGTAGCTCGCCCTGACCATCCGGTCGTAGCCCCCCACGCCGTCGGGACCGGGAGGGGCGGCCTCCACCCCCGCCACGAGCGCGGGCAGCACCGCGCGGGCCGCGAGCAAGCCCGAGTGCATGGCGTAGTGGATGCCCTTGAGCGAGGCGACATCGACCAACCCCGCGCAGTCGCCCACCATGACCACCCCGGCGCCCGAGAAGCGCTCGGGCAGGCTCCAGTATCCCCCCTCGGGAATCGTCTTGGCTCCCCACTCGAGCAGGTCGCCGCCCTGGAGCAGCCCCCGGAAGAAGGGGTGCTGCTTGAGCCGCTGCAGCAGCTCGTGCACGTCGAGCGATGGATCGGCTGAGTCGAGGCCCGCCACGATGCCGAGGGCCACCTGGTCCGGCCCCATGGGATACAGGAAGGTCCCCCCGAACTCCCGGAGCGGGACCGGCCATCCCAGGGTATGGACGACCCGGTCCAATGGGCGGCGGACCCGCCACACTTCCTTCACGCCGAGCGCGAAGATCTGCGGGTTGGGACTCTCGACGCCCTGCCAGGCTCGCCACGCCTGGGCCAGGGATCCCCGGGTCCCTTCGGCGAGAATCGTGACCCGGGCCACGACGTCGGTGGGCGGCTGGTACCCCTCGCCCGGCTCGCCGGTGCGGGTTAGGCCGGCGGCCGCGGTCCGCACGCCTCGCACCCGGCCGCCCTCGACCAGCAGCGCTTCGGCGGGGAACCCGGTGAACAGGTTCACGCCCAGCGCCTCGGCCTTGACCCCGAGCCAGCGGACCAGCTCCGCGATCGAGGCAACCTGATTGCCGTGGTTCCGCATGGTGGGCGGCGTGGGGATCCGGATGCTGGAGCGCCGGGTGAGCCAGCGGACTTCTTCCCGCTCGACCGGTGCCCGGAAGGGCAGCTCCTCCGGCGCACACTCCGGGAAGAGCTCCCGGAAGGGCGCCGGGTTGACGACGGCTCCTGACAGGCAATGCTCTCCTAACCCGCCGGCCTTTTCCAGCACGCCGATGGCGAGGTCCCGATCCTGGGCCCGGGCCAGCCGGGCCAGCCCGATGGCCGCGGCGAGTCCGGCGGGACCCGCGCCCACGATCAGCACGTCCAGCTCGATCGCATCGGCGGCCGGCGGGCCGGTACGCACCAGCCGCTCCCGGGGGAGCGGGGGCTGGTACTGCAAGGGAAGCAGGCGTCCGCTCACCCTGCGGATGCCGCGTGCTGGCCTGTCGCTTCCTCGATCTGGGCCGCCTTCACTTCCCGAAGCCCGGCGTGGATCATCTCGATGATCAGGAACCACACCACCACGCCCAGGATGAGGTACTTGCCTGATGCCGGCAAGCGGAGCGGTGAATTCCAGACCATATGCATCGCCACGCAGAGCCCGAAGACCCGCAGGAACCGGGTATCAAAGAACATCCCGGGCGTGAACGAGCGGGTCCCTCTAACCCGCCAGAGCGCCGCCCCCACCAGGGCCGTCCACAGGGTATGCCCGCCCAGAATGCTCAGCAGGCCGCGGGTCTTGATGATTCCCGTGACGGTATCGATGCTGTTGTCCTGGAGCCCGAAGTCCAGGGCATAACCCGCCGACTCGAAGACCGCGAATCCGGTCCCCACCGCCGCCCCGAAGAGCAGCCCGTTGAGGGTCCAGCGATAGCGCGGACGGGTCACCACCAGGACCAGGGTCAGGGCCTTGCCGGTCTCCTCGACGATCCCGGCGGCCGCCGCCCCGAGCCAGTTCGAGAGCCCGGTCCACCGGAAGAAGAACAGCGAGACCACAATGGACATCACCCCGCCCCACAGCACCAGCTTGATCACCTGGTAGAGCGAGACGTTGCGCGGAACATTCGCCTCGAAACACAGGATCAGGAGCGCGAACGGCATCGCGATCGAGCCGGTCATGATGAGACCGGGCAGGAGGCGAATGTTCTGAAACTGGTCCCACCCCCAGAGGAACCCGAGATAGGCCAGGAGCGAAATGGCCAGCACCCGAATGAACACCCAGGGCCTGGGCCAGTTGGCGTCGATCTCCAGGAGCGCGGGGGTGGTGGCGGAGGTGCCCACGGTGAAGTAGGTCTCGACCTCTTCGTCCTGGTGCCGCTTGATCACCTCCGAGAACATTTCGCGCGGCTTGAAATCGCTGGGCTTCTCCAGCCCCGCGATGAGGGAGAGGCGGTCGCCCAGCTTGCTCACCAGGCCCAGCACGCCTTCGCCGCTGCCGGGTCCGCTCACCTGCCAGAGGGAGCGGCCGATGCGGACCTGGTGCCCGGGTCCGAGGACCGCTTCCATCCGCGAATGTCCGTCCACGTAGGGAAGGGTGTCCGCCAGACCCCAGATCCGCAGTCCATTCTTCTCGAGTTTGAGGCGGGCAAAGCGCTCGGTCACATCGGGATCGTCGCTGAGCAAGTTGGCATCGGCGGCCCGGCCGATGATCAACTCCTCCTGGGTGATTGCCAGGCGCTTGCCGCGGTCAGGACCGGCGAGGCAGAACAGGAACCATTGATGGCTGGACGCCGATGGAATGGCGGGAGTGTGGGTCATAGGGCGAAACGATACGGCGCGAACCCACCTGCGGCAAGCGGTCGCGCAGCAATGGTCCGGCGCCGGTTTGCGGTTTGCCGAGCGCGGGGTAGCTTCCCGGTGGAGGCCTGCAGGGGGGATAGATGCCGGAACAGGAGATCGGATCGGTCACCCACTACTTCGATCACCCGCAGGTCGCGGTGATCACGCTGTCCGCCGGAGAAATCGGCGTCGGTGACACGCTGCATTTTCGGGGACACACCACCGACTTCACCGAAGTGGTGAATTCGATTGAGGTGGACCATCAGAAGATCGACCGGGCTCGGGCGGGTCAGGAAGTCGCGATCAAGGTGGTTGGGCGAACCCGCCGCCACGACAAGGTCTACAAGGTTACCCCGTAGCGCGGACCTTGCGGATCTCCTCCGTGAGGCGAGGCACGATCTCGAAGAGATCTCCCACGATCGCGTAGTCCGCGACTTTCATGATCGGCGCCTCCCGGTCGCGGTTGATCGCGACGATGACCCGTGAGGTGCGCATCCCGGCGAGATGTTGGATCGCGCCGGAAATCCCCACCGCGACGTAGAGCACCGGACTCACCAGCCGCCCGGTCTGGCCGATCTGATCGGTCGCGGGCCGCCACCCGTCATCGGTCACCGCGCGAGTCGCCCCCACCGCGGCGTTTCCGAACGCCGCCGCGAGCTCTTCGACCAGCCGGAAGTTCTCGGGACCCTTGAGCCCCCGCCCGCCGCTCACGATCACCGGCGCCTCGCCGAGATCGAGTTCCGCCGCGGCACGCTCGACCAGCTCGGTCACCACGACTCGCGCGGTCGCGGGCTCGCGCGCCGGCTCGACCCGCTCGACCCGCGGAGCCCGCGGCGGGGTCGCTTCGGCGGGCGTGATGGCTCCGGGCCGGAGCGAAAGCAATGCGGGAGACCCCTCGAGGCGGAGCGTCGCGGTGGCTTTCCCGATGTAGACCGGATGCTGCGCCCGGATCGTATCACCGGCGACTTCGAATTCCACTACGTCGGCCAGCAGGCCTCGACCGATGGATGCCGCGACGCGCGGGGCGAGATCGCGACCCTGGGCCGAAGCCGCTACGCACGCGGCCCGATAGGAATGGGCCCCGAGTCGAGCCGTCATCGTGGCCGCGAACACCTCCGGGCGGTACCGCTCGAGTGCGGCGTGCTCCACCAGCACCACGACGTCGGCGCCGTACCGGCCGAGCTCGGCCGCCCGCTCGCCAATGCCGGGTCCGCCGATGAGGAGCGCGTGGACCTCACCGCCGCCGCTCGCCTGGGCCAGCTGCCGCGCCGCGGTAACGACTTCGTAGGAGACCTTGCGCAGCGCGCCGCTCCGCGCCTCAACTACCGCGAGACAATCCATGGCTATTGGCTATTCGCTATTCGCTATTGGATTACAGGACTTTCGCTTCGTCCCTGAGCAGCCGGACCAGCTCCGGCACCGCGTCCGGTCCCTCGCCCACGATCCGGCCGCCCTGGCGCTCGGGCGGAAGCTCCATCGCCTCCACCATAACCCGCACCTGGCCTAACCCGGCGGGCCGGGTTTCCACCGGCTTCTTCTTGGCTGCCATAATCCCCTTGAGCGAGGGCAGCCGGGCCCGGGCGATTCCTTCGTCGATCGTGAGCACGGCCGGCAGCGGGAAGGTCACCGACTCGGTCATCCCCTCGAGCTCACGGCGGGCTTTTCCGGCGCCGCCCTGAATCTCGAGCCAGGATACCGCGGTGACGCAGGGCAGATCGAGCAGCGTGGCCGCCATCGGGCCCACCGTGGCGTTCCCGGTATCGGTCGCGTTCCGGCCGAACAGAATCAGGTCGAAGTCCTTTCCCCTGAGCTCGGCAGCGAGCGCCTCCGCGATGGCCAGGCCGTCGAAGGGCAGATCCTCACAGGTGAGATGGATGGCCCGGTCGGAACCCATGCTGAGCGCTTTCCGCAGCACTTCCTGGGTTCCCTCGGGTCCGACCGAGATGACCACGGTCTCGCCGGGACCGTGCTGCTCATTGAGGCGGAGGCCCACTTCGAGGGCGTACCCGTCGAAGTCGCTCAGGTCGAACTTGAGACCCGAGGCATCGACGGACTTGCGATCGCCCGCAATCGCAAAGCGGGCCTCGGTGTCGGGGATGCGTTTGAGGCAAACCGCTATTCGCAAGTGGCACTCCTTGCTGAGGGGCTAGGGAGCTAGGGAGCAAGGGAACTAGGGGAACAGCCGCCCGACCGAGGTTCATGGGAGAGGGCTATTCCCTAGCTCCCTAGTTCCCTAAAACGCACTGTACCCCGTAATCTCCTCGCCGATAATCAGCGAATGCATGTCGTGGGTCCCCTCATACGTATAGACCGACTCCAGGTTCGCGAGGTGGCGCATCGAGTGGTACTCGACCAGGATCCCGTTGGCACCGAGCAGGCGGCGCGCTTCCCGGGCGCACTCGCACGCCATGTTCACATTATTGCGCTTGGCGAGGGATACCTGCTGCGGGGTCACCGTCCCCCGGTCCTTGAGCCGGCCGAGCTGGAGCCCCAGGCACTGGGCCTTGGTGATCTCGGTGAGCATGTCCGCCAGGCGGACCTGCTGGATCTGGGTGCCGCCGATCGGCTTGCCGAACGTTACCCGTTCCCGCGCGTAGCGAAGCGCCTCGTCATAACACGCCATGGCGGCGCCGATCGCACCCCATGCGATGCCGTAGCGCGCCTGGGTCAGGCAGGAGAGCGGGCTTTTGATCCCCTTGCTCTTCGGCAGGACCGCATCCTTCGGCAGGCGCACGTCGGCGAGATGGATTTCGCTGGTGTCGCTGGCCCGGAGCGAGAGCTTGCCTTTCTGATCCTTCGCCGCATAACCCGGCGTGGTCGTGGGCACGATGAACCCGCGGATCGAGCCGGAATCGTCCAGCCGGCCGGTCTTGGCCCAGATGATCGCGACGGTGGCCAGACTTCCGTTGGTGATCCACATCTTGGTTCCGTTGAGCACCCAGCCGTCCGCGGTTTCCCGCGCGGTGGTGATCATCCCCGCGGGGTTCGAGCCGTAATCCGGCTCGGTGAGCCCGAAGCAGCCGATCTCGTCTCCGGCGGCCAGCCGGGGGAGCCACTGGCGCTTCTGCTCCTCCGACCCGAACGCATGGATCGGATACATCACCAGGGCGCCCTGCACCGAGGCGAAGGAGCGGATGCCGCTGTCGCCCCGTTCCAGCTCCTGCATGATGAGTCCGTAGGCGACGTTGTTGAGTCCGGCGCAGCCGTACTCCTCCGGCAGGTTCGCCCCGAGCACGCCGAGCTGAGCAAGACCGGGGATGAGCTCTCGGGGGAAGCGGCCCTCGATGTAGCAGTCGCCGATCACGGGGATCAGGTGCTCATCGACCCACGCCCGCACCGTGTCGCGAACGGCCCGCTCCTCCTCGGCGAGCTGGTCGTCGAGCCGGTAGAAATCCACTCCTTCGAACGCCATCAGGTCTCCGGAAACAGGCGCAGAAAACTATCCGCAGGCTGGGCAGAACGGGAATCGGGAGTGGGGAGTGGGGAATCCCCATTCCCCATTCCCTTCTGCAGGGCGGCCCACATCCGCTTGAATTCTGCGCCATGCCCCAGCCGCCGCCCGGTTTCCGCCTGCCACTGATGGATCATCTCGTGGGCCAGGGTCTCGATGGCGCCTTTCCAGCCGTCCCGCCCGAGATGGCGCCGCCCGATCACGATCTCGTGAATCCCATCCGCCGAGAGCCGAAACTCGCCAAGCCGGCGACGCAGCCGGGCCGACAGGGCCATCCTAACCCGGCCCAGCTGGCCCTCGAAATACCGCCGGTTGAGGAGGGTGTGGAGCTCGTGGAGCTGGGCAAAGAGGCGGGCATCGCCGGGACAGACGGCGGGACGGCGGGACGGTCGGGCGGCTGGCGGCGCATGCGAATGGACCGGAAACTCGAGCAGGACCCGCTGCGCGGCGAGCCGGTCCGCCCGCCGCGTCCGAGGCCGGGCCCAGCGAACGATCGCGGCCAGGACCTCGTCGGGCGCGGTGGCATAACCCGCATGAACCCGTAGCGCACCCCGCACCGAGAGCGAGACCAGGACCCGGCGGTTGGTGTGGACGATGACCGGGATATCTGCCGGCAGGCCGGCGGCATGCAGTCGAGAGGGGAGTGGGGAATGGGGCGTGGGGAATGGGGAATGACTCTCGACGGGCAAGGCCCCACTCCCCAATCCCCACTCCTCATTCCCGAAGAGATCGAGTTGTACCGGGATCACCAGAGCGATTCCAACGCCACGAACCAGCTCTCCGATTGGAGGGGTTGGCCTAAGGAACCAGCTAGAATCTGAGGTAGTGCCCTATCCAAAGCGAGTAGAACCGGAGGGGGCCCTCGGGAACCCCGGCGGGGGCACCCGGTCCCCGGGTCATGTGGTGATAACGCACCGCGACGTCGAGGGCCAGGTTGAGTCGCAAATAGTATTCGACGCCGACACTCCCCGTCCATCCGAGACTCCACCCGGAGGCGACCTGCTGGATGCTCTGGTCGATTCGCTCGCGAGCCTCCCATCCATAGGCGCCCCCTCCCAACGTCGCATACGGTCGCAGGGTAGCCTCCGGCATTCGCGCCACGGCGCTGGCGGTGAAGGGATAGACCACCAGGGTTCCGCCCAGCCCATCGCTCCGCCGGAAACGCTGGTAGCCGCCCATCGCCTCCAGGCCGCCGAAGCGAACCTTCCCCCAGAAGTTCCGCCAGACCGAGAAGCCAAAGGAGTGAGGATAGTTCTCGGCGAAGCCACCGGTGGGATAGGCGACATGCACGCCGAGCACCGGCCCTCCGATGCCGAATTCGCGCCAGCCACTCGGCGGGGCGTACCCGAGGCGCACCATGTCGTCGCGGCTCAACAGACCCCGGGTATCGTGCACGTAGCGAGGGGTCCGGAAGGCATAGGGCCAGTACCACGGCTGAAGCAGGTCCTCGATCACCGACCGGATCGGGTGAATCTTCTTGAGGTGGTATGCCGGATACAGAATGCCCGGGGCCGGCCGGTTCCAAGCGGCGTTGTACGCAGGACCGAACGGAGCCCGATTGCCTACGTCTGCCGTTCTGATCTCCCATCCGAACGACGGCACGGCGGGAAACCCCCAGCGCACCGGCAGCACATGCCAAGCCCACTCCTTCAGAACTTCGGGGTGGCGCAGGTAGTCGAGGCGCTCCGCTTCCGGCATGAGAATCACTCGAAACCGGTCCCAGGAGATCACCCGGCTCGAGTCCCCAGCGGGCCGCACGCTTTCCGGGGCCCCGAGCCCGGCCGCACCTTCCCATTCGCCGGGAAAAGGAAAGTGGGCGTGCGACCCTTCATTGCGTTCCCTTCCGAGGAGCCGGATCGGGTAGTCGAACACGTTGTACATCCGTCCGCCCACCCAGGCAACGACGTGAGTGCTATCGACGATGCGGGGACGGAACTTGCCCTGCGGCAGGTTCACGCTCCGGTGGTGGAAGTAATAGTGGACCTCCGCGATAGCGGAGCGATCGGGAGTGAGCACTACGTTGATGTGCTCCCAGTCGCCCTCGTGATTGCCGATGAAATCGTTGAAGGGATAGAAGTACCAGTACTGGATCATGATCCGTCCGTCCGGCAACCGAAACGGATGGGCATAGACGGTCGGCTGGGCCCAGCGCGACGAATCCGGCCCGGTACGGAAGGCGGCATAGGCGCGCCACCACTCACGCGGCGACCCCCCGGGAAAATCAAAATAGAAAGTCACCAGCAAGTCCGGGTCGGCCTCGTAGCGGCGAAGCTGGGTCACCAGCCTTGCCATCGAATCGACCGACATCTGGCTGAGGGCGTAGTCGAGCGAATCGTGGAATCGGTAGGGAGCAGCCTGGATCCGATCCACTCGCAGGGTGTCGGCAATGAGGCGGGCATCGATCGGGAGCAGGCGGTACTTGCGTCCGCTGACCTTGGTATAGTCGCCCTTGGGGAGCACTACGGACGGCGCAAAGCGTCGCACCAACTCTTCGAGCCCGGCGCGGCGCGACTCCGCAATCCCATCGCCCCGGGCACTCGAATCGGCCGGACCCCAGAGCGAGTCGGCGTTGGGCGGCCCTACGATCAGCGGCGGGTGCTGATCAGGCCGCACGAAATCGAAGTAGATGCTACGGGGACCGTGAACCGACGCGCAGGCAGTCAGCCACGCGATCAGTACGAAGCGCGCCGGCAGAAGAACGCGTACCGCACCCCAACGCATGGCCAGGGACCTCCGCGCCGAGGATCATTCCGGGATCCGGAATAGGGTACCCCGCGATCCGGCCGGCCGCAAATCGCCCGAGCAGGTTGGCCTTCACCGAGCTGCCACTACCCGCATCCGTCCGAATTGCGCGAAGTCCGACGGCACGAACTGGCGGCTCTCCCGGTCCCAGCGAAGGTGCTGCACGCCGATCGCGGTATCCTCGATGGTCACCAGGTTGAACGCCGACGGGCGGTTCCCGCGGATCCGTCCCCGAGTGTGGCCGCTCGTGGTCGCCACGACCACCACGCCATCGATCTGCCCCGCCCCCTCCTGATGATCGTGCCCGCAGAGCACGAGATCGGCGCCGGTTCGGACCAGC
>JBQTHV010000178.1:0-18513 GCA_052389555.1 Gemmatimonadales bacterium | reverse complement strand
CCTCCAGCCGGGCATCCGAGCCTATCCGCTCGGCCATGAGCTTACCGAGGTCCCTCTCTTCTGGATGGATGCCTTTCACCTCGAGTACTGCGAGTTAGGCAGGCAATCGGCACTGGAGCTTCCGGCGCCCGCGCTGGCGCAGCCGGGACTCAAGGTTCTGGCCGTCCATCCGGTTCACCTGGTGCTGAACACCGAGAGCCAGGAGCACTACGTCCGGGCGAAGGCCGTCTATCACGATCCGGCGGGCCTGCGGCGGGAGCGGTGTAACGGCCGGGGCGTGCGCGATCTCTTCCTGGAGATGGTCCGGACCCTGGAGGCGCTGCAGTACGAGTTTGTCCTGATCCGCGATGCCGCGGGTTAGGAATCCCTAGTCGTTCGGCTCCGACCTCCCCCGGGCGAGGTTCGCGAGGAACGTTCGGTGGGGGATGGCGTAGTAGCCCGAGACCCGCTCGCCCGGGGCCACGTCGCGCACGACCACGGCTCCGAGGCCGACCCAGGCCCGGTCGCCGATGCGAACACTATTCGAGATGACCGCATTCGGTCCGATCCAAACCTCATCGCCGAGGTGGGCACTGCCGGCGATCACGGCTCCGGCCGCGATGCGGCACCGCTTTCCGATGCGGACGTTGTGGGCGATATAGGATTGCGCGTTGATGACGGTTTGCTCGCCAATGGTCGTGGCTCCCCCGAACGTGGCGCGGACGATGGTGCAGTTCGAGAGCACCTGAACCTCCTCCCCGATCTGGACCCAACCAGCGTGCGGAACGCTCACTTGGCGGCCGCCCACGAGGCGAGCGCTGAATCCCTCCGCCCCAATCACGCTCCCGGCCCGGATCACGGCCCCCGCTCCGATGCGGGTGCGCTCCAGGATAGTCGCATGGGGCTCGATCACGGTTCCGGTCGCGATCTCGACGTCGTGAGGAGCCAGGTAGGCCCCGGGATGCACGGTGGCGCTCTCCGCGATCCGGCTCGAGGCGGGGCGTCCGTAGAAATCGGTGTGGCGCACCAGATACTCGTGAACGTCATAGAGCGCGTTCTTGGGATCGGCAGCGAGCAGCAGGCCGAAGTGCTCGGGGATGTGGGGCGCAAGCCGCTCTGTGGTGATGACGCAACTAATGCCGGAGGACTGCTGAACCTGCCCGAGGTAGCGGCCCTGGTACAGCGCGACCAACATCATCGGCTGAGCCGGATGATCGATGAAGGCCAGAGAGAGAAATTGGCCATCCCGGATGAGGGTGCGCTCGGGGACGGCCTTCAGCGCGCTTAGGAGCATCGGATAACCTTTCGGTCGAGAGCAGCCGCGATGTGATTGCGCGGCATGAATCCCGACCGTGGCCCCGCCTAACCCGAATAGGAAGCCGCCGTCAGGGCGATCCCCTCTTCGAGGTCTACTCGGGCCTCGAACCCCAGCAGGTCGCGGGCCTTCCTGACACTCGGAACCCGCAATTCGACGTCCGCATAATCACGATGCACGAATCGTACCTTGGAGGGTGAGCCAAGCACGCGGATGACCGTATTGGCCAGGCCGTAGATGGTGATCACGGCGCGCTGATTTCCGATGTTGAACGTCTCGCCGATGGCTTGGGGGTGCTCCAGGGCCAGCAGCACGCCGCGAACCATGTCCTCGATATAGCACCAGGCCCTGATCTGGGTGCCGTCGCCGTGGATCTCGAGATCGGACTCGGCGAGCGCGCGCTGAATGAATCTCGAGAGGGCGCCCTCACCGACCTGACCCGGGCCGTAAACGTTGAACGGCCGGAGGACGGTGGTTGGCAGACCCCGCTCCTTGTGGTAGGCGATGGCGAGATGCTCGCCGGACAACTTCGAGACCGCGTAGCTCCACCGCGCCACCCCCACCTTTCCGATCATAGCGGCCCCGTCCTCGTCCGACTGGAAGGCGGTCTGGCCGAACACCTCGCTCGACGAGAAACACACGATGCGCTGGAGCCGTCTGAGCACGCAGGCAGCCCGGAGCAGGCTCGCCGTGCCCACCATATTGACCTCCAGCGTGCGCACCGGGCTCTGGATGACCGTATCGATCCCCGCAATAGCGGCGCAATGCACGATGTGGGTCGGATTGACGTCCTCGATCGTCCGGGTTAGGGCCGCGAGGTCGAGCATGTCGCCCTCGATCAGGCGGAGGTTCCGGTGGTTGCGAAACGGCCGCTGCTGGAGCGAATTCCGCTCGAGGTTGTCGAAGAGCACCACCTCGTTCTCCGCAAGCAGATGCCCGGCGACCGTCGCACCGATGAAGCCCGCGCCGCCGGTGATGAAGACGGTCTGCCCGTTGAGCGCCGGGTCCGGCCCGGCGGCGGGAGGGGACGCTGCTCGCTCAGAACTCATGCAGTACCTCCACCACGTACCGGTAGTCGTCGGCCGTCATGCAGTTATGAAGCGGGATCGCGAGCGCCTGTGCGCCGAGCCGGGTCGCGACCGGGTATCGCTCCGGCTCGAACCCGATCCGCTCGCGATACAGCGTCAGCTCGGGAACCAGATGGGTTCCGGGTCTCGTTGCGACGCCTTTCTCCTGGAGCCGGGTCATGAGCCGATCCCGCGAGAGCGGCGCGTGCTCGTCGACCACGGTGACGAACGCCTGCCAGGCATGCCGGTAGTCCGGGGGAGCAGCCGGCATCCGGAGCCAGTCGATGTCGGCGAGCTCGCTCGCATACCACTGGGCCCAGCGGGCCCGTTCCGAGATGAAGCCGTCGAGCTTGGCCAACTGCACGATCCCGATGGCTGCCTGGAGGTCGGTCAAGCGGTAATTGAAGCCGAGTCGCTCGACGTCAGCGAGATAGGGATGCAACGGCGGAGTTCCCTGGTCCAGCTCGCTCAGACCATGGTTCCGCATCACTCGCACGCTGCGGGCGATCGACTCGTCGTCGGTGGTGAGCATCCCGCCCTCTCCCGTCGTAATGGATTTCCGCGGATGGAAGCTGAAACAGGCGAGCTGACCCAGTCCGCCGGCGGGCGATCCATGATACTCCGCTCCAGCGGCGCAGGCCGCGTCTTCGATCACGACGACGCTAGTGGGAAGGCCGGCGCGCAGCGCGTCCATGTCGGCACAGAGACCGAACAAGTGCACTGCGATGACCACCTTGGTTCGCGGGCTAAGCGCCGCCGCGATCTGGGAGGGATCGAGATTGTAGCTGTCCCCGCGCACGTCCACGAACACCGGCGTTGCTCCGGCGTAGAGCACCGCATTGGCGGTCGCAACCCAGGTGTACGCCGGCACGATAACCTCGTCCCCAGGGCCCACGCCCGCCGCCAACAAGCCGAGATGCAGTGCCGTGGTGCAGTTGCTGGTGGCAACCGCGTGTTGAATACCATGCCGCCGGGCAAAGGCGTCCTCGAATGCCCGGACTTTCGGGCCTTGGATCAGCCAGCCGGACTCGAGGGACTCACGTAACGCGCGCCACTCCTCTTCGCCGACGGCTGGGCGTGCGATGGGGATCGAGCGAGGCGGAGTCACCGGGCGAGAAAGCCGTTACGCTGGGAGAGGAGCGAGCGGTAGATGTTCTCGAGCTCCGCGGAGAGCGTTCGGGCGTCGTGATAACGCTCTACGTAGGCGCGTCCGGCCAACCCGAGGCTTCGGCGCCGTTCTCCGTCTCCGATCAGATCGTCCAGCGTGGCCTCGAGGGTTTCGGGGTTGGCGCCCACGATCGGCAATTCCTGCGGATATTCTCCGACCATCGAGGGCTTGATGTAGCACACCACCGGCTTGGCGAACGCCATGGCCTCGAGCGTGGCGAGCCCATGAGTCCCCGTGATCACCTGGTCCACAAAGACGTCGGCCTCGCTCATGATGGCGAGAGCTTCCCGCCGCGGGATGCCATGGACCAGCCGAAAGGTGAAATCGTACTTGCGCCGGAGCTTCTCGACAGCGGCGAGCACGAATCGAGTCCCCTTCAACTCGGGATTGGAAGGGCTATGGACGATCAACGGACGACTCCGCCGCGGATCGGGAGGCCGGGGAACGTATTCCGAGAGGAGCACTCGCTGCCGGACCAGATAAACCCGCGCCCACAGATCGGTTCGGACGTGTCGTAACATGGCGGCATGGGACACCAGGCAGGCAAACCCGGCGCGGGCGAACGGGAGCTGGGTTTCGAGCGAATGCAGGGGAGTCTGGCGGGCGAGGTACTCCCGGGGAGCATAGGCCGCGAAATTCGGATTGTCGTCTGCCTCGATCTCGGCGACCCGGATATCGCTGCCCCAAAACTCGGCGACTCCGGGTTTGCGGAGGAGGCGGGCCCAGCGGAGCTCTGCCCCACCCCGGAGCAACAGCGACCCGAAATGCCAGTGCAGAATATCCGCCCACCGGATGGCTCCCAGGAGGCGACCATAACGGACTGCATGTTGCCTGGCCCAGCGCAATCGCCGCGGTAGCTCGGGAGCCTCGGGCAGCACCTCAACGTCATCATGGGAATGGATGAAGTCGCCCAGAGCCGGAAGGACCATACCTCGGGCGTCGATCCCGATGGAGCGCAATCCCCGCACCGTTACTGAGATCTGGGATCCGACGTTGTAAGGAAGGTGCAGGACTTTCAACGCTGATCCCGCCTCCGGAGCAGTCGCGCCGGCACTCCCGCCACCACCGAGAAGGAGGGAACTTCCTTGGTCACTACGGCCCCTGCACCGACCACAGCTCCTTGCCCGATCCGGACCCCGGGGAGCACGATAGCCCCGACCCCGATATCGCAGTCGTCCTCCACGGTGACCTCCGCGAATTCGAGGTCGCTAAAGAGCACCGGGACCCCGGCGCCTTCCTCTCGGTGCGTGCTCGTGATGATCTTGACGCCGGGCCCGATCCCAACCCTGCTTCCGATGTGAAGCCCACCGCCGCTGTGGAAGAAGCAATGTGGGCCGATCCAGGTATCGCTCCCGACGGTGAGCATGTTCTTCGGATAGCCTTGGAGAATCGTCTGATGGCCGATGTAGATGTTGGATCCCAAGTGGATCGATTCGGGATGAAAGACGAGAACGCCGGGCTCGAACACCACACCGGTCCCGATGGCGGCAAAGCGGGAGGGGTCGATCTGCCCGTTTCCGTGCGATTGGAACGGCTGAACCGGCCTACTCACTACCTCAATTCTCCCTGGCTTCGTCTCGAATCCCAAGATACCGACCTGCTCCTTGGGGGCCAATCCGATCCGGGGACCGGTATTGGCCCAAGACGCCTGCTCCGATCAAGTTGACCTGGGGCAGTCGCGGCGGGGCAGGGTAGGTTTCTGGTCCGGGAAGCGTCCTTTATGGTTGGGTTGGGAGGGGCCGTATGGCTCAGGTTCGAGGCACGACAATTCTTGCAGTCCGAAAAGCGGGCCGGTTGGCACTAGGCGGTGACGGGCAGATCTCCGTCGGCGACACGATCGTCAAGGGCAGTGCCAATAAGGTCCGGAGTCTCAAAGGAGGGCGGGTACTCGCGGGGTTTGCGGGATCGGTGGCCGACGCGCTGAACCTGTTCGAGCGCTTCGAGGAAAAACTCGATCGCTACCCCGGCAACCTTCCTCGCGCCGCGGTCGAGCTGGCCAAGGACTGGCGCAGCGACCGGGTGCTCCGGCGGCTCGAGGCCCTGCTGGTGGTGGCCGATCTCGAGCATATCTTCTGGATCAGCGGGTCAGGTGAGCTGATCGAGCCCGATGATGGCGTGCTGGCGGTAGGCTCGGGCGGGAACTACGCCCTCGCCGCCGCACGGGCGCTGTACCACGATCCGGATCTCTCCGCGCGTGAGGTGGTGCAGCGCGCGCTCGACATTGCCGCCGACATCTGTGTGTTCACGAATCGGAATGTGACGATCTTGGAGATGTGAAAAGGAACAGGGAGTGGGGAATGGGGAATAGGGGTCTCAAGGCAGGTTCCTCTGCGTCATGCCGCGCTCTCACCGAGCGTAACTGGCCCGGCAGCCCTGGCCCTACTTGCTATTTCCCGTTCTCTATTCCCTGCCGGTAATGACGACCACCGCCCCGGCACCCGCCCCGACCACCGAGTTGCAGCAGCCGCTCCCCTGGCTGGAGGAAATGCAGCCGGCCCAGATTGTGGCTGAGCTGGACCGCTACATCGTCGGGCAGGATGCGGCCAAGCGCTCGATCGCAATCGCGGTGCGCAATCGGTGGCGTCGCATTCAGGCGCCGGAGCCGATGCGGGATGAGATCACCCCGTCCAACATCATCCTCATCGGCCCGACCGGGGTCGGCAAGACCGAAATCGCGCGACGCCTCGCTCGACTCGCCGGCGCGCCGTTCGTGAAAGTCGAAGCCTCCAAGTTCACCGAGGTGGGCTATGTCGGCCGTGACGTGGAGGGCATGGTGCGCGATCTGGTGGATGCCGCGGTCAACCTGGTGCGCACCGAGCGCGAGGACGAGGTCTGGCCCCAGGCCGAGGCCCGCGCCGATGAGCGGGTGCTCGACCTGTTATTGCCCCCGCCTCCGCCGGCCCCTGCCACCCCTCCTTCGGGGGGTGGCACGAGCGGACCCGATGGCCCCGAGCCGTCCGCTGAGGAAGAAAGCCGACGGCGGTCCCGAGAAAAGCTCAAGGCACTGCTCGTCGAGGGAAAGCTGGATGACCGGGAGGTCGAGATCGAAGTCACCCAGCAAGCCTTCCCCCCCATCGACTTCATGCAGCCGCCCGCGGGCATGGAGGGGACCGACTTCAACTTCAGCGAGTGGCTCCGGGAGATGATGCCACGGCCCAAGAAGCGCCGCACCGTGCGGGTGGTGGAAGCTCGACGAATTCTGATCGATGAAGAGCTCAAGCGGCTGGTGGATCAGGAGGACGTGGTCAACGAGGCGCTCGACCGGACCGAGAACCACGGCATCATCTTCGTGGACGAGATCGACAAGATCGCCGGCGAGCGGAGCACCGCGGGACCCGACGTTTCGCGCGAGGGCGTCCAGCGTGATCTCCTCCCCATCGTGGAGGGATCAACGGTGCAGACCCGTTACGGCTACGTGCGCACCGATCACATCCTGTTCATCGCCGCGGGTGCGTTCCACGTCTCCAAGCCGTCGGACCTGATCCCCGAGCTGCAAGGACGCTTTCCGATCCGGGTCGAGCTGGCCCCGCTCGCGGAGGAAGACTTCATCCGGATTCTGACCGAGCCGGAGAACGCGCTCACCAAGCAGTACGCCGCGCTGGTCGCGGCCGAAGGGGCGGAGCTGGGGTTCGAGCCGGACGCGATTCGCGAAATTGCCCGGGTGGCGCGAATTGCCAACGAGCGCATGGAGAACATCGGCGCCCGGCGTCTCCACACGGTCATGTCCACCCTGATGGAAGAGATGCTCTTCAAGCTGCCCGACTGGCCCGAGAAGCGGATCGTGATCGACGTGCCGATGGTCAAGCAGCGGCTTGCCAAGATCTTGGGCGACGACGACCTGCGGAAGTACATCCTCTAGCCGAGCGCCGAGCGCCGAGCGCCGAGCCCCCCAGTCCCCCGGCCGTCCAGCCGTCCAGCATTATCGCCGCGTCCTGACCGACAGCAGGAACCCCACCACGGCTGCGCCGGTCGCCACGAGCAGCGCGCGCAGCCAGGTCTTCTCCACCAGCCACGTCGCAGACACCGCAATCCCGATGGCGACCATGGCGATCGCGAGGATCTTGGCTCGCACCGACATGGCCCGGTGTTCTTCCCAGTCCCGGAGGGGCGGGCCCCAGCGGGGGTGTTCGAGCAGCCGGCGATGCAAGGCGGGATTGCCGCGCCCATAACACGCGGCCGCGAGGATCAGAAAGACCACCGTCGGCATCACGGGGAGAAACGCCCCGATGACGCCGAGGATCACCAATCCGTGGCCGGCCAGGACCAGCGCGCGCCGCTTCACGTCGGATTATAACTATTGGCTACTGGCTATTGGAAACCGCCCGGCGGGTTAGATCAACTTCCAATCGCCAATCGCCAATCGCCAATAGCCAATAGCCAATAGCCAATAGCCAATAGCCAATAGCTATATTCCCGCCTCAACCGCCCATCGGAGTCGGGAGATGTCCACCGATCGTCCCATCGGCTCGCTGATCCTCGCCGCCGGCATGGCGGTAGCCGGGTTGCTTGCGGGCGTCGGCCTCGGACGCATTCGCGCCGCAGACCGCTTCGTCACCGTCAAGGGCATCTCGGAGCGGGAGGCCCGCGCCGATCTCGCGATCTGGCCGCTGCGGCTCTCGGCTGCGTCGAACGACCTGCCTCAGGCGCACGCCCAATTGCAGACCAGCATCGCGCGGATCAAGCAGTTCCTGGCCAGGAGCCAGGTCGATACGACGCAGCTCGCAATGCAGGATTTTCAGGTGACCGACGCCTACACCAATCAGTTCGCCGATGCCTCGCGGGTGACCAGCCGCTACGTGATTCGCCAGACCGTGCTGGTCCGCTCCGACAAACCGGACCTGGTGTTGGCGGCGAGCCAGCGGGTGGGGGAGCTGGTGGGGGCCGGGATCGTGCTCTCTTCGGGAGAGGAATGGGGTGGGGGCGGGCCGACCTTCATCTTCACCGGCTTGAACCGGCTCAAGCCCGAGATGATCGCCGAAGCAACGTCGCGGGCCCGCGAAGCGGCCGAACAGTTCGCCCGCGATTCGCGGAGCACCCTCGGCGGAATCCGGCGCGCCAATCAGGGTGTGTTCGAGATCCTTCCCCGCGACCAGGCCCAGGGGATTTCGGAAGCGAGCCAGATCGTGAAGACGGTTCGGGTCGTGTCGACAGTGGAGTATTTCTTGAAGTAGGCTATTGGCTATTAGCTATTGGCTACTGGGAAGAGCCTAACCCGGAGGGCAGTTACCAATAGCTAATAGCCAATAGCCAATAGCCAATAGCCTGTCAGTAAACCTGGAACCTCCCTTGGGCTACCGTGGCCCGCCCGTCATCGCACTCGACGAGGTAGCTCCCCGGCGTCCAGGTTCCCGGACTGCGCCCGCCCCACCCGCTGGTGCTCACCGTCACGGTCCACGAGGGCTCGATCCGGACCGTGATCCTAACCCGCCCGATCCCGCGGTTCTCTTCGTTCAGGTACCGGCAGGTGACCCCGCCGCTCCGGGGCCGCCCCGGGGCCGGGTGCTCGAGGGTGAGCTCGAGGTTCACGAAGCGGGCCTCGGCCGCCGGGAACCGGCTCCGGTAGCGTCGCTCCCCGGGTGGGATCGCGCCGTACCCCGATTCGTAGAACCGGAGCGACCTAACCCGGGCTCCCAGGTCCCCCAGCGGCCCCGCGGTGATCACCGGCGACTCGGGCAGGAGGCGGGTCCGCTCCGGGAGGAGGCGCGATGCCGGCGGCGGTGGGGGTGGGGGCGGGCGCGGCGCGGGGGCCGGGGGAGGACTGCCGGAGGACGGTGCCCCGCCCGCCACCACGTCGAACCAATCGCGGCCGATCAGCTTGCCGCCGTACTTGCATTCCACCCGATAACGGCCTGTGGTCCACGAGCCGCCGCGGGCGGTGCCCCAGCCCACCGCGTGCGCGCTCTGGGTCCAGGCCGGTTGGATCCGGGCGTTGATCGAGAGCGTCGCGTAGACCTGGTCGCCCCGGCTGAACAGGTCGCATGCCATCGGGGCGGTGATCTCCCGGCCCGGCGCTTCGTAGGCCAGGTTGACCTCGACGTGGAGGTAGCGCGAGGCGCCCGCGGCAAAGGTGGTGGCGTACTGGCGCTGGCTGACGGCGGGCATGGTCGGGCCCGCCTCGAAGAAGCGGAGTCCGGTGCTCCGCATCCGCATCGTCAGCTCGTTGCCTCCCGCGCTGGACACCTGGCGGACCGTGAACTCGACGTCGGCCACCCGGCGCTTGCGGGTTAGGGCATAACCCGCGCCGAGCACCGCCACCGCGCCGATCCCGGCCAGGGCCGCGATCCGTTTCCAGTTGCGCGGCCCCCGCGGACCGCGCGGTGGTTGGGGCGGTCGCGCCGGTCTGGGCGGCAGGTCGGCCGGCTTCTCCCGGTGGGCCGAGGGCGGTTCCGGCCTGACCGCCGGGGCAGTCTCCAGGAGCGACTTGACTTGCTCGGCCAGCCGCTTGGTGTGGGCCTCGAGATCGGGGGTCAGGGCGTCGAGCCAGTGCCGGGTGCGGAGGTGATACTCCATCGCCCCTTCCGGCATCACGTCCTCGATCCGGAATGGCACGATGATGGCGCCTTTCCGCACCGCGGCGTCCACCTCGTTGATCACGTTGGCCGAACGGTTCGCGTTGGCGGAGAAGACCACGACCAGAACCCGGGCCCCCGCGATGCCCTCCATGATGGCCTGGGCCCAGATCGCGCCGGGCTTGATGTCCCGGGGCGCCAGCCAGCAGCGGATCCCGGCCCGTTCCAGCCCATGGAGCACCGCGAGCGCGGTGTTCTTGTCGGGGCTGGAGTAGGAGATGAAGCAGTCGTGGGCCATGCGAGGCGGTTTCCGGTTGCCCAAGATTCTGGGCGTGTCGATCTCGCTCGGCAAGAGCGGGATGTAACGGCTACTCCTTCTTCCGGCGGCCCAGCCAGTAGATCACCAGGCCCGTCAGGACCGCGATCGCGCCGTCGCGGGCCTGGCGGGCCGTCGTCTGAGCGAGGAGCCACAGCGTCAGCACCAGCACGACAATCGCAAGGACGACGCCCGCCGGGGCGCGAAACGCCGCCGGCGGCGCGTTAGGCTTCCGCCGGAGCACCGGGAGCGCGGCGCAGGTCGAGCCGTAGGCCAGAAGCCGCGCGATCACGCTGATGGTGGCCGCGTACACGAACGTGTTGGTGAGCGTCAGGGTCAGAAGCAGGAGGGAGGTGGCCAGAGTCGCCAGATACGGCGTCCGGAACCGGGGATGCACCGCGCCGAACCAGCGGGGCAGCTCACCGCGCTCCGCCATCGCGTAGAGGAGCCGGGGTGCCACCAGCACGATCACCAGCAGGTTCCCGCCGATCGAGACCAGCGCGCCCGCCGAGATGATCGCGCCGCCCGGCGCCCCGAGGAACCGGCTCGCCGCGTCGGCCAGCGGACGGGTCGATTGGGCGAGCGCCGGAGCCGGCAGGGTGCCGATCGCCACGAACTGCACCAGGACATAACACGCGACCACGACCCCCATGGCGATGAGCAACGCCCGGGGCAGATCGCCCCGCGGGTCGCGCGCCTCCCCTGCCGTGATGGTGGCGAGCTCGAACCCGCTGAAGGCGAACACCAGGAGCAGCACCGAGACCGAGAACTCGCCTAACCCGGGGGGAGCGGCCGCGGCGTAGGCCCCGGGCCGCAGGAAGAACAGGCCGACCCCGATGAACAGGAGGAGCGGCAGCAGCTTGGCAACGGTGAACGCGTTGCTCGCGGTGGCCGCGTTCTTCACCCCGGTGAGATTGAGGACGGTGAGCCCCGCTACGATGGCCGTGATGACCACGCCGCGCAGTATGCCCGCGCCGGCCTCCGGCCAGAAGAAGCTGAGATAGGAGACGAACAGGTTGCAGTTGGCCGCGAAGGCGGTGAGCCGGGCGATCCAGAGCAGCCACCCCACCTCGAAGCCGGCCAGCGGACCGAAGGCGGCCCGCGCATAGAGATAGGGGCCGCCGGTCCCGGTGAACCGGCTGCTCACCTCAGCGAAGCACAGCACCATGAAGGAGACCAGGAGTCCGCAGACCACGAAGGCGAGCAGGCTGTACACCCCGACCCGCTTGAACACCTCGGCGGGGAGGCCGAAGATCCCCGCCCCGATGATCGTGTTG
This sequence comes from Gemmatimonadales bacterium, assembly GCA_052389555.1. Classification (GTDB taxonomy): domain Bacteria; phylum Gemmatimonadota; class Gemmatimonadetes; order Gemmatimonadales; family GWC2-71-9; genus JABFSM01. Next base: position 6,882 of record JBQTHV010000178.1, on the reverse strand, counting down.
ATCCCCAGCGCGACCAGCTCCCGGCGCCGGAGGACCCTTAGCAGGGCCGGTTGCCCCGGCTGCGGGTTAGGACTTGGATCCACAGATTACCCAGATGACGCAGACTAACCGATGACGCACCGCTGGGGTTAGCCTTGCGGGTTAGGCAGATACCGTGCGACCGCCATCAGGGCGGCGGTGACCAGGAGCAACAGGGCGACCCAGACGTTCGCCTTCCCGGCCCGGGCCCGGAGCGCCTGGGCTTCCGCCATTCGGGCGTCCCGCTCGGCGGGAGGCGCCGACCCGGCCGCCTGGGAGATCGCCATCGCCTTGAGCATGGAGGGCCGCACGATCGCGAGGCCGAGCCCGAGCGCCACCAGAGCGGTCACCATCCCCGTCCCGATCGCCATCCCCCAACCGGAGCCCATGTACTCGGGCTGGAAGCCGAGCGATCCCTTCCAGTAGAGCCAGAGGCCGGCGAGGATCGTGACCACCGCGACGACCGGCATCACCGTAAGGAACCGCCGGCGCATCAGCCCCTGGGCCACCTTCGCGCCTTCCGGACCGGCTTCTCGCATGGCCGGCAGCAAGAAGAACGCGTTGAAGATCATGGTACCCGCCCAGAACACTCCCAGGACGATGTGGAGCAGCCGCATGATGATCATCAGGGGATCCATGAGTCCATCTCCGTCGAGAAGCTGAGTGCCGAGCGCCGAGTGCCGAGTTCCAAGCCGCCCAAACGTACCGTTCCACCATGCGCCCTGCCAACGATTGGCCGAATCCGGCTTCACCTGCTAGACTCATCGCTGCCAGAATGGCACCACCTGGGAAGGTCACCAATGAGTGAGCTCAAACATACGCCCCTCGCGGAGATACACCGGGCGCTGGGGGCCCGGATGGTCCCCTTTGCGGGGTGGGAGATGCCGATCCAGTACCCCACCGGCATTCTGGCCGAGCACCAGGCGGTGCGGACCGGGATGGGGGTGTTCGACGTGTCGCACATGGGGGAGTTCGAGGTCACCGGGCCGGACCGGAACGCCTTCGTCAACCGGATCACCTGCAACGACGTGAGCGCCATCGGCCCGGGCGGAGTCCAGTACTCGGCGCTCCTAACCCGCGAAGGGACGTTCCTCGACGACGGTACCGTGTACCGGTTCGAGGATCGGCTGATGCTGGTGGTCAACGCGTCGAACCGGGCCAAGGCCTGGGAGCACATCGTCGATCACAAGCAGGCCGCCACCGCCAACGTGCGGCTCAAGGACATCTCGGAGGAGACCGGCTTGCTCGCCGTGCAGGGTCCCCAGGCCCAGGCGACCCTCGTGCCGCTGGCCGGTCTCGATCTCGGCACCATCGGGTATTACCGCTGCGCCGCGGGGACGATCGCCGGGGTCCAGTGCTTCGTCTCGCGCACCGGCTACACCGGCGAGGACGGGTTCGAGATCTATTGCCGCTGGCGCGATACGGTGGCTCTATGGGAAGCCATAACCCGCGCGGGCGCAGTACCGGTCGGGCTCGGCGCCCGGGACTCGCTGCGGCTCGAGATGGGGTACCCGCTCTACGGCCAGGAGATCGACGATACGATCACCCCGCTCGAAGCCGGGCTCGGCTGGATCGTGAAGCTCCACAAGGGGGCGCCCTTCGTCGGAATGGAGGCCCTCCGGCAGCAGCAGGCCATGGGCCTAACCCGCAAGACCGTGGGCTTCCGGCTCCACGGCAAGGCGATCGCCCGGCCCGGCTATCCGGTGTGGCACGAGGGGAAAGAAGTGGACCGGGTGAGGAGCGGCGGGCAGAGCCCCTCGCTTGGCTACCCCATCGGAACCACCATGTTGCCCGCGGCAGCAGCCCAGGTAGGGACGCGGTTCGAGGTCGATTGCCGGGGAACGCGGGTCGAAGCCGAGGTGGTGAAGCGGCCGTTCTGGACGAAGGGCAGCGTGAGAAAAAAGTGAAAAGTGAAAAGTGAAAAGTGAAAAGTGAAAGGTGTCACCGAGTGCCGAGCGCCGAGTGCCGAGCAACGAGCCGGGAATGACCGTACGCGTTGCGATCCTGACCATCTCCGACGCCGGCGCGCGAGGCGAGCGGGCCGATGTTTCCGGCGACCGCATCGCGGAGTGGGTGGCGGAGCGCGGGTTCGCGCTGGCGGATCGCAAGCTGATCCCGGACGAGACCGTGGAGATCGTGCGGGCCCTGCTCGAGTGGGCTGATGGCAGCATTGTGGACCTCATCCTCACCACCGGAGGCACCGGTCTCTCGCCGCGCGACGTGACCCCGGAAGCCACCCGCACCGTGCTCGAGCGGGAGGCGTCCGGGATCGCCGAGGCGATTCGCGCGGCTGCGGTCGCGAAGTTCCCCCGCGCGGCGCTCTCCCGCGGGTTAGCGGGGGTGCGGGGCCAGACCCTCATCGTGAACCTCCCCGGCAGTCCCGGCGGCGTGGCCGACGGACTCGCGGTGCTGTCCCAGTGGATCGAGCATGCGGTGGCGCTCGTCCGCGGGCAGCAAACGGATCACTAGCACGATGCCTTCCCAGATCCTGCTCACTCTCGCCGATCTCGAAACCGCCGTCCCGCTCAACGCCGCGCTCGAGGCCGCCGGGTTCACTACCGCAGTGGTCTCGCCGGTGGATGATGCGCTGGCGGCGCTCCGGCGGGAGCAACCCGACCTGGTGATCCTGAGCGGTTCGGTGCACGAGCCCACCGCGCTCCAGCTCGCGCGCATGGCGCGAGAGCAGGAGAGCTATGTGCTGGCGCTGCTCGAACCCACCGACACCGAGCGGGGCGAGCGGGTTAGCCGGCTCGGCGCCACCGCGGTGCTCACCAAGCCGGTCAAACCCGACGACGCGGTGGCGACCGCGCGCCGCCTGGTCGAGCGGCGCCGGCTCCAGCAGCACACCGGGATCAGCGGCCAGAGCCCGGCGATCCACGAGCTGCTGGTCAAGCTCGAGCAGATGGCGCCGGTCTCCGCCACCGTGCTGGTGCAGGGCGAATCGGGCAGCGGCAAAGAGCTCGTCGCGAAGGCGCTCCACGACCTCTCGCCGCGGCGCGGCAAGGCGTTCATCGCGGTAAACTGCTCCGCGCTTCCCGAGACGCTGCTGGAGTCGGAGCTCTTCGGCCATGAGAAGGGCGCCTTCACCGGCGCGGCCGAGCGGAGGTTAGGGCGGTTCGAGCTGGCCGACGGCGGGACCATCTTCCTGGACGAAATCGGCGACGTCCCGCTCTCGGTCCAGGTCAAGCTGCTGCGCGTGCTCGAGAGCCGGACTTTCTTCCGGCTCGGCGGCACCCAGGCGATCAAAGTGGACGTGAGGGTCGTCGCGGCGACCAATCGCGCTTTGCGGGACCTCGTTGCGGTCGGCGAATTCCGCGAGGATCTCTACTATCGTTTGTCGGTTCTCAACATCTATCTCCCGCCGCTTCGAGAACGGCGGGACGACATTCCCCTTCTGGTCCGCCGGTTCATCCGCGAGTTCGCCAAGACCCACGACCGCCCCTTCCGCGGCATCACCGCCGAGGCGCTGGCCCGCCTGGTCGAAGCGCCCTGGCCGGGCAACATCCGCCAGCTCCGGAACCTCATCGAGTCCATGGTGGTGCTGGCGCCGGGAAGCGAGATCCGCGCGTCGGACATCCCGCAGGACATTCTGGAGGGGGCACCTACGCTGCTTCCAGTCCTGGCGGCTGGACGGCTCGGCGGTGGGGCGGCTGGCGGGACCGCGCAGGTTGGTACCCAGGAGCTGGAGTTCATCTTCCGGGGCCTGGTTGACCTCCGGATGCAGGTCGAAGAGCTCCGCCGCCGGCTCGACGAACGGCCCGGCCGGGTCCAGGTCATCGAGGTCCCCGAGAGCGCCCTCACCCCTATCGAGCTCACGACAGACGACGCCGAGCCCAAGCCCGAGGTATTGTACCGTACTGGCATGACTATGGCTGATGTAGAACGGGCGGCGATCAGCGCGGCCTTGCGGGAGTGTCAAGGAAATAGACGCAAGGCGGCTGCCAAGCTGGGCATCGGCGAACGGACGCTTTACCGCAAGATCAAGCAATACCGGCTCGCCTAAGTAATGACGCCGTAACCATTTGAACCAGGGAGGCGCTTGACAGACGGGCGTTTCTTCCCAATCTTGGGCCTTCCGGGGCTCGTTATGGTAGAGTACCCGGCGTGAACTTTGTCATAGATAGCGACGCCTGCGTCGCCTGCATGGCGTGTGTGCGGGTCTGCCCCACCGACGCGATCGCGGTGGCTCCCGACGCATCGATGGTGCGGGTGATCGACGAGAGCTGCATCCGTTGCGGCCTGTGCGTGCCGGAGTGTCCGCACGATGCGGTGCAGGTCGAAGGCGAGGTGGGCCGGGCGGTCGCGATTGCGGCGGAAGGTACCGGGATTCTGATCCTGGGGACCGAGGCCGCCGCGTACTTTCACCCCCTGGTGCCCGAGCAGGTGGTGAACGCGTGTTATGCGGCCGGGTTCCGGGCCGTCTCGCGCGGGGTGATCGGCGACGAGCTGGTGGCGGCCGAGTATCAAAGGCTTTGGCGCCAGCAAGGGGAGTGGAGGAACGGGACCCTGATCCGCTCCACCGATCCGGTGGTGGTGGAAGCGGTGCGGACTCGCTATCACGACCTGGTGCCGTTCCTGGCGCCGGTGGCGATCCCGGCGGTGGCGGAAGCGCGCTATCTCCGCTCGCTCTACGGGCCCGACGTCAAGATCGTGTATGCGGGGATCTCCGGGCCGCCGGCAGGGACGGCGGCGGAGATCGATGCGGTCATCTCGTTCCCCGAGCTGACCGAGTTGCTCCAGGTGCGGGGAGTGACCGCGGCGGCGCAACCGGTGGTGTTCACCCGGATCCCTCAGGAGCGGCGGCGCCACCTGTCGGCAGCGGGCGGGATGCCGATCGTGCTGCTCGAGGAATTGCGGCTGAGCGGCAAAAGGTTCCAGAAGCTCCGCGGGTTAGGAGCGCTGCCGGCGCTCCACCGGGCGGTGGTGGTGGACCAGCTCCCCCTCGGCTTCGTGGATGTGCTCTCGGCCGAGGGCGCGCTGGATCATCCGCTCTCGGGCCCCCGGGAGGAGCTCTACTGGCGGCGGGCGGTGGTGCAAAGCACGGAGCCGCCGAGGAGCCAGGCGCCGGTGGTGGAAGCTGGTGTCATTGCAAGCGTTGGCGCGGTGTTCGATCTCAAGCCGCGGCGCCCCGGCCCCGATGCCGCGGCAGTGCAACAAGTTTTGAAGACGATCGGGCTCGGCCCCAATGGGAGGCCGTGGGACTGCCGGGCCTGCGGGTACGAGACCTGCCGCGCGTTCGCGGAGGCGGCGGCGCTGGGCCGCGCGAGCCTCCGGCAGTGCGCGCCCTATCAGGAGCGGCGGGCTGAGGAGTCGCAGCGCGAGGCGGCCACCGACTTGCTGACCGGGCTGGCGACGTTCCGCGTGTTACGGGACCGGCTGACCCAGGAGGTCGAGCGCAGCAAGCGGAGCGGCGAGAATTTCACGGTGCTGTTCCTCGACCTGGACCGGCTCAAGGAGATCAACGACTCCTACGGGCACGAGGCCGGGAACGAGGTGCTCAAGGCGGTGGCGGGCGAGGTGCGGAACGCGGTGCGGGCCTCCGACCTGGCGGCCCGCTACGGGGGCGACGAGTTCGTGGTGATCCTAACCCGCACGCATGGGGAGGGCGCCGAGCGGGTGGCCGAGGCGATTCGGCAGGGGATCGAAGCGGTGGGCCGGCGGGCGGGGTATCCGCCGGGTGCCGTGACGGTGAGCATCGGGGTTGCGGAGTACGATCCCACCCATCCGGGCGCGGGCGACTTGCTGGTGATGGCGGACCGGGCGCTGTATCGGGCCAAAGCGATGGGCAGAAACACTGTAGTAGGGAGCTGGGGAGCTAGGGAGCTAGGGAAAGGGGCGACTTGAGCCAACCGTCGAGGCAGCGCCAGAGCGATCCTGCGGGTGGAGGGGCCAATCGTAACCCGCCGCCGCCCGCGATCTCGGGGGAGGTCCCCGATCCGTGGGGGGTGCGGCGGGCCGAGAACCTGCTCACCTCGCTCGAGGGGGTGCTCTCGGCGCGGGTGGTGACCACCCCGCTCGGCGAAGTGAGCGAGGTGCACATCCTGGCCCAGGCGGGGATCGCGCCCAAGCAGCTGGTGCGGAATATCGAGTCGGCCCTGCTGGCGCAGCTCGGTTTGCGGGTGGATCATCGCAAGATCAGCATCGCGCAGACCGCGGAGGTCAAGCCGATCGAGACGCTCGAGCGGCACGCGGTGCGCGAGCAGGCGCTGATGCGGAGCGTGTTATTCGAGACCTGCCAGGTGGCGCCGGGACGGCGGCCGGGGCGGGCGCTGGTCCAGGTGAGCCTGAGCTGTCTCGGCAAAGAGGAGAACTCGGAAGAGGAAGGTCCCGACACGGTGAAAGGGCGAGTCGAAGCGGCGGCCCGCGCGACGGTGGCGGTGCTGGACCGCTGGGTATCGCGGGGATCGCTGGTGCTCGAGACGGCCAAGGTGATCGAGGTGAACGACCACAGCATGGTGTTCGCGGCGGTGCAGGCGGTGAACGGGCGGGACGCGCTGTTGCTGACTGGGACCACCGAAGTACGCGGGCACGTGGAGCGTGCGGCGGTGCTGGCGGTGCTCGATGCGACCAATCGGTGGGCGGAATTGCGCCGGCCGGCCTAGAAGTAGGCAACCCTGGCGGGCCTGGTGCGTAGAGCGTAGGTTGGCGGTGGGTGGGGCGGGTTAGGGCAGGTTAAGGACCTTTAAGGAAGGGAGAAAGAGGAGACAAGGGAGGGGACCCCGGCTTTCGCGGCAGTGTGAGCGGAGTCGAGCGGGTTACAATCGAGCGGAGCGTCTGGCGGCGATAGCGGTGCTGCCACTTCCCGAGCAGGACCTGGTTTCAAGAGGGGAGGTGACGCTCATGCTAGACTGGCTCGCGGCGTTG
>JBQTHV010000177.1:0-4668 GCA_052389555.1 Gemmatimonadales bacterium | reverse complement strand
CGGTACAGGTCCATCTGCCAGAGCCGGTCCTGGGCCTGGACGTAGCCTTGCGCGAAGAACAGATCGTCGAGGTTGCTGGCGTAGAGGTGCGGCACACCCCAGCGGTCGCGGATCAGTTCGACCGAGTCGTGTAGCCCCGGGACCCTAACCCGCCCATCGAGGTTCGGCAGAGCGGCCCGGGCTAGCTGATCGAAATCCTCGGCGGAAGGCGGGGTCGCGAAAACCGCCAGCAGGCTGGCCAGCAGAGCGGCCGGAAGACGCGGCACCCTGGTTATATATCTCCCGAATCGGTCCGAGGCAAACCGCGCTGGACGCCTTGCCCGATTCCGAGTAACCTCTGCCGGTCACCCTCCAACCGGGATTCCCAATGTTCCACCGCCTCCTTGCGATCGTGACGTTCGCCGGCCTGGCCGCACCGCCGTTAGCCGGTCAGCAACCATCCACGCCGGCCAGCCCTCAGGCAGATCCCCGGCTCGAGCGACTCAAGGCGGAAGCGATCGCCGACGTCGAGGCACGGGCCAAGTTCACCCAGGAGATGGTCGATCAGATCTTCTCCTTCGGCGAGCTGGGGTTTCAGGAGTTCGAGACGTCGAAGTATCTGGTCGGCATCCTGCGCAAGGAGGGCTTCACGGTGCAGGAGAATTACCTCGGCATCCCTACGGCATTCGTCGCGACGTGGGGAACCGGGAAGCCGGTCATCGCGATCGGAACGGATATCGACGGAATCCCTCAGGCATCCCAGAAGCCGGGCGTAGCCTGTCGCGCGCCGATCGTACCGGGGGCTCCCGGTCACGGCGAGGGCCACAACAGCGGCATGGCGGTCAACGTTACCGCCGCGCTAGCGGTCAAGAAGATCATGGAGCGGGACCGGATCCCCGGCACCATCAAGATCTGGCCCGGTGTGGCTGAAGAGCAGATCGGGACCAAGGCCTACTACGTCCCGGGCGGGCTCTTCACCGACGTGGACATCAACCTGTTCAGCCACGTGAGCAGCGGCTTCGGGGTTGGCTGGGGTTCTCCCGACGGCACCGGACTGGTGTCGGTGCTTTACACCTTCCGCGGCGTTTCGGCGCACGCGGCCGGCGCGCCGTGGCGAGGCCGCAGTGCGCTCGACGCGGTCGAGCTGATGAACATCGGCTGGAATTACCGTCGCGAGCACATCCGGCTGCCGCACCGCTCTCATTATGTGATTCCCGTCGGCGGCGACCAGCCCAACGTGGTGCCGCAGGTCGCGTCGGTGTGGTACTACTTTCGCGAGCTGGACTATCCGAACATCAAGGCGTTGTGGGCCATCGGCGATTCGATCGCGCAGGCCGCCGCGATGATGACGGGCACCACGCTCGAGCCGACCCGGGTGCTGGGCAGCGCGTGGCCGCAACACTTCAACCGGCCGATCGCCGAAGCGATGGCCGCCAACATTCGCAAGGTGGGCCTGCCCAGGTGGAGCGATGCCGACGAGCGGTTCGCCCGGGCACTCCAGCAAGAGATGAAGGTGCCTGCCCGGGGTCTCGCAGACTCCCTCGGGAATCCCCTCAATGGCCCGGTTCCCGAATCGCAGAAACGCGGAGGCGGCTCGGACGATATCGGCGACGTGAGCTGGACGGTGCCGACCGTGACCCTGCGGTTCCCATCGAACATCCCCGGCCTCCCGGGTCACAACTGGACCGATGCCATCGCGATGGCGACCCCGGTGGCGCACCAGGGCGCGACGGCAGGCGCCAAGGCGATGGCGATGACGATGCTCGACATTCTGCTCACGCCCAAGCTCGTTACCGACGCGTGGGATTACTTCCGCAACGTGCAGACGAAGGAGGTCAAGTATCAGCCGCTGATCCGGCCCGAGGACCGGCCGGCGATCGAGTTGAACCAGGGAATTCTCGAGAAGTATCGCGAGCGGATGCGGCCGTACTACTACGATCCCAGGAAGTACCGGACCTATCTCGAGCAGCTCGGCATCCAGTATCCCACCGTGCGGGCGGCGGATGGGAGCTGCGGCTCGACCGCCGTGCCCTGAGCTCCGGGTTAGGCCGCCTAGTGCTTGGCGTTCAACCCCCGTTCTCGCGGTGTCGCCACGTCGGGCGGCTCCGCGGGGCGGAAGGCCAGATCGATCGCGAGGTACAGCAACTTGGTGTGAGGGAATACCAGCACCGGCACCAGAAGCGCTAGGGCCACACAGATCAATGTGAGGGCCGTCCAGGGGACCGAGGGCCAGGTGAGCAACAGTCCAACTTGCAGCGCCACGGCGAACACACCCACGGTGATGAACAGGTTGATGGTGTAACTCCCGATCCAGTAACCTGGCTCGTCGCGGTCCAGGTGAAGTCCGCAGCTGGGACACGACGGGGCGACCGTGACCCAGCTCAACAGGACCGGGCGGCTGCCGCAGAGGGGGCAGCGCAGGCGCAGGGCTCGCTGAAACAGGAGGCGCCGCGCCGGCGGCGGCGGCGGAGGACCCGGATCCTCAGCGGGGAACGCTGTCCCGCTTGGCAGGAGCGAGGACATAGAGCAAGAAGTCCCCCCGTTTGCGGTCATCCCGGCTCGGCTTCAACCGATCGAGGTCCGGAGCCGGAACAGCGGCCACGACAACCGGCTTGCTTCCGCCCATCGCGCGAAGTCGCCCCGCCGCACGAGCCGCGGTGCCGTGACCAAAGTCCGTGTGGAACGCGCCGTTCACATGCACCACGAGCCTCCCCGGCCGCCAAACCCGCGCGATCGATTCGGCCATGGTTTCGTCCTTGAGGCACTGGGCCTCGTACATCCGGCGAATCCGCAATTCGGCATCCGTGCTGTCGCCATTGGACGTCGGGCCGTGCGCGAAAACATCTCCCATCGCCTTGACGAACCGCTCGTAGTACCGGTCCCGCGGACAATCGAGCTGCTCCGCAGCATGCTGTCGGCTGTCAGGAGCGAGCGTGTCGAGTCCGGGGAGGCCGGTGCGGGCAACCAGCGATGCCAGCGGCCTCGGGACATTGCTCGCGATCACCGGCCACCCTCTCTCCCGGGCGAATTCAACCAGGGGCCGGTAGTCCGTGGCATACCGTTTCCACGGTCTCCCCGACCCCAGCAAGGAGTCTTCAGACATCTCTCCCCTGAGATAGCGGTCCAGGAGCGGCTGGACGTCCCGCTCGAACATCTCGAGCGCCAAAACTACCGAATCGCGCCGGCGCGCAATTCCTTCGAGGACGGCGAGCTGCATCCGGTGAGTTGACGGATCGTCGTGCTGCTCCCCGACGAATACGAGGTCAGCCCGGCTCAGCCGGACCAGCAGCGACTCGAAGTCGATGAACTGGTTGCGGTGAGTGTCGAAGACGCGGTGCGGTTCGTAGGAAGGGGCCAGGGGTCGGGGGCCAGGGACCAGGGGACTGTTCTGCGAGAAGGTTCGCTGGGGAACCGCGACGAGAATCGCAATGGCGACTAGTGATATCGCTCGGGTGGTAGCCCCTGGCCCCCGGCCCCTGGCCCCTGGCCCCTCAAATCGGCAGCTCATCCCTTACCAAGACGAGGATCGCGGCCTGGGGCACCACGAGATACCGCTTCCCCTCGAACCGGATCTCCACCGCGGCCTTCCGGAAGAAAATGGCGTGGTCGCCCACCCTGGCCTGCATGGGGCGGTACCGCGGCGTCTTCTCATCCGCTCGCCAGGGCTCATCGTCGAATACTGACGGGTCCGGAATGGGATCGCCCGGTCCGGTCGCCACGATCAGGCCTTCCTGCACCTGCTGGCTGTCGAGGGCCGTGGGGGGGAGATAGAGACCCACCTTGGTGCGCTCCTCGCCCTCCTGCGGCTCGATCAGGAGCCGGTCGCCGGCAACGATCAGCTTCTTGGGCGGATCCTGCGGGTTAGGGAGGTCCACCCTCAGCGGGCTCCGTTTTGCTGGTGGATGGTGATCACTTCCAGGACCCGAAGCCGCCTGGTCGTCGCGGGCAAACGAAGCGTCACCTCATCGCCCGGCTTCCGATCCGTGAGGGCCCGGCCGAGCGGTGACGCGAGCGAGATGTGTCCTGCGTCGATGTCCATCAACTCGGCCAGCACCAGGGTGTAGGTCTCCCGATCTCCGGTCGCCGCGTCCTCGACTACGACGTGCGAGCCAAGGCCCACCCGGTCCACCGGCGCGCCGGAATGCGCGAGCTGCGACACCTGGGCCAGGCGATGATGCAGCTGGCCGAGGCGGGCCTGGACCAGTTGCTGCCGCTCCAGGGCGGCTTTGTACTCCGAGTTCTCGCGCAGGTCACCCATGGCCGCCGCATGGGCGATGGCCTGCGGAAGCGTCACGGTCAGCTCGCGGGTGAGGTCGTCGATCTCCCGACCCAGCTTTTCCCGCATTTCGTCAAGCATAGCCATAGCACAAAAAAAGAGTCGGCCCGGCGGGGGGACGCCGGGCACGGCAGTTGGTCACGATTCGGAAGATAGCGTTCGGAGGGACGAGGGGCCAGGGGCATGACCAGGGGCGATTATTATGGGATTCCGTCCGGAGTTCCCATGGTGGTCAATTCGCGCTGGGTAGCTATCGGGAGCCTTCTCCTGCTCGTGTTGCTGGCACCGGCAGTCCCGGCGCAGCCAGGTTCTCCTGCTGGACCGGTGCCGGTCGAGTTGCTTCAGGCCCGCCGCCAGAAGCTGATCGCGAAGCTGGGAAGCGGAGTCGCTGTCATCCGGGGAGCCGAGGAGCT